>JAHBXY010000062.1 GCA_019636275.1 Planctomycetota bacterium | reverse complement strand
CGGATCGAGCCCCCGCCGCCGCCCCCGCCTGCGCCGGTCGAGCCCGCCCCCACCGAGCAGCTCGCGCGCGTCGATCCCGTCACGGAGGCGCCGCCCCCGGCCGCCTCGGAGGCCGACGCGGTGGTCGAGCGCGGCAAGGCGCTGCTGGCCCGAGGAGACGCCGCCGGCGCGTACGACCTGTTCGAGCGGGCCCTGGCCCTCGACCCGCGCCACGCCGAGGCGACGCGGCGTCGGGCGGGGCTGCGCTTGCAGCGCGGCGACCTGACGGGGGCGCGCGTCGACCTCGACCGGGCGGTCGCGCTCGACCCCTCGTCGGCCTGGAGCTGGCTGCACCGCGCCCTGGCGCGCCGGGGGCTCGGGGACCTCCCGGGCGCCCTGAGCGACGTCGAGCGGGCCCTCGAGGCAGACCCCGGCTACCGGCTCGCGCGGACGAACCTGGCCGTCATCCGCGAGGACCTGGGCGACGTGGCCGGCGCGGAGGCGGCCTTCGCGGAGGCGATCGCGCTCGCGCCCACGGACGGCGGCGCCTACGCCTCGCGCGGCGCGAGCCGGGTCCAGCGCGGCGACCTTGCCGGCGGGCGCGCCGACCTGGACCGCGCCCTCGAGCTCGACCCCGCGCACCAGGTGGCGCTCTATGCCCGCGGGCGGCTCCGCGCGCAGACCGGCGACCTCCGCGGCGCGGTCGACGACTGGACCCGCCTCCTCCAGCACGCGCCGACGTTCCGCAACGCCCTGATCGACCGCGCGCGGGCGCGCGGCGGGCTGGGCGACGCCGCCGGCGCCCTGGCCGACGCGGCCCGGCTGCTCGAGGCGAACCCGCGCGACGCCGAGGCGCTGGAGCTCCGCGGGACGCTCCGGGCGGGCCAGGGCGACCCGCAGGGCGGGCTCGACGACCTGACGCTCGCCGTGCAGGCCGAGCCGCGGTTCGCGCTCGCCTGGCTCAACCGCGGCGCCGTGCGGCTGGCGATCGGCGACCGGGCCGGCGCGGCGTCGGACCTCGAGCGCGCCCTGACGTTGCTGCCGCCCGGCGACCCGAACCGCCGGCGGGCCGAGGAGGCCCTCGCGGCGTTGAGGGGGCAGTGACCGGGCTGACCTGACGAGTAGAGGACGGTCACCGAGGACACCGAGGACACACCGAGGGCACCGAGAGCCTCGTCTGAAGGACCTCTCGGCGTCCTCGGTGCCACCTCGGTGTCCTCGGTGACCGTCCTCACCCGACCGGGAGCGGCGGGGCGACCGCCGGCGGGTCGTCCGCGGGGAGCTGACGCCGGACGAGCGCGCGGAACGGTCCGTCGACCGCCGCCAGCGCGGCGAAGGTCCCCTCCTGCACGACGCGCCCGCGCTCGAGCACGTAGACCCGGTCGGCGCCCTGGATCGTGCTCAGGCGGTGGGCGACGACCACCCGCGTGGCGTTGAGGCGCGCCAGGCTGGCCGTGACGATCGCCTGCGTGCGGTTGTCGAGCGCGCTCGTCGCCTCGTCGAGGACGAACAGCGCCGGGCGCATGGCGAAGGCGCGCGCGAGGAGCAGGCGCTGCCGCTGCCCGCCCGAGAGGTTCACGCCGCCCTCGCTGATCACCGTGTGCAGCCCCATGGGCATGGCCTTGACGTCCTCGTCGAGGCCGGCCGCCTTCACCGCCTCGTTGACCTCGTTCAGCCCGAGCGAGCGCCCGCCGCTGACGTTCGTCAGGATCGAGCCGGCGGTGATCCGACCGTCCTGCATGACGGTGCCGATCTGCCGGCGCACGGCCCCGACGTCGAGGCCGCTCAGGTCCTGGTCGTCGAACAGGACGCTCCCCTCGCCCGGCCGCTCGAGCCCGAGGAGGACGCGCAGGAGCGTCGACTTGCCACAGCCCGAGCCGCCGACGAGGGCGATCATCTCCCCCGGCTCCGCCCGGATCGTCACGTCGTCGAGGATCGCCGGCCCGCCCTCCCGGTAGCGGAAGCTCACCCGCTCCACGGCGAGCCGCCCGCGCAGCCGCCCCGGGTCGGCCTGCCCGCCCTTGCCCTCCGGCGCCCCCTCGACGATCGGCCGCGCGCGCTCCCACAGGTTGCCCGCGTCGAGCAGGTCGGTGAACGCGTTGCCGAGCAGGGTGACCCCGGCGATCAGCGCGGCGAACGACGCCTGGAAGGCGAGGAACCCGCCGGGCGTGACCGCGGGCTCGGCCGCGACCCCCGTCAGGAGCGCGGCGGCCGCGTCCTCGCGCAGGAGGTACGCCGTCAGCCCGTAGAGGAGCAGGCTCGAGCCCACCGGCAGCGCCGCGTTCAGCCCCGCGATCACGTCGCGCAGGGCGTTCTGCCGCAGGCGCAGGTCCTGCTGCCGCGCGAGGTCGACCGCGAACCGCTCCACGGCGCGGTCGACGGCGCCGCCCACGCGCAGCTTGGTCACGCCGCCCACGAGCTGGTTCACGAGGCCCTGGCTGGCCGACGACACCTCCAGCCACGCGCGCGAGAGCCGGCGCATGCGCGTCCCCACGGCGAGGACCACCAGGGCGCAGGCCGCCCCGGTCGCCACGGCCAGGAGCGCCAGCCGCCCGCCGAAGCCGATCAGGATCGCCAGGTGCACGAGCGACATGAGCGCCGCCACGAGCGCCGCCATGAGCGTGTTGCCGACGCGGGCGCGCATCTCGTGGATCGCCATGGCCCGCGTGACCAGGTCGCCCGAGGCGTAGCGCCGGTGGAAGGACAGCGGCAGCCGCAGGAGGCGGTCGACGACGGCCGTCTGCAGCCGGTGGTCGACGAGCGTCGACAGGCGCACCGCCCCGTAGCCGGCGGCCGCGCGGAAGACCGCCGCGCCGAACGCCGCCACGACGAGCACCAGGCTCAGCTCGAGGAGCCGCGGGCGATCGGCCGCCGGCAGCGCGTCGTCGACGATCGTGGCCAGGACGCGCGGCAGGGCCAGGCCCAGGGCGGTCGCGACCAGCGACGCCACGAGCAGCCGCGCGACGTCGCCGCGCCCCCCGCGCAGCAGCCCCTGGAGCGGCCGCCCGGCGGCCGACGACATGGGCGCGTAGAGCATGTAGGCCACGCGGTCGAGCGAGCCCTCGTTCGCCGCGGTGACCCGCTCCCTGGCGCCGCTGGCCGGGTCGACGCGGTCGTAGCGCCCCGCCTCGGGGCAGAGCAGGGCCACGGGCCGCCGCTCGGGGCCGTCGAACGCCACGAGCGGCCCGCAGTCCTGCCGCCACCAGTCGTCGCGCAGGAGCACGGCGCGCGCGCGCACGTGCGACGCCGCCGCGATCGCCTCGACCGCGGCGCCGCCGGCGCCCTCGCCCGGCGCCGCCCGCAGCGTCAGCCCCAGCGCCCGCCCGCAGAGCGCCGCGGCGCGGAAGACGTCGCTGCCGCCGACTGGCGGCGCCCCCACGCCGTCGGGCGCGAGGACCGACGCGAGCTGGCGCGCGCTGCGCCGCGAGGCCTCGGCCGCGAGCGCCGTGCGTCGCCCGAGGCGCTCCTGCCGGTCGGCCGCCTCCGTGGCGTCGAGGGCGGCCAGCGCCGCGAGGACGAGCTCGAGCAGGCGGGTCGGCCCGTCGAGCGGGTCGCCGGGCGCCTCGCCGTCGCCTGCCAGGACGACCTCGCCCTGGGCCTGTGCCCAGAGCGGCGCGCGGAGCGGCACGGCGCCGTCGTCGGGCCCGACGTCGACCAGGCCCTGCAGGCGCAGGACGCCCTCGCCAACGCGGAGCCAGCGCGGGGGGCCCTCGGCGAGGCCGGCGAGCAGGCTGTCCGGCGCGAGCCGCTCGGCGCGCGGGTCGGCGAACAGCGCCCCCGGCGGCCGCGTGACCCCCGCCAGGCTCGACGCCAGCTTGGTCGTCCACGCGTCGGCCCACGCGGCGGCGTCGCCGGCCGGGTCGCCGGTCCGGAGGGGCTCGATGTCCGCGCGGCCGACCGCGATCAGCCCGTGCTCCGCCGGCCGGCGCGTGGGCAGGAAGCCGAGCGGGTCGCCCGGCCCGCACTCGAACAGGAACCGCCGCGGCCCCTCGGGGCGGCCGCCCTCGAGGCGCGCCGCGAACACCTGCAGCGACCCGCCCACGACGCGCGCCAGGCGCGGCGCGGCCGCCGCGTCGAGGCGCACCAGGCCGCCGTCGAGCCGGACGCTCACGCGGCCCCCACCGGGGCGGGCTCCGCCTCGAGCAGGCGCCGGTAGGGCCCCGGCCGCGCGCTCAGGGCCTCGTGCGTCCCGCGCTGCGCGATCTTGCCCCGCTCGAGGACGATGATCTCGTCCGCCCCGCGGATCGTGCTCAGCCGGTGCGCGACGACGACGCACGTGCAGCCGCGCCGCCGCAGGTTCTTGACCACCGCCGCCTCGGTCTCGGCGTCGAGCGCGCTCGTGGCCTCGTCGAGGATCAGCACGCGCGGCTCGCGCACGAGCGCCCGCGCCAGCTCGAGGCGCTGGCGCTGCCCGCCGCTCAGGTTGGCGCCGCCCTCCAGCAGCTCCGCCCCGTAGCCGCCGGGCAGGCCCAGGATCGCCTCGTGGATCGCCGCGTCCTCGCAGGCGCGCACCACCTGCTCGCGCGGGAGCGTCTCGTCCCAGAGCGTCAGGTTGTCGAGGACCGTCCCGGCGAAGAGCAGGACCTCCTGCTCGACCAGCGCCACGCCGTCGCTCAGGACCTCGGGCCGGTGCGCGCTGCGCGGGACCCCGTCGTAGAGGATCTGCCCGGCGTCGGGCTCGTAGAGCCCGGCCAGCAGGCGGCCGACGGTCGACTTGCCCGAGCCGCTCGACCCCACGAGCGCCACGACGTGGCCCGGGGCGACGCGGAGCGAGAAGCCCTCGACGATCGGCGGGTCGACCGAGCTGTAGGCGAAGCGTACGCCGTCCAGCTCCACGCGGCCGTCGAGCGCGCTCGGGGCGTCCGCCGTCGGCGCGGGCGCCGGCGCCCGTGGGTTGTCGAGCACGTCGTCGAGGCGCCCCAGGTCGCCGCGCAGCTCCTGGATCGTCAGGGCCAGGCGCGCCAGGCTCTCGATCGGCGCGTTGAAGCGGTTCACGAGGAGCAAGAACGCCGAGAGCCCGCCGATCGTGAGCTGGCCCTCGAGCACGCGCAGGCCGCCCAGCACGATGACCAGCAGGCTCACGAGCGCGTGGGAGAGCTCGGGCAGCACGGTCAGCCGGGCCGCCGCCACCGAGACCCGCTGCTGGTCGCCGAGCGCCTTGGTGTAGTGCCCGGCCCAGCGCTGGAAGATCGAGTCCTCCGCGGCGGCGGCCTTGATCGTCTCGATCCCGCGCAGCCCGCCCACGACGACGCCCGCGCTCTTGCCCAGCTCGAGCGACACGCGCCGCGTCTCGTCGGCCACCTGCAGGGTCAGCCGGCGCAGGGCCCAGAACGACGCCGCGGCGGACCCGACCACGACCGCCGTCAGCGCCAGGTCGTAGGCGAGCATCGTCACCGCCAGGAGCCCGAGGACGGTCACGTCGGTCACCGCGCGGCCGAGCGGGCCCGTGATCACGTCGGCGACCTTCTGGTTCAGGCGCACGCGGTCGGCGATCTCGCCCGCGTAGCGCTGCACGTAGAAGCTCGCCGGCAGGGCCAGCAGGTGGTGCACGAAGCGGTCGGTGTGCAGGAGCGCCAGCCGGCCGCCCAGCCGGCGCAGCGCGCGGAGCTGCAAGCGGGTCGTGAGCACGCCCAGGGCCACCGTGAGCGCCATGGCCAGGATGAGCGGGATGAGCCAGTCGGGGCGCTGCGCCACGAGGATGTGGTCGATGAACAGCTGCCCGAAGAAGGCCCCGGCGATCAGCGGCATCCCGTTGAGCGCCCCGGCCGCCGCGCAGTAGCCCACCTCGCGCCACGAGCCGTCGAGGCGCCGGGCGAGGGCCTCGGGGAGCGTCGGGAAGCGCCCGCCGCGCGTGAACTCGGGCGTCGGCTCGAAGGTCAGGACGACGCCCGTGAAGCAGTCGCCGAACTCCTCCTTGCTCACCGAGCGGGGGCCGCAGGCCGGGTCGTTCAGGAGCACGCGGTCGGCGGTGAACCCCTCGACGACGAGGAAGTGGTTGAACGTCCAGAAGACGACGAACGGCAGCGGCAGGTCGGCCAGCTTGTCGACGTCGCGCTTGAGGCCCTTGGCCGTGAGGCCGTACTCGCGCGCGACCTTCACCAGGTTCGAGGCCTTGCTCCCGCCGCGCGACACGCCGCACTGGCGGCGCAGGACGGGCAGGGGCACGACGCGCCCGTGGTGGGCGAGCACGATGCACAGCGCCGCTGCGCCGCACTCGACGGCCTCCATCTGGAGCACGGTGGGCGTCCGGACCCGACGGGGGGTGGTCACCGCGCGTCGGGCCTCCGGTCGAGCAGGAGCCGGCGCAGGGCCGGCAGGAGCAGCGCCAGCGGCGGGACCTCCTCGACGCGCACGCGGACGTCGGCGGTGGTCCCCTCGCTCAGCGTCAGGTCGGGGCCGCCCGAGAGCGTCCAGGCCACGCCGCTCGGGGTGTCGGCCGCCGGCGCGAGGTCGATCGTCAGGTGCACCTGCCGCCCCTCGGCCGTCAGCGAGGCGGCCAGCTCGCGGTCGCCCACGAGGCTGGAGGCGGCCGCGGTGCTCACGGGGAAGGTCGCGACCTCGCGTACGTGGCCGAGGACCCCGCCGAAGCGCTCGCGCTCGACCATGTCGGGCGTGAGCTCCGCGCGCGCGCCGGGCGCGACGAGCTTGCCGCCCTTCACGGCGAAGAAGCCCAGGGCCACGAGCGGGCCGTCGCCCGAGCCGTCGACCTGCACCGAGGCCAGGCGCTGGCCCGCGGCCACGTGGTCGCCGACGACGACCGCCACCTCGAGCACCACGCCCGACCGCGCCGCGCGCAGCGTCGCCGCGTCGGCCAGCTCGCGCTCGGCCGCCTCGACGGCGGCGCGCGCCGCGGCGAGCTCGAGCGCCTGGTCGGCGGCCAGCTCGGCCTCGCGCGCGGCCAGGCCGGCCTCCTCCCGGTTCATCGCCGCGAGCGCGTCCTCGACGTCGAGCGTCCGGTGGAGCGCCTCGACCCACGCCTGCTCCGCGTTGATCTCGGCCTGGGAGAGGCCCAGCGCGCGGACGTCCAGGTCGCCGAGCGTGCTCGCGGCGGTCAGGGCCACCCGCTCGGCGTCGACGACCGCCTGGTCGGACGCGGTGCCCTCGGCCTTGAGGCGCCGCAGCGCCACCTCGCGCTCGCGCGCGGCCGCCAGGTGCGCGCGGGCCAGGGCCTCCAGCTCGGCCACCCGCGCGCGGTCGTGCCCGGCGGCCCGCTCCAGGTCGCGGCGCGCTACAGCGACCGCCGCGCGCGCCTCGTCGATCCTCCGCTCGGCCCGCGCGCGGCGCGCCTCGAGCCCCTCGCGGGCGACGGCGTGCTCGGCCGCCTGGCCGGCGCGGCGCGCCGCCTGGTGGGCGAGCGCGCGCTCGAGCGCCAGGCGCCCCTCGGCCAGGCGCTGCTCCAGGAGCGGCTGGCCCAGCCAGGCCACCGCCTGGCCCGCCTCGACGCGGGCGCCCACGGCGAGGTCGAGGCGCTCGAGCACCCCGGCCGCGTGGGCGGCCACGGGCGCCACCGCGCCCGGGCGGGCCAGGACCGCCCGCCCCTCGGCGTAGAGCGGGATCCGGCCCAGGGCGCCCCAGGCCAGCGCGGCGATCACGAGCGCCGCCGCCGTGACGAGGAGCGTCCAGTCGCCGCGGCCGAGGACGACCAGCAGCTCGTCCAGGCGCTCGGGCGACGACAGCCGCTCGAGCGCCTGCTTGCGGAACAGCCCGCCCGGCCGCTCCATCACTCGCCTCGCAGCCGACCGAGCATCCAGTCGAACCGGGCGCCGGCGAGCTCGAGCTGATCGAGCAGCTCGGGGTCGAGCTCGTCCTCCGCCTCGGCCCGGGCGGCCCCGGACGCCCGCGCGTCGCCCAGCTCGAGCACGGTGCTGCGCAGGCGCGCGGCCAGGAACGTGCCCAGCGCCCGGTAGAAGCGGGCGGCGAACGCGGCGTCCTCCTCGAGCTTGGTCGAGAGCGCGCCGCGCGGGATCCCGAGCACGGTGGCCTCTTCACCGGCGACGGACACGGTGGCCACCGGCGGCCGCGAGTCGAGGAAAGACAGCTCGCCCACGACCTCGCCGCTGCCGAGCCGCGCCAGCTCGCGCGCCCCCGTGCGCGACGACGTCACGGCCAGCTCGCCGTCGAGGACGAGGAACACCTCGTCGATCGGCGTGCCCTCCGTGACGAGCACGGTCCCCCGTGTCAGCCGTCGGCGGGAGCCCGTCACGGTCAACCAGTCGACGTCCTCGTCGGCAAGCCGACCGAGGATGTAGAGCACCTTCCGCATGTCCCCCCCGGGCACGCCGACTCTAGCCAGCCGAGGGCGACGACGCCCGTCCCTGGGACGGAGGCCGCGGACCTGCCCGAACGGGTGGGGGCGGGCTCCGTTTGTCCCTGGTGGGCCACCTGATCTACCATTCGGCCGGACGTTGGCGTCACCGCCTACGTCCCGGAGGTACCCACCATGTCGAAGCAGCACGTGACCGACTTCCGGGCGGCGATCGCCGCCGACCCCGCGCTCGCCGAGCAGGTGCGCGCGGTGATGAACGCCGAGAACGCCCCCGAGGCCCTGATCTCCCTCGCGCGGACCCGCGGCTTCGAGTTCACCCGGGCCGAGGCCGACGTGGCCATGGCCGAGAGCGAGCTGTCCGAGCTCGAGCTCGACCTCGTGGCCGGGGGGACCCCCAACTGCGGCGGGAGCAACGTCTGAGCCAGGGTCGGGTCGGCCGGCTCTGTCGGCTCCGGTGAAGGAGGCGGGTGTGTCCAGGCAGCACGTGAGTGAGTTCCGGGCCGCGATCGCGGCAGACCCCGCCCTGGCCGAGCAGGTGCGGAAGGCCATGGAGGCGGGCGGCGACGCCGCGGCTCTCCTCGGCCTCGCCCGCGCGCGGGGCCTCGAGTTCACCCCGGCCGAGGCCGCGGAGGTCATGGCCGAGAGTGAGCTCTCCGAGCTCGAGCTCGACCTCGTGGCCGGCGGCACGATCAGCTGACCCGCAGGTAGGTCACCACGGGGGGCCTCCCCCGCTCGAGCTCGACCTGGTGGCCGGCGGGACCGCGACGCCGGTCTCGAGCGGCGGCGGGCGGGGCCCGTCGCTAGGATGCGCTCGTGCCCCGACGCGACGAACTGGCCCGTAAGGACCTCCGCGAGGTCCTGGACCTGGTCTGCTCGCTCGATGAGCTCATGGCCGCGGGGGCGCGCGACGAGGCCCGGCGCGTCCTCCTCGCCTCGACCCAGCGCCTCCTCGGCGCGCGCTCCGTCATGTGGTCGATCTTCGACCTCGAGCGGTCACCCGCGAGCGCGCCGCCGCCCCGCGGCGCCGTGCTGCTGGACTTCGGCGGCCTCGACGAATGGCAGCTCGCGGCCACGCAGAAGCCCTTCTTCGAGGACGGGGCCTACATCGAGCATCCGCTCGTGCCCGAGCTCCGGGCGATGCCCGGCCGGGTGCGCGCCCACCTTCGCCCGGACCTCGTTCCGGACCGGGTGTGGGAGCGCCACCCGCACGCCGCGTTCGCGCGCATGCTCGGCTTCGACTCGAACGGCGGCGGCATGGCGCCGATCGCCCCCGGCCGGGAGGTCCTCCTCGGCGTCGGCCGCGAGGTCGGCGAGCCCCCGCTCGGCGCGCGCGAGCGCGCGCTCCTGGGCGCGCTGCTCGGCGCGCTCCGCTGGTTCTTCAGGCAGCTGGCGGAGCCGCTCGCGGACGACGCCGGCCGGCTCCGCCTCGAAGGGCTGCGGGCTCGGCTCGCGCCGCGGCTGCGCACGATCTTCGATGCCCTGCTCACCGGGCGCTCCGAGAAGGAGATCGCGGCGCTCGCCGGCCTGAGCCCGCGCACGGTGCACAAGTACGTGGAGCACGTCTACCGGGCGGCCGGGGTCTCGAGCCGGCTGGAGCTCATGGCGCGGTTCATCCTGCCGAGGCACGGCTCGGCCCGGATGTAGCCGAAGAGCGGCATCCCCCCCGACCGGGCCGTCGGCTACGGTTCCCCTTGGCACCGCAGCGTCGCTGCGTGATCGCCGGGAGGGGCCATGTCCACGAAGTCCTTCGACGAGTTCCGCCGCGCGGTGGCCACGAACGACGTGCTCCAGGACGCCTGCCGCCAGGCCCTGGCGCCGGGCGGCGCGGGCCTCGCGTCCGTCGGCGAGGCGCACGGCTTCGACTTCACCAACGAGGAGGCGAAGGCCGCCATGGAGGATGCGGAGCTCTCGGAGCTCGAGCTCGAGCTCGTCGCCGGCGGCATCCCCACCGACTGCGGACAGTCCGGCACGCACTGCTAGGCCACCCGGAGCCGCTGACCCGCGGCGCCAGGTGACCGGAGCCTCACGGCGCGCGTTTCCCGAGGAGCAGCCGGAGCGGGCTCACGCGCCGCGCGCCGGCTCCGTCCTCGACGGGCACGGTCTCGAGCGCGAGGACGCAGGCGACCAGGGCCAGCACGACGACGAAGGCCGCCCACGAGCGCCACGACGCCGCGGCGATCGTCAGCGGGATGCCCGCGTCCTCGGGCTCGCTCAGCCACGCCAGGGCGCGGCGCCGGAAGACCGGGCGGCTCACGCCGGCACCTCCCTGCCCGTGGTCGCGAACAGGCGCGCGAGCGCCCCGTCGCCCGCGAGCAGGTCGGCCGGCCGGCCCGACTCGACGATCCGCCCGCCCTCGAGGACGTGGACGCGATCGGCCAGGCGCAGGGTGCTCGCCCGGTGGGCGGCGAGGATGCACGTGGCGCCGCTCCGCCGCACGCTCGCGAGGAGCGCGGCCTCGGCGTCCTCGCCGACCGCGCTCGTCGCCTCGTCGAGGACGAGCACCCGCGGCGCGCGCAGGAGCTGCGCGGCGAGGAGCAGGCGCTGCTTCTGCCCGGTCGAGACGCGGTCGTCCTCGACGATCGTCTGGACGCCCATGGGCATGGCGCGCACGTCGTGCTCGAGCCCGGCCGCGCGCAGGGCGGCCCACACCTCGTCGAGGTCGCGCGCGGCCCTGAAGGCGACGTTCGAGCGCAGCGTCGCCGTGGCGAGGCGCTCCTCCTGCAGCACCGCCCCCGTCTGCGCGCGCACGGCGCGGACGTCGAGCTCCGCGAGCGAGCGCCCGTCGTGGCGCACCTCGCCCGCGAGCGGCTGCTCGAGGCCGAGGAGCAGCCGGAGGAGCGTCGACTTCCCCGCGCCCGAGGGGCCCGCGAGCGCGACGACCTCGCCGGGCGCGACCGAGAGCGAGACCGACTCGAGCGCCGCCCGCGCGGCGCCGGGGTGTCGGAACGCGAGCGCGCGCGCCTCGACCTCGCCGCGCAGGACCCCCGGCGCGACGCCGCCCGACGGGCGCTCGGGCGGCTCCTCGAGGAGCGGCGCGAACCGCGCCAGGTCGAGCCCCGCGACGATCGCCCCCTCGAGCCACGTGGCCGCCGCCACGGCCGGCCCGCACGCGAGCCACCACCCCACGAGGGCGGCGACGAGCGTGGCCGGGTCGGCGCCGCGCGTCACGGCGACGAGGGCGAGGGCCGCCGCGCCCGCGAGCGGCAGCGCCTCGTCGAGCGCGCGCTCGGCCCGGCGCGTGCGGTGGAGCCGCTCGACGGTCGCGAGCTCGGGCGCGTGGCGCGCCTCGTGGGCGGCGGCGACCGCGGCCTCGGCGCCCGCCGAGCGGAGCCGCGCGGCCCCGCGCAGGGCCTCGAGCAGGAAGCGGAAGTTCGCCCGTGCCACGTCGGAGCGGCGCTCCTCGCAGGTGAGCACGCGCCGCGCGAGGAGCGCCCGCGCGGCGAGGTGCAGCGCGAGGACGCCCGCGGCCACGAGGGCGAGCGGGGGCGAGAGGAGCGCGACCGCCCCGAGGCTCGCCAGCCCGGAGAGGCTCGCGCTCAGGCCGTCGAGCTTCGCGCGCGAGACGCGCTCGAGGGCCTGGCCGAGGCCGCGCCAGCGCCGCTCGAGCTCGCCGCGCGGGAGGCGCCGGAAGAAGGCGCCGGGGAGGCCGAGGAGCCGGTCGACCGCGCCGGCCGTGGCGGCCTGCTCGAAGCGCGCGGCGAGCCGCTGGACGGCGATCGAGCGGTTCAGGTCGAGGAGCGCGGCCGCCACGAGGGCCAGGGCCGCGGCGACGACGCCCTGGACGAGGACCGCCGCCTCGCCGAGCGGGACGATCCAGGTCAGCAGGGCGAAGGTCCCGAGCGGCAGGAGCGCCCCTGGCAGGCCCGCCGCGATCGAGAGGGCGAGCGCGCGCCCGGCCTCGCGCCGCGTGCGCGCCGCCGCGTGCGCGAGGAGGTCGCGCGGCCGCCTCGCGCTCGCGGGGAGCGCGCCGTGGAGGACCCACGCGAACGGCTCGAGCGCCTCGACGCCCTCGGCGGTGAGGCGCGTCCGCCCGCGGGCGTCGACCCGGTCGTAGGCGCCGCCGCCGGCGACCGGGAGGAGCGCCACCGGCGCGCCGCCCTGCGCCTCGAAGGCGAGGAGCGGGCCCGAGTCGCGGCCTGGCCCCCACCAGAGGCCGCGCAGGAGCCGCACGTGACGCGCGCGGAGCCCCGCGCGGCGGGCGAGGTCGAGGACCGCCGCCCGCCCCGCGGCGAGCGGGGGTCCTGCGAGCGGCGGGGCGCGCTCGCCGGACGCCCGGGCGACGAGCGCGAAGGCCGCCGCGAGCTCCGGGTCGGTGCCGCGCTCCTGGCCGCGCGGGGGCGGCGGGTCGTGCTCGCCGTGGAGCGGGCTCCTGAGCGCGCCGGCGCGGGGGTCGTGGGGCGCCGAGCGCTCGGCGACGACCCTGCCGCCCTCGACCGTGACCACCGCGTCGCAGGCGGCGAGCGTGCTCGCGCGGTGCGAGACGACGACGAGCGTCACGCCGCGCGCGCGGAGCCGCTCGCGCAGCCTCGCCTCGAGCGCGGGCTCGACCGCCTCGATCGCCTCGTCGAGGATCAGGGTCCGCGGGTCGCGCGCGAGGGCCCGCGCGAGCTCGAGCCGCTGGCGCTCGCCCGCGCTCAGGTCGAGCCCGCCGGCCGAGAGCCGCGCCCCGAGCCCGTCAGCGCGGGCCGCGATCACCTCGTCGAAGCAGGCGTCGCGCGCGGCGCGGAGGAGGCGCTCGTCGTCGAGGCCCGGGTCGAAGAGCGACAGGTTCTCGCGGAGCGTCGCCTCGAAGACGACCGGCGAGCGGTGGATCCAGGCCAGCTCCGACCGCGGGACCGCGTCGAGCGGGCGCCCGCCGAGCGTGGCGCTCCCCGCCCAGGGTCGATGGAGCCCCGCGAGGAGGCCGGCGATCGTCGACTTCCCGCCGCCCGACGGGCCCGTGACCCCGAGCGACGTCCCCGGTCGCACCTCGATCGACACCCCCTCGACGTGCGGCGCCTTCCCCAGCGCGTACCCGAACGTCACGCCGTCGAGGCGCAGGACCCCGCCCTCCGCCGGTGGGGGGAGCGCCGGCGGAGGGGCCTCCGGCGGCAGCGACAGCACCTCCGCCAGCGGCGCGACCCCGTCCTCGATCGTCTCGAGCTCGCCCTCGTCCGTGGCGAGGTCCCGCGCGCGGGCCGCGACCGCCAGGGCGAGGAGCGCGAGCGCCGCGAGCGGACCTGGCCCCAGGCCGAGCGCCCCGCCGCGCCCGAGCGCCGCGACCAGGGCGAGCCCCTCGAACAGGCGGGGCGCCGCAACGCCGAGGGCGCGGACGGTCGCCTGCTCGTGCGCGACGGACAGGCTCTCGGCGCGTTCGCCCGCGAGCGCCGAGGCGATCTCGTCGTCGAGGCCGCCCGTCCGCGCGGACGAGAGCTTGTCGGCGATGTGGGCCGGGAGCCCCTCCCCCCGGACGCGCAGCATCTCCTCGAACCGCCGCGAGGCCGGCCGGAGCGCCGTCCGACCGAGGACGACGTGGGCGGCGCCCACGAGGACGACGAGGGCCGCGGCGACGGGGTCGATCGTCGCGAGGGCGAGCGCGAGGAGCGGGACGGCCGCGACCCCGAGCGCGGCGCGCGAGAGCCCCGTCCAGGCCTCGGCGAGCGTCACCGGCGAGCGCACGAGGACGGTGAGGTCGTCGGGGAGCCGGTAGGTGAAGAACGCGAAGGGGAGGCGCTGCATGTGCCGGAGGACCCGGCTCGAGACGGTCGCCGCGAGCCCGAGGGCCGCGGTCGAGAGGCACGCCTCGCGGGCGAGGACGAGGGCGAAGGCGACGCCGCTCAGGACGGCGAGGGCCGAGAGCTCCCCTCGCGCGAGCCCCAGGGCCGCGCCGCTCCAGGCGAGCGCGATCCCGATCGTGGTGACTGCGAGCGCGACCGCGGCGAGCGGCCGCTCGCGCGCCCCCCGCGCCGCCAGCGCCGCGACGGAGGGCGGCGGCGTCCCCGGGCGGAGGCGGTCGGTGGGGGTGAACTCGAGGACCACGCCGGTGAACTTGAGGTCGAGCTCCTCGATCGGCCGCGCGTGCCGCCCGGCGGCGGGGTCGTTCATGTGGACGAGCCCGTCGCGAACCGCCTCGATCACGACGAAGTGGATGAACCTCAGGTGCGCGATGAACGGCGTCGGGATCGTGGCCAGGTCGGCGAGCTCGGCGCGACGCCCGCGGCCCTCGAGGCCCAGCTCGCGCGCGACTCTCAGGATGTCGCCCGCGCTCGCGCAGTCGCGCGACACGCCGGCGCGGCGCCGGAGCTCCTCCAGCGGGACCGTGCAGCCGTGGTGGTCGAGGATCATCCCGATCGCCGCGATCGGGCACTCGGTCGTCTGGGTCTGGCGGAAGGTCCGACCGCGGCGCCGGAAGATGCGCTCGAGGACGCCGGTCGCGTCGCGATTCACGTCGCGCACCATAAGCGATGCGACCGCAGGGACCCAGGCGGAAGTCCCTCGCACAGAGATGCGGAGGGCACGGAGAGGAGGTCCAGGAGGAGGCCTCCCTCCCATGACCTTCTCCGTGTCCTCCGTGGTGAGTCCTCGTCTTGACACCCGCTGCAGGCCGGGCGGTGCCTTCGGTGACCGTGGTCTACTGCTGGCGACCGCGGAGACGCCCCCCCATGAACCTCGAGCTCCGCCCCCTCGACCGCGAGGCAGCGGCTGCGTTCGCCGGCCTGATCCTGGCGCCGCTCCGCGCGTCGCCCGGCGAGGCGACGTGCGTGGCCGTCGGCGCGCTCGTCGACGGTCGGCCGGCCGGCGCGGCCGTGGCCAGGCTCTCGCCCGACGGCGGCTGCGCCGACCTGGGCTCGCTCGTCGTCGCGCTCGAGCGCCGCGGGCAGGGGGTGGGCGCGGCGCTCGTGGCCGAGGTCGAGCGGCTCGCCGCCGCGCGCGGGGCGCGCGCGCTGACCCTGGTCTACGCGCCGGGCAGGCCCTCGACGCCGGCCCTGCGGCGGCTGCTCGCGCGGCGCGGGTTCGAGGACAACGGGCCGGTGAGCGCCGTCTACCGCGCCAGCGCCGAGGCGATGACCCGCCTGCCGTGGCTGGCGACGGCCCGGCTCCCGGCGGGCTTCACCTGCGCGCCGCTGGACGAGGTGACCCCCGACGAGCGCGACGCCCTGCGCGCGGCCCCCTGGTTCGGGGCCGCGTGGGAGCCGTTCGCGGCGGCCGACCGTCACCGCGAGCGGACCTACCTGAACCTGGTCCTGCGCCAGGGCGCCGACGTCGTGGGCTGGGTCCTGTGCTCGCGGGTCGAGCCGAACGCGCTCCTGTGGCACACGCTGCTCGTGCGCCGCGACCTGCAGGGGACCGGCGTCGGGCTGGCCCTGTGCGCCGAGGCGCTGCGCCGCACCGTAGGCGACCCGTCGGTCGCGCGGCACGTCCTTACCGTCGACGAGACGAACGGCCCCATGCAGGCGCTCGTCGCGGCCGCCCTCGCCCCTCACGTGCCGCCGCCGTCGCGGCAGCACGTGTGGCGCAAGGCGCTCCCGCGGCCGGCGCCGGCGGCGCCCGGCTTCGCCTCGCTCTCGGCGCTCCTGCGGGCGCGCGCCGCGGAGCGCCCGGGGCGCTCGACGTTCACCTACCTCGTCGACGGGACCTGGGACGGTCCGCGCCGGACGCTCACCCCGGGCGAGCTCGACCGTCACGCGCGGGCCACGGCGGCCCTCCTGCAGGAGCGCTGCCGCCCGGGCGACCGCGCCGTGCTCCTGCACCCGCCCGGGCTCGAGCTCCTGGGCGCGCTGTTCGGCTGCTTCCACGCCGGCGTCGTGGCCGTGCCGGCCTACCCGCCGGCGAACCGCCGCCACGTGCCGCGCCTGCGCGCGATCCTGGCCGACTCGGGGGCGGCGCTCGTGCTCACGACGTCGGCCCTCGCGGGCGAGATCGCCGGCTGGCTGAAGGACGACGGCGGCGCGCCGGTCCCGGTGCTCGCGACCGACGACCTGCCCGCGGGGCTCGAGGACGGCTGGCGCGAGCGCGCCTGCGGGCCCGACGACGTCGCGCTCCTTCAGTACACGTCGGGCTCGACGACCGCCCCGCGCGGCGTCGTCGTGCCGCACGGGCGGCTCCTGCACAACCTGGCGCTCAACCGCGCGGCCGGCGACCTGACCGCCGACACGCGCTTCGTCAGCTGGCTGCCGCACTTCCACGACTTCGGGCTCGTCGCAGGCCTGCTCCTGCCGCTGTTCGTCGACGGGACGCTCGTGCAGCTCGCGCCGGCGGCCTTCCTGCAGCGGCCTGCGGCGTGGCTCGAGGTGATGACCCGCGCGCGCGGCACCTTCAGCGCCGGGCCCGACTTCGCCTACGACCTGTGCGCCCGGCGCGTCACTCCGGCGCAGCGCGCGCGCCTCGACCTGAGCCCGTGGGAGATCGCCGTCAACGGCTCGGAGCCCGTGCGCGCGGCCACGCTGGAGCGCTTCGCGGCGGCCTTCGGACCCTGCGGCTTCCGCCCCGGGGCGTTCGCGCCCTGCTACGGGCTGGCCGAGGCCACGCTGACCGTCACGTGGAGCCCGACGCTGCGCCCTGCCTTGCGCGAGGTCGTCAGCGCGGCGGCGCTGACCCGCGGGCTCGTGCGCCCGCCGGCCCCGGGGGACCCGGGCGACCGGCGCGAGCTCGTGGCCTCGGGCCGACCGATCGGCGACATCGAGGTGCGGATCGTCGACCCCGACGGTGGGCAGACGCCAGGTCCCTCCGAGGGCGCCCGAGCGTCCCGCGAGGACGGCGAGCGCCTGCGGAGGACGCACCCCACCGACGACACGGGTCGCCCATGCGCGCCCGACGAGGTGGGCGAGGTGTGGGTGCGCGGCGGCGGGGTGTGCCCCGGCTACTTCGGCCGCGCCGAGGCCCCGGCGTTCGAAGGCCGCCTGACCGGCGAGGCCGGGACGTTCCTGCGCACCGGCGACCTGGGCTTCCTGCGCGGCGACGCGCTGTTCGTCGTCGGACGCCGCGACGACGTCCTGGTCGTCCGCGGCCGCAACCACCACCCGCAGGACCTCGAGGCCACGCTCGAGGGCGTGCACCCGGCGCTGCGCCCGCACGGCGCCGCCGCGGTCGCGCTCGCCGGGGCGGAGGACGACCTGGAGCTCGTCGTCGTGGCCGAGGTCGAGCGCGCGGCCGCCCGCTCGGTCGACGCCGCGGAGGTCGCCCAGGCCGCGCGGGCCGCGCTGGCCGACGCGCACGGCCTCGACCTGCGCCGCCTGGTCCTCGTCCTGCCCGGCGCGCTCCCGCGCACGTCGAGCGGCAAGACGCAGCGCCGCGCGGCGCGCGACCTCCTGGCGAAGGACGTGCTCACGGGCGTGGTCGGCGAGTGGCGCGCGCCCGACGGCGTGCAGGCGACGCCCGAGGCGCCCGCGTCGCCGAGGGCGCAGGCGCTCGAGGCCTGGCTGGCGGCGCGCCTGGACGAGCGCGGGCTCGCGCTCGACTCGCTCGCGGCCCTGCAGCTCCTGAGCGCGCTGGAGGACCACCTGGAGGTCCGCCTCCCGCCGGACCTGCTGGCCCACGCCTCGACGCCCGCCGCGCTGGCGCGCGCGCTGGAGGCGGAGCTCCAGCGCCGGCCCGGCGACGACGCGCTCGAGCGCCTGCGCGACGCGACCGCGACCGTGCTCGGACAGCCGGCCGCGTCGTTGTCGCTCGACGCCCCGCTGCGCGACCTGGGCCTGAACTCGCTCGTGCGGGTGGACCTGGTCCTGGCCTGGGAGGCGGCGCTCGGGCGCTCCCTGTCCGTCGCGGCCGTCGACGGCGCCCGCTCGCTCCGGGAGGTCGCGCGGCTCGCCGCGCCGGTGGCCCCACGCGCCGCCCCGGTGCACGCCGCCGACGCGACCGATGGTGACGCGACCGATGGTGACGCGACCGATGGTGACGACGTCCCCCTGCACCCCAGCCAGGCGGCGCTCCTCCGCTCGCCGCGGCCCGAGGCGCACGGGATCCTCGTGTTCCTGCGCACGCCGCCCGGGCTCTCGCCCGCGACCCTCGAGGCGGCCTTCCTGGCGCTCGAGCAGGCGCACGACGCCCTGCGCCTGCGCTTCCGGCGCGACGACGCGGGCGTCTGGCGGCAGGTCGTCGCCCCGCCGGGCGGCGGCTGCGCGCTCGAGCGCGTCGACGCCCGCGAGCTGACGCCGGCCGGCGTCCGGGCGCGGCGCGCCGAGCTCCTCGCGGGGCTGCGCGCGCGGGTCGACCTCGCCCGCGGGCCGGTGGTCGCGGCCCTGCTGCTCGACCGGGGACCGGTCCAGCCGGGGGTCCTGGTCCTGTTCGCGCATCACCTCGTGATGGATACGGTCTCGCACACGCTCGTCGTCCCGCAGCTCGCGCGGGCGGTCGACGCCCTCCGGCGGGGTGACGCGGCGCCGCTGCTGCGCGGCGGGTCGTACGCGGCGTACTGCCGGGCCGCGGCGGGCCGGCCGCCGGCGCCCCGGCTGGCGGCGCCGGCGGGGCCGAGGGTCCGGTCCCTCCGGCACGAGGTCGACCTCGCGCAGAGCCAGGCGCTCCTCACCGAGCACCCCACGCCGGCCGGCGTCGAGGCGCTGCTCCTGAGCGCCTTCGCCCGCGCCTGGCGCGGGCCCCGCCTCTCGCTGCGGCCGGTCGCCTGGGTGCAGGACCACGGCCGCTTCCCCGCGGGCGGCGTCGACCCCGCGCTGACCGTGGGCTACCTGTCCCGGCGGTTCGCGCTCCGGCTCGACGACCCGACGCCGACGGCGGTCGAGCGCGCGCTGGCGGCGGCGCGGCGGACGCTCGAGCCCGCGCTCGACGACGAGGCCGCCGGGCGGCCGGACCTCGCGTTCGAGTTCCGCGGCGAGCTCGACGCGCCGCGCGGGGACGAGGGGTTCCGGGTGCTCGACTGGACCGTCGAGCACGACCCGTCCTCCGCCGACGCCGACCCCGGCTCCGTCGCCATGTCGAGCGGCGTCAGGCGCGGGCGGCTGTGGTGGGTGATCGCCGCCGACGCGGCGAACGAGGGCTCGCTCGAGCGGATCGAGGCGACGCTCCTGGATGCCCTGGCGCTCCGCGCCCGCCCGATCGGCTGATCAGGCGCCCAGGACCGGTCCGGCCGCGTCGCAGTCGCAGCTGCCCGCTGGCCACGAGCCCCGGCGCGACGTCCGACAGCTCCCCTTCGGCGGCGGCCTCGCCGACGGCACGGAAGGTCGTTCGGCCTGGAGCGACGCCGTCGCGTGGCGATCACGGCGCAGGACATGTACGGACCCGGGCGGAGGTCGCCGCCCGCAGGGCGGCCCCTTGCGGCGTCGAGGCGGCGCTGTGAGACTCGGCCCGCACGCTGGAGAGCCAGGCCGTCGACGGGCAGGCCGTCGAGGCACAGGGCAAGGGGCCGCCGCGGACCCGCAGCTTCAGGCGGAGGCGAGGGGCGCGTCGGTGGCGCCGCCGCGCTCGTGAGCCTCGGCGAACGTGGGCCTCGGCGACGGATGATGGGGGCGACGTGTTCACCGGGGACGAGCTCGAGGAGGTCGCGGTCGGAGTCGGAGCGCTCCGACCTCGAGCTGGAGCTCGTCGCGGGCGGCGGCGGTCCGGTGACGGGCCAGGGCGGCTGGTGATCGGCTCAGGAGAGGAGCGCCGCGCTCGTCGGGGCGGCTCGTCGACGACGAGGGCGGCGCCCGGCGCGCCGGCGCCGCGCTCCCGGGCGCGTCCCGAGGCCCGCGGGCGCGCCCTGCGCGCCGGGCCGGCGCGCTGCTGGCTGACGCTCGGACGCGCCTCGCCCCCGCTCGGGGGACGCGGAGACGGCCCTTGAGCCTCGAGCTCCGCCCCCTCGACCGCGAGGCAGCGCCGGCCTTCGCCGGCCTGATCCTCGGGCCGCTCCGCGCGTCGCCGGGCGATGCGAACTGCGTGGCCGTCGGCGCGCTCGTCGACGGCCTCCCGGCCGGCGCGGCCGTGGCCAGGCTCTCGCCCGACGGCGGCCGCGCCGACCTGGGCTCGCTCGTCGTCGTGCGCGCGCGCCGCGGGCAGGGGGTGGGCGCGGCGCTCGTGGCCGAGGTCGAGCGCCTCGTCGCCGCGCGCGGAGCACGCGCGCTGACGCTGGTCTACGCGCCGGGCAAGCCCTCGACGCCCCCCCTGCGGCGGCTGCTCGCGCGGCGCGGGTTCGAGGACCGCGGGCCGGTGAGCGCCGTCTACCGCGCCAGCGCCGAGGACATGGCGCGCCTGCCGTGGCTGGCGACGGCCCGGCTGCCGGCGGGCTTCACCTGCGCGCCGCTCGACGAGGTGACCCCCGACGAGCGCGACGCCCTGCGCGCGGCGCCGTGGTTCGGGGCCGGGTGGGACCCGTTCGCGGCGGCCGAGCGCCACCGCGAGCAGACCTACCTGAACCTGGCCCTGCGGCGGGGCCGCGACGTCGTGGGCTGGGTCCTGTGCGCGCGGGTCGAGCCGAACGCGGTCCTGTGGCACACGCTGCTCGTGCGCCGCGACTTGCAGGGGACCGGCGTCGGGCTGGCCCTGTGCGCCGAGGCGCTGCGCCGCGCCCTCGGTGGTGCGCCGGAGCGAGCGCGAGCGGGCCCCGCGGGCGGGACGCAGAGTGGCTCTGCGGACGACGGTTCGTCCCGCGAGGCCGGCGAGCGCTCGCGGAGGACGCACCACACCGCCGCTGACCCGTCGGTCGAGCGGCACGTCCTGACCGTCGACGAGACGAACGGCCCCATGCAGGCGGTCGTCGCGGCCGCCCTCGCCCCCCACGTGCCGCCGCCGTCACGGCAGCACGTGTGGCGCAAGGCGCTCCCGCGGCCGGCGCCGGCGGCGCCCGGCTTCGCGTCGCTCTCGGCCCTCCTGCGGGCGCGCGCCGCGGAGCGCCCGGGGCGGGAGACGTTCACCTACCTCGTCGACGGGACCTGGGACGGCCCGCGCCGGACGCTCACGCCGGGCGAGCTCGACCGCCGCGCGCGGGCCACGGCGGCCCTCCTGCAGGAGCGCTGCCGCCCGGGCGACCGCGCCGTGCTCCTGCACCCGCCGGGGCTCGAGTTCCTGGGCGCGCTGTTCGGCTGCTTCCACGCCGGCGTCGTGGCCGTGCCGGCCTACCCGCCGGCGAACCGCCGCCACGTGCCGCGCCTGCGCGCGATCCTGGCCGACTCGGGGGCGGCGCTCGTGCTCACGACGTCGGCCCTCGCGGGCGAGATCGCCGGCTGGCTGAAGGACGACGGCGGCGCGCCGGTCCCGGTGCTCGCGACCGACGACCTGCCCGCCGGGCTCGAGGACGGCTGGCGCGAGCGCGCCTGCGGGCCCGACGACGTCGCGCTCCTGCAGTACACGTCGGGTTCGACGACCGCTCCGCGGGGCGTCGTCGTGCCGCACGGGCGGCTCCTGCACAACCTGGCGCACAACCGCGCGGCCGGCGACCTGACCGCCGACACGCGCTTCGTCAGCTGGCTGCCGCACTTCCACGACTTCGGGCTCGTCGCCGGCCTGCTCCTGCCGCTGTTCGTCGACGGGACGCTCGTGCAGCTCGCGCCGGCGGCCTTCCTGCAGCGGCCTGCGGCGTGGCTCGAGGCGATGACCCGGGCGCGCGGCACCTTCAGCGCCGGGCCGGACTTCGCCTACGACCTGTGCGCCCGGCGCGTCACTCCTGCCCAGCGCGCGCGCCTCGACCTGAGCCCCTGGGAGATCGCCGTCAACGGCTCGGAGCCCGTGCGGGCGGCCACGCTCGAGCGCTTCGCGGCGGCCTTAGGCCCCTGCGGCTTCCGCCCCGAGGCCTTCATGCCCTGCTACGGCCTGGCGGAGGCCACGCTGACGGTCACCTGGAGCCCGAAGCTGCGCCCGGCCGTGCGCGAGGCCGTCAGCGCCGCCGCGCTGACCCGCGGGCTCGTGCGCCCGCCGGCCCCGGGGGACCCGGGCGACCGGCGCGAGCTCGTCGCCTCGGGCCGGCCGATCGGCGACATCGAGGTGCGGATCGTCGACCCCGACGGGGGTGCGCCGGAGCAGGCGCGAGCAGGCCTCGCGGGGCAGACGCCAGGTCCCTGCGAGGGCGCCCGAGCGTCCCGCGAGGACGGCGAGCGCCTGCGGAGGACGCACCACACCGACGACGCCGGTCGCCCCTGCGCGCCCGACGAGGTGGGGGAGGTGTGGGTGCGCGGCGGCGGGGTGTGCCCGGGCTACTTCGGCCGCGCCGAGGCCCCGGCGTTCGAGGGCAGGCTGGCCGACACGCCCGGCATCTTCCTGCGCACCGGGGACCTAGGCTTCCTGCGCGGCGACGCGCTGTTCGTGGTCGGGCGCCGCGACGACGTCCTGGTCGTCCGCGGCCGCAACCACCACCCGCAGGACCTCGAGGCCACGCTCGAGGGCGTGCACCCGGCGCTGCGCCCGCACGGCGCCGCCGCGGTCGCGCTCGCCGGGGCGGACGACGACCTGGAGCTCGTCGTCGTGGCCGAGGTCGAGCGCGCGGCCGCCCGCTCGGTCGACGCCGCGGAGGTCGCCCAGGCGGCGCGGGCCGCGCTGGCCGACGCGCACGGCCTCGACCTGCGCCGCCTGGTCCTCGTCCTGCCCGGCGCGCTCCCGCGCACGTCGAGCGGCAAGACGCAGCGCCGCGCGGCGCGCGACCTCCTGGCGAAGAACGCGCTCTCGGGGGTGGTCGGCGAGTGGCGGGCGCCCGACGGCGTGCAGGCGACGCCCGAGGCGCCCGCGTCGCCGAGGGCGCAGGCGCTCGAGGCCTGGCTGGCGGCGCGCCTGGACGAGCGCGGGCTGGCGCTCGACTCACTCGCCGCCCTGCAGCTCCTGAGCGCGCTGGAGGACCACCTGCAGGTCCGCCTCCCGCCGGACCTGCTGGCCCACGCCTCGACGCCCGCCGCGCTGGCGCGCGCGCTGGAGGTCGAGGTCCAGCGCCGGCCCGGCGACGACGCGCGCGAGCGCCTGCGCGACTGAACCGCGACCGTCCTCGGCCATCCAACGGCGTCGTCGCGCTCGACGCCCGATCGACTGATCAGGCGCTCACCGTCCTCAGGACGGTCCGCCCTCGTGGCAGTTGCAGCACATCGGCGTCCCGCCCGCCACGAGCTCCAGCTCGAAGTCCGACAGCTCCCCCTCGGCGGTGGCGGCCTCGCCGAGGGCCACGGCCTCCTCGGCCGTGAACTGGAGGCCGTGGCGCGCGCCGAGCGCCACGAGGTCCTTCACGTCGAAGATCCGGGCCACCTCGGCCTGGAGCGCCTTGCTGGCGTTGATCTTGGCCCGGAACTCGATCGCAGCCTCGCGGCTCATGCTGGACGTCTCCCGCGGGAACACTACTACGTGCCGCCGAGCCGTTCAATCCGGCGAGGCGGCCGCTCCTCCCCCCCGCCTGAGGAGGTCGAGCTGATCGCGCGGGATCGTGCGCCAGCGCTCGGCGATGACCCCGTCACGCACGACGAGGATCGTCGGCGCCCTGCGCACGAGGCGGCGCAGCTCGCCCAGGGGCAGCGCGGCCGTCGGGAGGCGCACGTCGAAGGGCGAGGGCGCGTCGGCGTCGTCCACGGCCACGACCGCGGCGACGCCGTCGTGTCCGCCCGCCTCCGCGGCGCGCTCGAGCCAGCGGGCCCACACCCGGCAGATGGTGCACTCGGGCTTGAGGAACCCCACGAGCCACGTCCCGCGCGTCGGCTCGACGGGCAGCGCCGCCCACTCCGCGCGCCAGCGTCGCCCGGGGCGCGCGGCGCTGGAGTCGACGATAGGGCCCCGGCGGAGCGACGTCCAGCCCAGGCCCGCGCCGATCAGGCCGAGGGCCGCGCTCGCCGCGACGGCCCACGGCGCGGGCGCGTCCAGGCGCGGCCGCTCGAGGGCCAGCGCGGCGCCCGCGAGGCCGATCATGAGCAGGTTCAGGGCCGCGTTCTGCCGCGGCGTGAGCCGCACGACGTCCCCGTAGCAGCCGCACGTCTGCACGCGGCCCCCGCGCGCGGCCCACAGGGACACGGCCGTCAGCCCGAGCAGGAGGAGCGCGGCGCCGCTCAGGGTCCAGGCGGGCGCCACGCGGCCGAGCGAGGCCGCGCCCAGCCCCCACTCGAGCGCGACGAGCGCCAGGCAGGCGCCGGGCAGGAGGCGCTCGGGGAGCAGCCCGTACGAGCGGACATGGGCGACGAAGGGCTCCGCGTCGAGCGCCTTGGTCAGCCCGGCCACGAGGAGCGACAGACCGATGAGCGCGCAGGCGATCGTCGTCACCACGGGAGGACGCCGAAGTGGGTCACGGCGGCCGGGCGAGCGCCCGTCACGGCCTGTCCGGGCCGTCGCGGAAGGGGCCCCTGACCCTCGCACCAGGCGACGATCAGCGACTCCGGGCAGAGCCTGCGATCCCTTGCCGAACGACCGGGCCTCCGAGCGGCCGGAGGCGGGTCGCGCCGGCCTCCTGCCTCATCACGGTCGCCGAAGTCGACCCCCATCCACGTCCCCCCTGGCACACCAAACTCCAGTCTAACGAGCGCCCCGGGGCCGCTCGCGGCGCAGGAGAGACGACGCCCGGGGGGTAGCTCGCCTCGGTCGGCGGGGTCTAATGACGGGCGGATGCCCCCGCTGACCGTCGCCACCACGCGCCTGCGCGCCGCGCTGCCGTACCTGGTCGCCGCGGCGCTCGCCGCCCTCGCCACGGCGGGGCGCGTGGCCCTGGCGCGGGCGCTCGGCGAGGAGCTGCTCCTGCTCCTGGCCTATCCGGCCGTCGCCTTCGTGAGCTGGCGCTTCGGGTTCCGGCCGGCGGTGGCCTGCATGGCGCTCTGCGCGGTCGGCGCCCTCGCGGTCCCCGACCCGGAGATCTCGAGCGGCCCGGCGGCGCTGCGCCTGACCATCTTCTTCGGCGCCGGCGCGTTCATCGCCGCCCTGGCGGCCGCGCGCGACTGGACGGCGTCCCGGCTCGACACCGCCGAGCAGGCCAAGCGCACCGGCGAGGAGCAGCTCCGCGTCATCACCGACGCCGCGCCAGCGCTGATCTCCTACATCGACGACCAGCTCCGCTACGTCCTGGTCAACCGCACCTACCAGCGCTGGTTCGGGATCGAGCCGGCCGCCGTCCGGGGCAAGCACGTGCGCGAGGTCCTGGGCGAGCAGGCCTGGGCGGGCGTCCGCGCTTACATGGCGCGCGCGCTCGCCGGCGAGGTGGTGCGCTACGAGCAGCAGGTCCCCTACGCCGCCGGCTCCCGCTGGGTCGACGTGACCTACACGCCCGACCGCGCGCCGGACGGCCGCGTGCGCGGGTTCGTCGTGCTCGTCCACGACATCGCGTCCACGAAGGAGGCCGAGGCGACCCTGCGCCGCGTGGCCGACCGCGCCGACCGCCTGCGGCGCATCGCGACGGCGCTGTCCGAGTGCCTGACCCACGCGCAGGTCGCCCGGGTCATCGTCGACGAGGGCGTCCCGGCGCTCGAGGCCGCCGGCGCCCGCGTCGTCCGCCTGCTCGACGACGCAGAGACCCTCGAGCGGCTCGACGACCCGTCGCTGCCCGACGACCAGGCGCGCCTCCCGCTCGCCGCCCGCGCGCCGCTGGCCGACGCCCTGCGCGAGCGCGCGCCGGTCCTCGTCGCCTCGCCCGCGGAGCGCGCGGCGCGCTACCCCGACGGCGCGGCCTGGACGGCGCTCGACGAGGGCGCCTCGGCCTCGCTGCCGCTGGTGGTCCACGGCCGGCCGCTGGGCGCGCTCGGGTTCACGTGGACGGCGGCGCGCGCCTTCACCGACGACGACCTGCGGCTCCTGCGCACCTTCGGCGACCAGTGCGCCCAGGCGCTCGACCGCGCGCGCCTGTATGCCGCCGAGCAGGAGGCCCGCGCCCACGCCGAGGCGGCCAACCGCGCCAAGGACGAGTTCCTGGCCATGCTCGGCCACGAGCTCCGCAACCCGCTGGCCCCGATCATGACCGCCCTGCACCTCCTGGAGCTCCGGGGCGCGACGTCGAAGGAGTGGTCGGTCGTCGAGCGGCAGGCCCGCCACCTGGCGCAGCTCGTCGACGACCTGCTCGACGTCGCGCGCGTCGCGCGCGGCAAACTCGAGCTGCGCCGCGGCGACGTCGACGCCCTGTCCGCGCTGGCGCGCGCCCTGGAGATCGCCGGGCCCCTGCTCGAGCAGCGGCGACACACGGTGCAGGTCGACCTCCCGGCGCCGCCGCTGCGCGTCACGGGCGACGAGACCCGGCTCGCGCAGGTGTTCGCCAACCTGCTCACGAACGCCGCCAAGTACACGCCCGAGGGCGGCCACGTCGTCGTCCGCGCGGCGCGCGACGGGGGCGAGGTCGTGGTCACGGTGCAGGACGACGGGGCCGGGATCGCGCCCGAGCTCCTGCCGCGGATCTTCGACCTCTTCGTGCAGGGGCCGCGCGCGCTCGACCGCCGCGAGGGCGGCCTTGGGCTCGGGCTGGCGCTCGTGCGCAACATCGTCGCCCTGCACGGTGGGACGGTCGAGGCGCGGAGCGACGGCCCCGGCCGCGGGAGCGCGTTCACGGTCCGGCTGCCCCTGGCCGAGGGCGCCGCGCCGGCGGCGGTCCCGGCGCCGGCCGCGGCGCGCCCCGACGGCCCGCGCCTGGCGGTGCTCGTCGTCGACGACAACGCGGACGCGGCGGCCACACTGCAGGAGCTGCTCGCCTCGCTCGGCCACGACGTCCGCGTCGCCCACGACGGCCCGCGCGCCCTGCAGGTCCTCGACGGCTTCGCCGCCGACGTGGCCGTCCTCGACCTCGGGCTGCCGGTGATGGACGGTGTCGAGCTCGGCCGGCTGATCCGCGCCCGGGGCGCCGGCCCGGCGCTCGTCGCGCTCACCGGCTACGGCCAGGCCGAGGCTAGAGCCCGCACCGAGGCGGCCGGCTTCGCCGCGCACCTCGTCAAGCCGATCACGCTCGAGGCCCTGACGCGGACGCTCGACGCCCTCCGGCCCGGGGCGCGCCTGGCCTCGGCCTGAGCGCGCCCGCTCACCCGCGCCCGCGCACGCGCCCTCCGTCCTCGAGCTGCTCGGGCGGGTGCGTGACGACGCGCTCGCCCTCGCGCAGGCCCTCGATCACCTGCGCCTCGAGGCCGGTGCGCTGGCCGACCTCGACCCGGCGGCGCTCGACGACGTCGTCCGGGCCGACGGCGAAGGTGTGCCAGGCGCCGGTCGGGTCGAGGAACAGGGCGGCCTGCGGGACCTGCAGGACGTCGGGCGCCTCCCACAGGACGAACACGGCCTCGACCCGGTAGCCGTCGCCCAGGCGCTCCCAGGCCGGTGGCGGCGAGACGATGTCCAGGATCGTGAGCACGCGCTGCTCCTCGACGCCCAGCGCCGAGACCTTGGTGAAGCCGACCGGCTCGACGCGGCGCACGCGGGCCTCGAGCGGCGGCCCGCCCCAGCGCTCCAGGACGACGCGGCCGCCGGCGGCCAGGCGCACGGCGTCGCTCGAGAGGACGTCGACCTCGACCTCGAGCGCCGACGGGTCGCCGACCTCCAGGATCGGCGCGCCGGCGCCGACGACGCCCTCGCTCTCGCGCGCGACCCGCAGGACGCGGCCGCGCACGGGCGCGCGGACCTCGACGGTCCCGGTCTGGTCGGCCGGCTCGGTCGCGTAGGCCAGCGTGGCCCGCGCCGCCTCGAGCTGGTGGCGCGCGACCTCGACCGCGAACTCGGCCGAGCGCCCGGCGGCGGCCGTGGCCCGGGCGCGGGCCTCGGCCCGTCGAGGCGCGCGCGTCGTGGCCCCTGCTCGTGCAGGCGGCGCACCCGCGCCAGCTCGGCCTCGGCCAGGCGGGCGTCGGCCTCGGCCGCGCGCACCGACGCCTCGGCCTGCTGGAGCGCCGCGCTGGCCGCGGCCACGCGCGCCTGCGCCTCGGCGCGCGCCCGCGGGTCGAGGGCGGCCGCGCGCAGGGGCTCGATCACGGCCACGACCTGCCCCTCCTCGACCGCGTCGCCCACGCGCAGCGTCACGCGGTGCTGGAAGCCGGGCACGGGCGCCGAGACGACGAAGCGGTCGCGCACGCGCGCGCGCCCCTCCTCCTCGATCGTGACCTGGAGCGCGCCGCGCGTGACCGCCGCCATGTCGACCAGCGGCGGCCGCGGCCGGAAGCCCTGCACGAGGAGGGCGACCAGGAGGGCGGCGCCGAGGAGGAGGAGCAGGCGGCGGAGCCAGCGGGGCATGTCGGGTCACTCCCTCGTCTTCAGGACGGCCACCAGGTCGAGGCGGTCGAGCTGGCGCCGCACGAGCAGGCCCGAGCCGGTCGCGGCGACGAGCACGGTCAGGCTGGCGAAGGCGAACGTGCGCGGCTCGACGACGAACGGCAGCCTGAACAGGTCCATCTGCATGGTCTGCGAGAGGATCCAGCACAGCCCCAGGCCGACGCCCCAGCCGAGCGGGACGGCCGCCAGCGTGAGGACGGCCAGCTCGCCGAGGAGGATCGCCGAGATCTCGCCGCGCGTCAGGCCGAGGACGCGCAGGCTGGCCAGCTCGCGCCCGCGCTCGGCGAGCGCGATCCGCGCCGCGTTGTAGACGACGCCGAGCGCGATGCTCGAGGCCAGGATCGTGTTGAAGAAGGCGAACGTGAGCATCTGCTCGGCCATGGTCCGCTCGAAGCTGGCCAGGGCCGCGTGGCGCGACTGCGCGCCGGCCACGCGCGGGCGCTCGTCGATCGCGCGGAACACGGCCCCCTCGGCGCCGGGGGCCACGGTCAGGTGCAGGCCCGTGAGCGCGTCGCCCTCGCCCAGGAGTCGGTTGAGCGCCGGCAAGGTCATGTAGCCCGAGACGCCGATGAACTCCTCGACGAGGGCCACGACCGGCACGTGGCGGACCTGGCGCCGGCCCTCGAGCACCTCGACCGTGACCAGGTCGCCCACGCCGACGCCGAGGATCTCCCGGGCCAGGTGGCCCGTGAGCACGAGGCCGTCGGGCGGCAGGTCGACCGAGCGCAGCTCGCCGTCGATCAGGCGCCGCAGCGCCGCGCCCTCCTCCAGGCCCAGGACGACCGTGCGGTAGGTGCGGTGGCCGTGGCGCAGGCGCACGGGGGCGGCGCGGAAGGCCTCGACGTGGGTCACGCCGGGGAGGCGGGCGACCTCGTGGCGGGCGCGCCAGCTCGTGGGCTCGAGGAGCGTGACGGTGATGTCGTCGCGCTGCACCAGGCGGAACTGCACGAACATGACGTGCTGCATGGTGTCCCAGAAGAAGCTGCTCACCATGAGGATCGCGCAGGAGAACGCGATCCCGAGCGCCGAGAGCCCGGTGCGCGCCGGCCGCTTGGCGAGGTTGCGCACGACCATGCGCGCCGCGGGCGACAGGACCCGCCCCAGGCCCAGGCGCTCGACGAGCGACACGCCGAAGCGCGCCGGCGGCTCGGGGCGCATGGCCTCGGCCGGCGGCAGGACGACGGCGCGGCGCACGGCGACGAGCGTCCCCAGCGCCGAGGCCCCGCAGCTGATCAGGACGCCGGCGAGGGCCAGCGCGGGCTGGAGCTGGAAGCGGGCGTCCGGGAAGCGGTAGTACTGCATGTACATGTCGAACATGCCGCTGCCCATCCACCCGCCGAGCGCCACGCCGATCACGCCGCCGAGCGCGCCGATCACGAGGACGATCTTGAGGTAGTGCAGCCCGACCTGGAGGTTCGAGTAGCCGAAGGCCTTGAGCGCGGCGATCTGGTCGCGCTGCGTCTGGATCAGCCGCCCGACGACGACGTTGAGCAGGAAGGCGGCGACGGCCAGGAAGATGGTCGGGAACATGATCGCCATCTGCCGCAGCTGCTTGAACTCCTCCGACAGGTAGCGGTGCGACGGCTGGTCCTCGCGCCCGTGGGCGTCGATCCCGCCGTAGGGGCGCAGGAGGTGGTCGACGCGGGCGAGCACGTCCTCGAGCACGGCGCCGCGCGCGACCTGGAGCGAGGCGTGGTTGAACGCGCCCTCCATGTCGTAGGCGGCGGCGAGCGGGCGGCGGTGCATCCACAGGAGGGCGAAGCGCTCGAAGTCGGGGAACACGGCGGCCGGCGCCATCTGCAGGACGTGCTCGGGCGAGACGGCGATCCCCGTGACGCGCAGGCGCTGGCGGCGCCCGCTGATCACCGCCTGGAGCGTGGCGCCGGGCGCGAGCCCGTGGGCCTGGGCGAAGGCGTCGCTGAGGAGGACCTCGTCGTCGCGCGCCGGGTCGGCCGCGCGGCCGCGGATCACCAGCGGCAGGTTCAGGCCGTCGCGCGGCTGGGTCGGCAGCGAAATCATCTGCCCCGTGATCGGCTCGCCGAAGCCCGGGACCTCGAGGTTCACCGGCGCGAGCACGCGCGTCTCGACGCGCAGGACGCCCGGGACCTCGGCCAGGCGCTGGGCCACGCCGTCGGGCGCGCGCTTGAGCGCGGCGAAGGCGTGGGCGAAGCGGCGCTCCTGGTAGAAGCGCTCGCGCGCCGCGTGGAGCGAGTCGAGCGTCGACAGGCTCATGACGAGCGTGGCCACGCCGCTGCCGATCACGGCGGCGATCGCCAGCACCTGCCCGCCGTGCGAGCGGACGTCGCGCAGCACCTTGCGGTCGAGGGTGGGCACTACCAGCTCAGCTCCCGCGGCGCCTTCTTCGTCGCGTGGCGCTGCACGTCGATGATGTGCCCGTCGCTGATGCGGATCACGCGGTCGGCCATGTCGGCGATCCCCGCGTTGTGCGTGATCAGCGCCGTCGTGGCCCCCAGCTCGCGGTTGATCCGCTCGAGCGCCTCGAGCACGAGGACGCCCGTCGACGAGTCGAGGGCGCCCGTCGGCTCGTCGCACAGGAGCACGTCGGGCCGCTTGGCGATCGCCCGGGCGATCGCCACGCGCTGCTGCTCGCCGCCCGAGAGCTGCGAGGGGAAGTGGTCCATGCGCTCGGCGAGGCCCACGAGCGCCAGCGCCTCCTCGGGGCGCATGGGCGCCCGCGCGATCTCGGTCACGATCGCCACGTTCTCGCGCGCGGTGAGGCTGGGGATCAGGTTGTAGAACTGGAACACGAAGCCCACGTGGTCGCGCCGGTAGGCCGTGAGCGCCCCGTCGTCCGCCCGGGTCAGGTCGTGGTCGCGGTAGAGCACCTGCCCGCTCGTGGCCGTGTCGAGCCCGCCGAGGATGTTCAGGAGCGTCGACTTGCCGCTGCCCGAGGCGCCGAGCAGCACGACCATCTCGCCCGCGTAGAGCTCCAGGTCCACGCCGCGCAGGGCGTGCACCTGCACCTCGCCCATGTCGTAGACCTTGGTCAGGGCGCGGGCGACGAACACGGCCTCGCGCGGGGGCTCGGTCATCCCTCCAGCATACGGACGATCGACGCCTCGCGTGGGCGGCCGCGTCAGCGCGGCGGCGGCCTGGAGAGCGCCGCGGCCAGGTCGTGGAAGAAGGCGTCGACTCCGAGGGTCACATCGGCGCGGTCGATCTCGACGCGCGGCCCGTCGGGGAAGGCCTGGCGGGCGACGAAGCGCTCGTAGCCGGTGGCGAAGAACTCGTAGACGTTCGTCTGCCCGTACTCGGTCGAGAGCCACTCCTCGCGCCCGGCGCGCTCGAAGAGGCGCTCGACCTCGGCGGCGAGGTCGTCGCTCAGGACGGCGTGCACGGCGTGGCCGAGCTCGTGGGCCACGGTCCAGCCCTCGTCGCGCGCGGCGTAGAAGGTGTCGACCCTGGCCGCCGCGACGACCCCCAGCGTCAGGCCCTCGATCGCGTCGTGCACGCGCCGGTCGCGCTCGTCCTCGACGAGGGCGCCGCGCGCGTCGGCGAAGGTCGGCAGGTCGGTGCAGCGCGCGTCGAGGGCCACGACGTGCAGGCGGCCGCCCGCGGCCAGGAGGGCGGGGACGGCGCCGGCCACCGGGGCCAGCGAGAGGGCCACCAGGCGCCGCTCGTCCTCGGTGAGCGCGTCCCACGGGTCGACGAGGCGCTCGAGGCCGGGGATCGGCGGCGGGTCGACGGCGCGCGCCAGCCAGCGTCGGAGCGGGCGCTCGCGCGCGTCGAGCGCCGCGCCGAGGCCGACGAAGGCCGGCCAGGCGACGGGGTCGCGCGCGATCGCGCGCCGGAAGACCGCCTCGGCCTGGGCCGCCTCGCCCTCGCGCAGGTGCCACAGGCCCAGGTCCTCGAGGCCGGCCGGATCCTCGGGGTCGCCGGCGAGGCGGGCCTCGGCCCCGTCGCGCAGGCGGCCCTGCGCGGGCACGACCAGGCGGCGGGCCGGGCGGTCCGACTCGACGAGGATCGAGTGACCCATGAGGCGGTAGTTGACGCCGGCGTGGACGTCGAGGACGCCCGTGGCCACGTGCGCGTCGATCGTCTTCTCGGCCGAGGCGCTGCGCCGGACGGCCTCGTCGTGCAGGTCGGTGACGCGGTGCCACTGGGGCTCCAGGTCGACGCCGACGAAGTCGAGCGACTGCATGCGGCGGCGGACCGCCATCATCGCGGCCTCCAGCGCCGGGACGGCGTCCTCGGGCCGGTCGAGGCGCAGGAGCGCCTCGGCCCGGCCGCACACGAGGTCCAGGTCGTCCGGCCGGCTCGCGAGCGCCTGGGCGAAGTAGGCGTCCGCCAGGGCGGCGTCGTCGATGTCGAGCGCGGCCTGCGCCAGGCCGGCCGCCTCGTCGACGCCGAGGTCGTCGCGGCTCGCCAGGCGCGCGATGAGCGCCCGCGCCTCGGCCACGCGCCCGAGGGTCGCCAGCGCCCGCGCCGCGTCGACCTGCGCCGGCGCGTGTCCGTCGCCGGCCGCCTCGAGCGCGCGGCGCACGAGGCCGAGCGCCTGGTCGGCGAGCGGGCCGTCGAGCGGCCCGTCGAGCGGACCGTCCTCGTGCTCGTCGTCCTCCTCTTCGTCGTCCGCCTCCTCGCGCAGCAGGGCGGCCAGGTGCGCGGCCGCCGCGCCCAGCGCGCGGGCGCGGTCGGCGGGGGCCAGGCGCGCGGCGAAGGCGTCGACGTCCACGCGCCGGCCGCGGGCGAGGTCGTCGGCCAGGCGCCGGCCAGCGACGAGGACGTTGCCCTGGCGCAGGAGGCGCAGGAAGCCGAGGACGAGCGCGCCCGCGAACAGCGCGATCACGACGAGCGCCGTGAGGCGCTCCTCGCGGCCGGCGAGGAGGAGCCCGGTGGCAACCAGGGTGACGGTCATGTGTGATGTTGTCGCACACGTCAGGGCCGCCATGCGTCGAGCAGGGTCCGCGCCCAGCCCTGGTCCTCGGGCGACAGCGGCGGCGGAGGAGGCGGGCCGGCGTACCTGAGGCGCCGCGTGTAGGCGCCACGGTCGTACGCCTCGCCGAGCAGCGCCGGGAGATCGAGCACCACGTCAGGGTCGCCCTGGCCGAGCGGGACCGCGACCCGCGGGAGCGGGTCCCGCAGGCCGAACGCGTACAGCTCGCGCCGGCGTCGGTCGTCGGCGCGGCTGACCGAGACGCGGTAAGCGGAGCGCCGCACGTAGCCCTCCGGCAGGGCGACCGTTGGCAGGCCGCCGCGAAGGAGGTCGATCTCGACGAGATGGGTGGCCGAGGCCAGGATCTCCTCCTGCTTGCGCAGGTAACGCTCGCGCCCACGCCCGGCGGCCTTGTTCGAGGGCGACAGGACCTCGACGACGGTCACCACGCGCAGGTCGGTGCCGGCGTCCTGGATCTCCAGGAACACCTCCCGGCGCTCCACCTCGTCCAGAAGGACGACCGTTGGCCGGTCCGTGGGGCCCGACGTCAGGAGCGCTCCGAACTGCGCCGGTTGCTCTGTCATGTGCACGTCGTGGTACACGCGCTCGCCGATGGTGACGAAGTAGCGCCTGCCGACCTGACGCTGGAGCTGATCGCGAGCGTAGGTGACGAGGCTCTGGTGGACGTTCGGCCAGGCGGCCGGGTCCTCCAGGTACGGGTCCATCCCCGGGAAGGGGCTCGGCATCGTGGCTCCGTCAGCCAGGGTGCACGGGAGTGGCCGTGACCTGGGATCGCCCTGCGGCTACCGTATCTCTCGATGACCCGCCTCGCCCCCCTGCTCGCGCTCGGCCTCCTGCTCACCTTCGAGCCGGGCGTCGCCCGATCCATGTGGGGCATGGGGCCCGAGCCCGCCGAGGTGGACCTCGTCGTCGAGGGCACGCTCGTGTCGCTGAACCCGAGCGTCGCCAGGGTGCATGGCCACGCGTACGACGTGGCCCGGGGCACGATCGTGGTCACGAGGGTCATCTACGCCGAGGAGGGCGCGGAGGTCGGCACCACCGTCGAGCTCTTCTCGGCGCAGCGGGCCGACACCATCTGCCCCCGCGTGCACCACGTCGCGTATCTCTTCAGGCCCGGGGTGTGGCTCCTGCAGCGGACGACGACGCCGGGCGTGTACACGTCGTACATGGCAGGGTCGCAGCATCAGGAGGCCCTCGTCCCGGACGCCCGCGTGCGAGTCTCGGGCGGCCGGCTCGATCCGGCGACGGGCACGCTCGAGCTCGACGTGCGCTACGAGAACTTCTCGCCGACCGCAGCGTCGTTCGGCGAGGTGTCGGTCGACGATCTTGGCGAGCTGCGAGGCGCCTTGGTCACGGTCACGAGCTGGCGCGGAAGCGACACGATCCGGGCGCTCCTCCCGGTGAGCCTCGAGCAGCCGCGTCGCCCCGTCGACGTGCAGCCCTGGCGTTACGCACGCTCGACGGTCCGCCTCCCGCTGCCGGCCCATCTCGCGGGCGCGACCTCCCTCGCGGCCGAGACGGCGGGCCTCCGCGTGAGGCGCGCCTGGATCTCGAGCGTGACCGACGAGACCGACGTGGACGACCCGCCGCTCTTCCTGGGCCCCGAGGCCGTGCTCACGACGGTCGTGCCGACGCTCTCCCTCGGGTGGCTCCTCCTGGCGGCGGCCCTCGGCGCCGTTCCGCTCATGACGCGCGGGCGGACCTGGCGCTGGACGCCCTTCGCGCGTCGGCTCGGCGGCCTCACGGCGCTGGGCGCGCTCCTGCTCGTGCCGTGGAGCGTCGTCGGCTTCGGTCCCGCCACCGCGCCCGTCGCGGTCGCCGCGGACGTGGCCCTCCTGCTCGCCCTGGGCCGGATGCGCGCGCGCGCGAGGTGACGTCAAGTCGCCTTCGGGGTGGTAGGACCTGGTCGCCAGGCCCGTAGAATCGCCGCCCGGAGGTCGTCCATGCCGCCGCGCCGCGCCACGCTCCTCGTCGTTCTCTGCGCGCTCGTCGCCGCCTGGCCCGCGCCGGCCGACGACCAGGCCTTCCAGACCAAGAAGGCGCAGACGGCGCGGCGCGACTTCGACCGGGCGACGACGAGCGCGCGGCAGGCGTACGAGACGAAGGTCGACGCGGCGCAGCGGCAGTACCTGCGCGAGCTGAAGGACCACCAGAAGGCCGCCATGCGCGGCGGGGACCTCGAGGAGGCGCGCCGGATCGGCGACGTCGTCGACTGGCTCGCGCGCGTGCTGGCCGCCGGCGAGGGCGCCGCGCGCCCGGCCGACCGGCGCCCGCTCACGTCCGAGGGCGCGCTCGACTCGCAGCGCCGCTACCAGACCGCCGTCGACGAGGCGTCGGCGGCGCACAAGGCCGCGCGCGTGCGCGCCCTCGAGACCTACCGGACGGGGCTCGACGCGTCGCTCCAGCCGGTGCTCCGCGCGGGCAAGGACCTGGGCGAGGCGGAGCGGATCCAGGCGGCGATCCGCTGGGCGCTCGCCGAGCTGGACGCGATCCGCGCGACCGAGGGCTGGGTGGTCCTCTTCCGCTCGCGCCACCCGGAGGACTGGGACACGTTCCAGGACCAGGGCGAGCGCTACGCCGTGCCGCTGTCGGCCGCGCCGAAGGAGACGCGCTACGTGCGCCTGCGCCGCATGGACACCCACGCCTACGTGCTCCTGCGCGTCGGCGTCGACGACCTGGGCCGCGACGCGGAGGCGGGCCGCTTCGGCTGGGTGGGCGCGAAGGTGCTGAACGAGGGCGGCCTGCACCTGGGGATCGACAGCACGGACCTCCACTTCACCTACCGCGACGGCGGGCGGATCATGGTCTCGAACCGCCGCACCACCGGCGGCTGGGGCTTCGGCCACAAGATCCACGTCAACGACGCGCAGTACTGGTCGTGGGCCGGCGAGGAGATCGCGCCGGTGGCCTTCGAGATCGCCGTCACCTCGCGGGACCTCGGCGAGGACGAGCGCGCCTTCCTCCTCGGCCCGTAGAATCCCCGCCGTGAGCGGCGACGACGAGCTGGGGCAAGGCGCGTTCGACCGGGCGCGCGCGCGGCTGGCGCTCGCCGTCGGCCCGGCGCTGTTCCTGCTCGTGTGGTTCGCGCCCCTGCCGCTCGAGGGCGCCGCGCACCCGGTCGAGGCGCAGCGCCTGGCCGCGATCATGGTCCTCGTCGTGACCTTCTGGGTGGGCGAGCCGGTGCCGGTGGCCGTGACGGCGCTCCTCGGCCCGACGCTGGCGTTGGTCCTCGGCGCGATCCCGGGCGTCGCCGGCAAGGACGCGGCGAGGGTCGCCTTCGCGCAGCTCGGCAACCCGATCCTGCTCCTGTTCATCGGCGGGTTCTTCATCGCCGAGGCGATGACGGTCCACGGCCTCGACCGGCGCTTCGCGATGAACGTGCTCGCCCTGCGCGCCTTCGGCGCGTCGACGCGGCGCATGGTCATCGGCCTGGGCGTGTGCGCCTGGGCGCTGTCCATGTGGGTCAACAACACGGCGACGACGGCCCTGCTCATCCCGATCGCCGGCGGCATGCTCTCCGTCGCCGCCGGCGGCGGCGCGCCGTCGCGGGGGCTCGAGGCGCCCTGCATGCTCATGATCGCCTTCGCCGCGACCGTCGGCGGCCTGGCGACGCCCGTGGGCACGGCGCCGAACCTGATCGGCCTCTCGCAGCTCGAGCAGCTCGCGGGCGCGAGGGTGCCCTTCGTCCACTGGATGGCGCTGACGCTGCCGCTGACCGTGGCGATGATGATCTGCCTGGCCGTCCTCCTCACGCGGGGGCTCCCGCCGAGCGCCGTCGACCTGCGCGCGCACGCGGTCGCCGAGCGCGCGCGGCTCGGGCCCTGGCGCCGGGGCGAGGTGGTCACGGCGGTCGCGTTCGGCCTGGCCGTGGGCCTGTGGATGGCCTCGGGGCTGGTGCAGCTCCGCCCGGAGAGCGCGGTGGCGGTCTGGTTCCAGGACCGCCTGCCCGAGGGCGCGATCGCGATCGTCGCCAGCAGCCTCCTGTTCCTGATCCCCGCCGCGCCGGGGCGGCCGACGCTCACCTGGCGCGAGGCCGCCCGGATCGACTGGGGCACGCTCCTCCTCCTCGGCGGCGGGCTGGCGCTGGGCGACCTCATGCGCCGCACGGGCCTCGTCGACGTCGTGGGCGTCGGCGTCGTCCGGTCGCTCGGGATCGAGTCGCTGTGGGTCCTGACCTTCGTCGCGGCGCTCATGGCCAGCGGCCTCTCCGAGCTGATCTCGAACACCGCCACGGCCACGATCCTCCTGCCGGTCGTGATCGAGGTCGCGCGCCAGGCGGGCGTCGACCCGCTCCCGCCGGCGATCGCGGCCACGTGCGGCTGCTCGTTCGGGTTCATGCTGCCCGTGTCGACGCCGCCCAACGCCCTGGTCTACGGGACCGGCCGGATCCCGATCTCGTTCATGATCAAGCGCGGGTTCATGTTCGACGTCGCCGGGGCCTTCATCATCGTCGTCGGGTTGCGGCTGCTCTGGCCGCTCTTCGGCCGCTGAGCGTCCGACCCCTCGGGTAGCCTGCGCCGCATGCGCATCCCGCGAGCGTGGTCGAAGGCCGAGGACGAGGTCGAGGCGCGCGGCAAGCGCTTTCACCTGGTCGCCTGGGGCTGGGGCGACGACGTCGCCGCCGCCGGCCGCCTCGCGGCCGAGCGCCTCGCGCGCCTCGTCGAGCGCGTGCGCCGGGGCGAGCGCTTCCCCGACCTCTACGGCTACGGCCTCGAGCGGCCGCTGCGCGAGGAGGTGGTGCAGACGATCGGCGAGGCCGGGGTGGTCACGCGCAACGTCTACGGCGCGCTCGTGCTGAACACGGCGCGGCTCCTGTTCATCGACGTCGACCTCCCCGAGGGCGGCCCGTCGCTCGGGCAGCGCGTGCTGGGCCTCTTCGGGCGCCGGCCGGCCGACCCGCTCGAGCGCCTGCGCGAGGCCCTGCGCGCCGTGGCGCCGCTCACCTTCCGCATCTACCGCACGGCCGCGGGCCTGCGCGCGCTGGGCGTCGACCGCGAGTACGAGCCCGGCGGCCAGGCGGCCGAGGCGCTGATGACCCACGCCGGCGCGGACCCGCGCTACGTGAAGCTCTGCCGGGCGCAGCGGAGCTTCCGCGCCCGGCTGACGCCCAAGCCGTGGCGCTGCGGCGCGCCGCACCGCCCGCCGGGCGAGCACCCGCGGAGCGACCCCGACCTCGTGGCGCGCTTCGAGGCGTGGCGCCGCGAGTACGAGGCGGCGGCCGCCGGGTGGGCGACGTGCGAGTTCGTCGAGACGATCGGCGCCGGGCATCCCGACGAGGCCGCCGCCGGGCTCATCGCCCTCCACGACCGGCTCACGCGCGCCGGAGAGAGGTTGCCGCTGGCCTGAGCGCTGGCTTCACGCGAGTTGGTCGCAGGCGGGGGTGGCCGGCCCTCCTGTCCGACTCGAGTCGAGCGCGCGGTGACTTCGAGCCATCGAGGAAGCGCCTCGACGTGGCGCGCGCGCGCCGCTACAGTGCGGGTGGCCTGGCGCCGCGGACTCGTGTGCCCCGCCTCGCCGATGCGTTGGACATCGAATTGTCCCGCCTGACGCGGGCCCTCGGCGCGCTGGAGGATCCGTCGCTCGCCGCAGCCCTCGAGTCGGCGCTCCTTCGCGCCGGCCGGCTCGAGGACGCCTACCTGCTCCGCTGGCGCCGCGGGGAGCCGTCGCCGGTCGCGGCGGCCGTGGCCGAGCGGCAGCGACCCGGGCTCGCCGCGCTCGACGCGGACCCGGAGGTCCAGCGCGTCCCGTGTCCGACCTGCGGGCCGCTGGGCTGCGGGAGCGGCCTGGAGGTCGGCGTGGGGCCGCGTGGCGCGCCGCGCTGGCTCCCGCTGGGTGCCGGGGTCGTCGTCGACGACGACTCGCCCGTCGTCGCCGCGACGGGCGTTCGACGACCCCAGGAGCTCGCCGCCCTCGGCGCGCTCGGGACGCTCGTCGAGGTCGAGGTGTCCAGCGACGCCCTCGCGACGCCGCTCCCACCGACGACCGAGGCGGTCGAGGTCTGTGTGACGCACGGCGACCTGCCGCCGGAGCGCCTCTCCGGGCTCGACCGCCTGCAGGCGCTCGTGGTGCGGGGCCGGCTCACGGACGAGGGACTCGAGCGGCTGCTGGCCGGCTGCGGCGGCGGGTTGGAGCGGCTCCAGGTGAGCGCGTCGCTCCTGACGGACGTCGGGCTCGAGGCAGCCCTGGCGCGGGCGCCGCGCCTGCGCGCGCTCGCGCTCGCCAACGCGCCGTGGCTCGACGGCTCGGGGCTGCGCGCGCTGGCTGACGTCGGGGCCCCGCTCGAGCGGTTCACGCTCCGCGAGGCGCCGCGGTCGACCTGGCGGACCCTCGACGCCGTCGGCGCGCTCGCGACCGCGGAGGAGGTCGACCTCGACGACGTGCCGCTCGGGGAGGACGGCGTCGCGGCCCTGGCCGAGCTCCCCCGGCTGCGCCGCCTCGCGCTCCGCGGCGCCTCCGCGGCGGCGGGCGGGCTCGACGCGCTGATCGACACGCCGATCACGGCCCTGGACCTGGACCGGCCGGGCCTCGACGACGCCGCCCTCGAGGTGCTCGGCCGGTTGCCCGAGCTGCGCCAGCTCACGGCGCGCACGCCCGGTCGGGTCACCCGCGCCGGGTGGGGCGCGCTCGCGCGCGCCCCGCGGCTGGAGCGGCTGAGCCTCTTGCGCTGCGGGCCCGAGCCCGATCCACTCCTTGAGCTGTGCCGCTCCAGCTCGCTCGTCCGCCTCACCCTCGAGGCAAGCGAGGTGGGCTCGCCGACGGAGGTGGGCGCGGCGCTGGCGCGCGCGTGCGGCCTCGAGCGGCTCTCCCTGCTCTGCGGGTTCGCGGACCCGACCCTCCTCGAGGCGCTCTCGCGCGGCAGCAGCGGCGTGCGGGAGCTCACGCTGAACCGGTGGGGGCCCTCCGCCCGGCCGGAGCTGCTCACGCCGGTGGCGCGCCTCCCCCATCTCGAACGCCTGGCCATCGACCGGGTGGAGCCCGGGGCCATCGCGAGTCTCGCCCCTGCGCCCGAGCTGCAGGAGCTGGCGCTCCGCTGGGCGCCACGGCTCGACGACGCCGACGTGGCGGCCCTCCGGTCGTGCCTGACGCTGCGCCTGCTCCGGATCGGCTGCGACGAGCCCACGCGCGAGCGCCTCGCCCTCGCCCTGCCCGGGGTCGAGGTGCTCGCGTTCGACCCGCATTCGTGGGTCGGAGAGGGCTGATGCCGGTCGTCGACGGCTGGGACCGCTTCGACGCCGACGACTGGCGCGCCTTCGCCAGGGCATGGTTCGCCGGTCATGACGCGATCCCGCCGACGGGGCGCGTGGAGGCGTTCGCGCGGCGGCTGCACGCGACGATCTCCCCCTCCGGCGCCGACCCCGACCTCGGCCTCCTCGTCGTGCTCATGAACTTCACGGCGAGCCCGGCGGCGCAGTGGGCGTTCGCCCTGGCCGCGGTGGCGGAGGCGACCTCCGACGCCGACCTCGGCCAGGTCGCCGCCGGTCCGCTCGAGCACCTGCTCGGCGAGCACGGCGAGGCGTGGATCGACGGCGTCGAGCGCCAGGCGGCGGCCGACCCGACGTTCGCCCGCGCGCTCACCGGCGTCTGGCGCCACCGGATGACGCCCGCCGTGTGGGCACGCGTTCAGGCGCAGCAGGCGCGCGTCGCCGACCCGCTCGACCGCGGCTGAGCCGCCTCAGCGCGCGCAGGTGGCGGCCGTCCGCAGCCCGGGAAGGGAGCGCCACTCGTGCTCGACGCCGCGCATGAGGAGCGCGCAGTCGAACGCGGCCGACCCGGGCGGGAACCTGGCGGGGTCGTCGAAGAAGCTCGAGCGGACGTCGTCGACGCGGAGCGGCTCGACCTCCCAGCGGCGGGTGCGGAGCTCGAGGCCGTCGAGCGCCCCGACGGCGCGGCCCGGCGAGTAGCCGCACGCGCCGGTCTGGAAGAAGGCCGACGCGGCGTCGAGGTCGGGGAAGACCACCGACGTGGGCAGGGCGTCGACGCGCCGCGCGTCGACGAGGAGGCGCGTGGCGCCGTCCTCGCTCTCGACCGCGATGCGCAGGTGGTCGCCTCCTTCGCGCACGTCGAACCGCGCCCGGTGGTGGACGCCCGGGAACAGCCGGCCGCCCACGAGGGCGTTGAGGCGCGACGACGTGTCGCGGCGCGGGATGTAGACGCCTTCGCGCGTGGTCTCGCCCTCGTCCCACTCGACCGCGATCCGGTGCGCCGCGTTCTCGGACGAGATGCCGAGCGCGCCGGGGACCAGGCCGCCGAGCCGCGGGCGGATGGCCCGCAGGCGGATCAGGCACACGCCGGCGACGGCGTGGTCGTCTGCCAGCTTGGGCCGGAACGGCGGCGGCAGGAGCCGGGCGACCACCTCCGGGTCGCAGCGCCAGTTGGCCAGCACGCGGCGGTCGATCACGCCCTGGATGATCGGAATGCGCATGCATCCGATGGTAGCCGTTGCGCGCTGGTTGCCCTGGCCGGCGGCGAGCGGCATCCTGACCCGCGTGTCCATCGCGTCGATCAGGTCCCAGGAGCCCGCGTCAGGTCCTCGAGGCCGGGCGCGGAGGCGCGCTGACATGGTCCTACGCTCTGCGCTCGCGACGCTCGCGCTCGCCCTTCCGGTGGCCGCCGCCGATCCGCCGCGCCTGCGCGAGGTGCAGGTGAACGGCGAGCCGATCGACGAGGTCTCGCGCGGCGGCGTGGTCGCGCTCGTGGGGAGCCACCTGCACACCTGCCCGGGGCGGGGCTGCCGTCATCCGGGCCTGCGCGTCACCGTCGACGGGTGGGACGACGTGCGGGTCCTCGAAGGCACGGGCGAGCAACTCGTGGTCATCATTCCCGCGGCCACCCGCCTCGGCTGGTGCGAGGTCCGGGTCGAGGTCGACGGCCGCGCGAGCCCGGCGCTGGACGTCGAGGTGGTCGACCCGCCCCCCGAAGGCCGGGGGGTGCCGGGTCCGCGCGATCAGGTGCGACACGCGCTGCGCGTCGAGCGCTTCGAGGCCGTCCTCGACGGGAGCCTCGTGCGCTTCCTCGTCGAGGGGGCCCGCGGCCCGCTCCTGGCCGGCGCGTGGGTCGAGGTGATCCTCTTCGTGGGCGGGTGGCCGATCGAAGCGCGGAGCGTGCGCCTCGAGGGCGACGGGCTGAGCGCCGTGTTCGGGCCCTACGAGGCGCGCACGCGCCTGGCGGGCACCTGGGCGGTCGGCATCCGCTTCGAGCTGGCGCGGCAGCCCGCCCCGTTCGTCCTCGACCTGCGACGCGCGCTCGACGCCTCCGACCCGGGCGCCCTCGAGCGCGTCGAGCGCCGGGGCCACATGCGGCTCGGCACGGACGAGGAGCTCCGGCTCCAGGAGGAGGCGATCGTCCGGCACTATCGCGCGCAGGAGGAGGCGCTGCGCGGGATCCACAGCGCGATCGCGTGGACGCGGGTCGCGGGCTGGGGCGACCGCCGCCGGCAAGCGCGCCCCGATCCGGGCGTGCTCCTGCGGCGGTTCGTCGAGGTCGCCGAGGCAAACCTCCTGCCCGCCTTCGCCGCGCTTCTGCGCGACGAGGACGGGTTCGCGGCGACCTGGACCGCTCACCCGTGCCCGCCCGCCCGGCGCGCCGTGCACCACCTCCTGTCGCACCTCGCAGGGTCCTTCGTCGAGCTCGCCGAGCACCTCCACCGGCAGGCGCGCCTCGACGTGCCTGACTCGCTGCGCAGCGTCCCCGGCGTCGAGTCCGGTGAGCCGGCGGCGACGAGCGTCGACGACGAGTGGCGGGTCCTGCGCGAGGCCGCCCGGAACGGGCAGGGGTCGTGAGCGACGCCGCCCGCTGGCGCTCGTACCGTCGAGAACGCCGCCCGCGCTCCGGTCTGGACTCCATGGCGCTGCCTGGGGTGTCCGTCGCCTGCCCTGAGGCCGCGAGCAGCGAGCGATCAGCCAGGGCGCGTTCGCCCACGGCGCGCCAGGCGCGATCGTCGGTGACGACGAGGCCGTCGACGGGCTGGATCCCGTGAGCGTCGGCCCGCGTCTTCCCGGAAGGGATTCGTCAGCGACGACGAGGCGGTCGGCGCGCTGGATCCCGTGAGCGTCGGTCGGCGCCTTCCCCGGAGGGATTCGTCAGCGACGACGAGGCCGTCGACGCGCTGGATCCCGTGAGCGTCGGCCGGCGCCTTCCCCGGAGGGGATTCGTCAGCGACGACGAGGCCGTCGATGCGCTGGATCCGTGAGCACGGATCGCGCGAGGCCGACGGATCGCCCTCGACGACGAGCCCGTTTCGACGCGCTGGATCCCGTGAGCGTCGGCCCGCGCCATCCGGAAGGGATTTCGTCGGCGACGACGAGGCCGTCGACGCGCTGGATCCTGTGAGCACGGAACGGCGCGACGCCGGACGGGTAGTCGTCGACGACGAGGCCGTCGACGCGCTAGATCCAGGAGCGTCGGCTCGCGCGTCCCTGGGCGGGATCGTCGGCGACGAGAAGGCCGTCGACGCGCTGGATCCCGTGAGCACGGATCCGCGCGTCGCCGGGGGTGGCGTCGTCGACGACGAGGCCGTCGACGCGCTGGACCCCGTGAGCGTCGCACGGCGCCCTTCCTGGAAGGGGAATCGTCGGCGACGACGAGGCCGTCGACGCGCTGGATCCCGTGAGCACGGATTGCGCGATGCAGGACGGGTCGCCGTCGACGACGAGGCCGTCGACGCGCTGGATCCTGTGAGCACGGAACGGCGCGACGCCGGACGGGTCGCCGTCGACGACGAGGCCGTCGACGCGCTGGATCCTGTGAGCACGGAACGGCGCGACGCCGAACGGGTCGCCATCGACGACGAGGCCGTCGACGCGCTGGATCCTGTGAGCACGGAACGGCGCGACGCCGAACGGGTCGCCATCGACGACGAGGCCGTCGACGCGCTGGATCCCGTGAGCACGGGTCGCGCGACGCTGGGCGCGGGCACATCGACGACAAGTGCGTCGACGCGCTGGATCCTGTGAGCACGGATCGCGCGACGCCGTCGTCGACGGCGAGGCCGTCGACGCGCGGGATCCCGTCCGCGCGCTCTAAGTGGGTCGTCGCGGACGCGGGGGTCCGTCGGGAGGCGCGGCCCGGTCTGGCTCGGTGCGCGCGTCGCCCGTGTTCCTTCGCTACGCCGGCCGGGTGACCGGGTCGACCTGCTCGACGCCGCGCCCGATCAGGCCGTCGCCGACGACCCGCAGCGCCTCCGCGGTCAGCGCCTCGACCGAGCGGTCCTCGCCCCGCTCGGAGAGCCGCTCGCCGGCCCGGCGAACGAGCTCCCGGGCCTCGGTCTTCGTGCACTTCAGGCCCACGAGCGCCAGCACGGCGATCCGCGCCGGCTCGTCCTCCTCCTGCGCCGCGCTCCGCCGCCCAATCGCGCCCGTCGACGCCGACTCGACCGGCGCAGCAGGCGTGCTCACGGGCGCGACCGGCGCCGGTGCGTCAGTGATCTCCGTCCCGTCGGCGAGGAAAAAGCGGAAGCCCACCCGCGCGTCGCCCTTGATCTCGATGTAGCCCTGATGGCGGTCCGGGTGGTGGCGATCGCATGCGAGCAGCATGCGATCCGGATCGTGCCCGGTGGCCTCGCGCCCGGGCTCGTGGTGGATGTGGAGCTTCCCGCGCGCGCCGCAGCCCGGGACCTTGCACGTGCCGCCGTCACGATCCATGACCAGGCGCCGGATCTGCTGCGGGATCGTCTTCGTCACCTTGCCTGTGCCCGTGCGCAGGTCATGGACCTCGGCGTCGCGCGTCGCCGCCGCCTCGCTGGCGGGCGAGAGCTTGACCGGCCCGTCGCGGCCCCGGAGCGTCGCCGGCGCGCCGCACTCGCACTTGTGGATCACGATCCGGTAGGCCGGCCCCGCGCCGGCCCGGCTGGCCACGCCCTCGGCGTAGCCCCGACACACGATCTCGAGCGCCTGCTCGTCGGTGAGCGGACGGTCGCTGTTCAGCCGCGCCAGGCGGAGGGCTTCGTCGAGCCAGCCGGCCTGCTCCTTCGTCTGCTTGAACGTCCGCCGCACCGGCGCCTCCTGGCCCTTGGCCTCGGCGACCAGGACCTCGAGCTGGCGGTTCGTGCAGGTCTTCGCCAGGTCGAGCCAGCGCTCCTCGGTCTCGGTCGTGGCGACCGGCGCGACCGTCCGGGCCTTGGTCCAGTCGACCTGGCCGGCGCGGAAGTCGACCCGCATGCGCGGCAGGCGCTCGAGCTCCCGAGCGAGCGCGATCAGCTCGCGTGCCTTGCGGTCCGAGTTGACGAAGCCGCGAGCGACCGCGTACTTCCCGATCCGCGTGTGACCGAAGGCCCGGTGCACGTCGCACCGCTCGGCGTGCAGGAGGAGGTAGGCCAGCTCGGCGGTGGCCTGTCGCTCGCGGCGGACCACGTCAGCGATCCGGGCGTCGATCCGCCGCGCCTCGTCGAGGGTCGCCTCGAGCTCGGCGCGGGGGAGCGGCTGGGACGAGGCGGAGCCTCGGCGCGAGGTCGTCTTCATGGACCCTCCTTCGTGCGGTGTGGTTGGTCGTGGTGGTGGCGAGTCTGCGCTGGCCGATCGGCCAATGCGCCATGCCAGCAGGAAAGAATACCGGGACCAGCGTCCCATCGCCAGTGTCAAATATTTGCATTATGTGTCCCGCTGCGGGCGTGGATCGCTTCAGTCGCGAGAGCGGGACTCGAGGCGAATCCGCGCTGGCTGACGAACGGCGGCGGCCGCTCGACCCTCAGGCGGCGCTCCAGCATGTGACAACCAACCCAGGCGCAGGACGCACTCATGCTCACGGGCGTCAGCCACTCGACCGCCCTCGTCGACGGACCCCGGGCCGGAGGCCAGCGCCGCGACCGTGCTCACGGGCGCCAGCTTCTCGACCGCCCTCGTCGACGCACCGCGGGCGGACGTCCAGCCCGAAACCGTGCTCACGGGCGCCAGCCTCTCGACCGCCCTCGTCGACGAGTCGCGGGCCGACGTCCAGCCCCGGGATCGTGCTCACGGGCGCCAGCCAATCGACCGCCCTCGTCGACGAGTCGCGGGCCGACGTCCAGCCCCGGGATCGTGCTCACGGTCGCCAGCCTCTCGACCGCCCTCGTCGACGAGTCGCGGGCCGACGTCCAGCCCCGGGACCGTGCTCACGGGCGCCAGCCTCTCGACCGCCCTCGTCGACGGACCCCGGGCCGACGTCCAGCACCGGGACCGTGCTCACACGCGCCAGCCACCCGACCGCCCTCATCGACGAACAGCCGGCCGACGTCCAGCACCGGACCGTGCTCACACGCGCCAGCCACCCGACCGCCCTCATCGACGAACCGCGGGCCGACGTCCAGCCCCGGCACCGTGCTCACGGGCGTCAGCCACCCGACCGCCCTCGTCGACGAACCGCGTGCCGACGTCCAGCCCCGGCACCGTGCTCACGGGCGTCAGCCTCTCGACCGCCCTCGTCGACGAACCGCGGGCCGACGTCCAGCCAGCCTCTCGACCGTCCTCGTCGACGGACCCCGGGCCACGGCCAGCCCCGGCACCCGTGCTCACGGGCGCCAGCCAGTCGACCGCCCTCGTCGACCAACCGCGGGCCGACGTCCAACCCCGGCACCGTGCTCACCGGCGCCAGCCACTCGACCACCCTCGTCGACGAACTGAGGGCCGACGTGCAACACCGCGACCGTGCTCCTCGTCGACGAACCGCGGGCCGACGTCCAGCCCCGGGACCATGCTCACAGGCGCCACCGACTCGACCGCCCTCGTCGACGAACCGCGGGCGTACGTCCAGCACCGGCACCCGTGCTGACCGCGCCGGGCCGCCGGCCAGCGCGCGACCCTGCTCACGGGCGCCAGCCACTTGATCGACCGCGCGCCGCAACGAGGCCGGCCCTCTGCGTCGAGCGCGCCGGGTTGAAGCAAACGGCGCCGAGGGGCATGCTCGAGCCGTGCGCTTCGCCCTCATGGCGTGCTCGGTCGTGCTGCTGCTGGGCTCGCTCCCTGCCCGCGGCGAGGAGGGGCCGCCCGCGCTGACGGAGGTGCGGCTCGACGGCCGTCCCGTCACCGCCGTCTCGCCCGGAGACGTGATCGAGGTACGCGGGAGCGGACTGCACGCCTGTCCGCCCCTGCCCGAGGCGGCGCCTCGGGGCGCCTGCCGGCATGACGAGCTCGAGGTCCTCCTGGGCAGGAGGCGGCAGCTGATCGTCGCCGTCGGCGCGGACCGGCTCGTCCTCCTCGTCTTCGACGTCCCCCCGCCGGGCCGCCAAACCCTCGAGGTGAGGATCCGCGGCCGCGGGCGGGCGGCGCTCGACGTCGACGTCCAGGAGCGCGCGCCGCCGCGGCGTCCGCTGCCGGAGCGGCCGATCGAGGTCACCGGCGCCGAGGTGGTCGAGGACTGGCTCGAGGTCCGTGGCGACGCGGCCGCGGTCGGGACCGGGGCGACCCTCCTCGTCAGCCTCGCCTTCGAGGGTCGCAAGCTCCAGCGCCGGGAGGTGCCGGTGCACGGCGGCGGGTTCTTCGCGCGCCTGGGACCGTTCGGGCCGGGCCTGCCGGCGGGCGCCTACGAGGTGGAGGTCGCGTTCGCCCTGCGTCGCCAGCCGGCCGAGGTCCGCGAGCGCCTGGAGCGCGACCTCGGCGCCGACGACCGCGAGCGCCTCGCCGGCCTCGAGGTGCGACGTGCCCTCCGCGTGGGGAGCGAGGACGACGCGCGGCGCCGTCGCGCCGACGTCGTCGACCACTACCAGGCGCTCGCCGACGACCTCGACGGCCTGGCCCACGACCTCGACCGCTGGCAGACGGCGGCCGTCAACGACCCGGCGGGCTTCGCCCGCTGGGCGCGCGCGCGCTTCGCCCCTGGCCTCGCGCGCGCCCGCGCGACCGAGGACGCCTTCGCCGCCAGGTCGCCGTTCCCGCTCGCGCCGGGCGCCGGCCCCGGCGTCGAGCGCCTGCGCGCGCTGCTGGCCGGCTGGTTCCTGGCCCTCGCCGAGCGCGTGGACGCCCCCGCGGACCTGCGGCGCCTCCCGGACGTCGAGCCCGCCCCCGCGTGGACCCTGCGCGCCGGCTTCGACGTCGAGCGGCGGCTCCTCCTCGACGCCGCCGGTCCGCGCTGACGGTCCCACCCGGCTGCGGCGCCGC
>JAHBXY010000061.1 GCA_019636275.1 Planctomycetota bacterium | reverse complement strand
CGGCGGCGCGCTCGACCTCGCGCGCGGCGACGTCCGGGGCGCCGGCCGTGGCGGCGCCCTCGACGACGGCCAGGCTCGCGCGCCGGCGCAGGGCGGGGTCGTCGACCGGGTGGGCCGCGAGGGCCGCCTCGACGCGGGAGAGCATCGCGGGCGCGCGCGCGGCCAGGGCGAGCGTCGCCCGGGCCGGCGCGCGGGCGGCGGCGAGGGCGAGCAGGTCGGCCAGGGCGGGCAGGGCGGCCGGCTCGAGCGGGGCGTCGCCCAGGGCCAGGTCGAGGGCGGCCTCCTCGACGGCGGCGCGCGGGCCCGGGTAGAGCGGGCCGCAGCGCTCGAGGAAGCCGACGACCAGGTCGAAGCGCTGCGCGGCGAGCGCGCGACGCAGGAGCGCCTCGACCGCCGCGGGCGCGTCGTCGGGGGCGTCGGGATGCGCGCGCCGGTAGGAGAGCCAGCCGGCCTGCACGACGTTGACGAGCCACACGAGCCGCCCCTCGGGCGGGTCCTCGAGCAGGGCGCGGAAGGGCGCCGCCACCTCGGCCTCGGGCGCGCCGCGGGCGCGCAGGTGGTTGGCGAGCTCGACCTGCTCCTCGGGCGCGCGGCGCGGCGCCGACGCCAGCGCCTCGAAGCGGAGCTGGGCGGCGAGGTCGGCCGGGCCGACGTAGGCCGGGCAGGCGCCGGCGCGGCGCGCGAGGTCGTCGAGCTCGCCCCAGGCCTGCCGGGCGAGCAGGTCGAGGAGCGCCGCCGCGGCCGGCGCCGGCTCGACGTTGCGCGCCTGCCCGGCGGCGAGGTCGACCAGCGCCACGTCGCCGTCCCGCGCCGCGCGCAGGGCGAAGCGGTCCGCCGCCGCCCGCGGCGCGAGCTGCAGGGCGGCCCACGGGCGCGGCGAGAGCGCCTGCCCGCACAGGCCCGCCCGCCAGGCGGCGCCGCGCGGATGGAGGAGGAGGAGCGCCCGCAGGAGCGGCAGGTCGCGCGCCGGGTCGCCCACGAGGCACAGCGGGCGCGGCCCGCAGGCGCCGTCGACGAGCGCCGCGAGCAGCGCCGGGTCGAGCGCGCGCAGGGCGGCCAGGTCCCGGGCGGGCGGCGGCGGCGGCGGGAGCTCGAACGTCAGCGGGGCGAGGAGGGCCGGCGCGCGCTCGCGCTCGAAGGCCTTCAGCTCGGCCGCGAGGTCGACCGGCGGCAGCGCCTCGAGCGCGGGGAGCAGGTCGAGCGGGGTGGCCAGCGCGCGCTGGTCGTCGGCCTCGACGAGGAGCGTCTCGGTGCGCACGGCGCCGAGGCAGTCGGCCTGGGCCAGGTAGGTCGTGCGCGCCAGGGCGTAGCGCCCGTCGGGCAGCGGGTAGCCCGCGACGTACGGCGGGACGGGGGCGCCCAGGTCCTCGCCGGCGAGGTCGGAGCGGCGCTGCACGAGCTGCTCGAGCTCGCGCGGGGGCTCGGCCGACCAGCCGACCGCGCGGTGGCCGCCGCGCTCGCGGCCGACGTAGCGGTGGACGAGGCGCTGGCAGGCGACGCGCACCGTCGGCTCAGCCCAGGGCCGCCGGGGCAGCCCGGGCGACCTGGCCGGTGATCCACTCGAGCGGCTCGAAGATCCCGCGGGGCACGATCCGGCCGCCCTGGAGGAGCGGCTGGCCGGCCGCGTCGACGGCGCCCACGGCCGACGCGGCGAAGACGCGCCGGAGGGTGAAGTTCGAGGCGATGAAGTCAACGAGCATGGGCATGTGCTCGGCGGCGAGGCCGTCGGGCCCGAGCGCCTGCTCCTCGGGCGGCAGGGCGTCCCACTTGGTGAGCACGAGGCCGAGCGGCTCGGGCGCGTAGGCCGAGGGCGCGTGGCCCCGGGCGCGCTTGATCCCCTGGAGCAGGTGCACGTGCTGGGCGGCGGCGCGCTCGGGCTCGTCGAGCGTGGCGTCGACGAGCAGCAGGTAGCCGTCGTAGTCGGTGAGGAAGGTGAGCGGCGCGGGGATGCGGTCGGTGCGCCAGACCTCCTCGAGGAGCTCGCCCGGGAGCTCCGGCAGGCGCAGCGAGAAGACGGTGTTCGTCGACTTGCGGCGCAGGCGGATGGCGTACTCGGCGACCTTGCTCTGCTCCGTGCGCGCGGGCCAGCGGCCCCGCTGGATCGTGTCGGCGTGCTGGCTCAGGTCGCGCGTCGCCGCGACGCCGTCGAAGTTGAACAGCGCCAGGTCGGAGGACGCCTCGCCCTGGAGGAGCGCGAGGGTGAGCGAGCCGATGAGCGTCGTCTTGCCGCTGCCGGCCAGGCCGATCGTGCCGATCTTCACGCGCGCGCCCCCGCCGTCAGGTGCTCGAGGAGCCACAGGACCGGCCGCGACAGGTTCAGCGGGCGGTAGCTGAACACGGGGTCGTCGGCGCCCTCGACGGCCACGCGCTCGGGCGCCGGGACGTGCAGGACGGCCCCGTCGCGCTCGATCGGCAGGCCGTCGTGACCGAGGAGCGTGCGCACCTTGCCCACCGAAGACACGGCGAACACGCGGAAGGTCTCGAGCTGGCCCTTCATGGCGTCGTGGAGGCCGCCGAAGCGCTGGCGGAAGAAGGCCTCGGGCGTGGTGGCCTCGGCGTCGGCCACGAGGTCCCACTTGGAGAGGAGCACCGCCACCGGCTCCTTCAGGCGGAGCGTCCCCTTGAGCTCGAGGAGCCCCGAGAGCAGGCGCAGGTGGCGACCGACGTCGAGCGCCGAGCTGGCCGTGGCGTCGACGAACAGCAGGTAGCCGTCGAAGCCCCGCAGGAAGCGCAGGTTCTCGGGGAACTGGCCGTCGGTCCAGATCCGCGCCACGTCCTCGCCCGAGAACTCGGGGAAGTAGAGGTCGACGTAGCGGTCGTCGTCCCAGCGACGCAGGCCGAGCTGCAGGAACACCGTCCTGTCGGTGTCGGTGCGCGGCGGGAAGGTGGGGCCGCCCTGGCTGGCCGGCCGGTGGAGCTGCGCGCGGAGCTGCTCGAGGTCGCGCAGCGAGTCGCTCCAGGCGAAGCGGTAGCCGGGCAGGCGGCCGGTGGCGATGAGGAAGTAGAGCATGCCCAGGTAGGTGGTCTTGCCCGAGCGCTCGAAGCCCAGCGACGAGAGCTTGAAGCCGCCGCGCGGGACGACCTCGGCGCCGACGTAGACGCCCTCGGGCGCCTGCTCCGGCGTCCGGGGCGTGGCCGGGGCGTCCAGCGCGGCCGGCGGGGGCGCCGGGGGCGCCGCGGCCCGGGTGGCGCCCGAGGGCGCGTGGGGGCAGCCCGCCTCGCCGTAGTGCGTGCCGCAGGTGGGGCAGATGAGCTTGGCCTGCGTGGTCATCGGGCCGGCATTCTGACACAGCCGCCGCGGCGCATCTCGCGACGTCGCATCCCGCGGCGGGGCGGACCTCGCCCTCCTCCCGCGAGCGCGGCCTCGAGCTGCGTCAGGCCCTCCACGGCGCCCTGCGCCTGCTTCCTGCTGCGCTCCGACCGCAGGCGAGGCCCCCGAGGTCCCCGAGGGTCGTCAGCGGAGCCCCTAGTCTTCGATCGTGTTGGGGCCTCGGGCCGGGCCCGAGGAGAGACGTCGGGTGTCCGGTGGGCCGCACATCGCCCTGTCTGGATTCCCCGACACCCGGCGAACGTAAGTCTGCATGGTCAGCCCCTGCTCCGGGTGGGCCGCCGCGTGCTGCGTCAGGGGGTGCAGGAGGGCGGCGTGCGGGAGAGCCTCAGGTCGTGGTCGGGGCGACGCGGGAGCGGACGGGCGGCCTTCTCGCTCATCGAGCTGATGGTGTCGCTGGCCCTGCTCTCGATCGCGCTCCTCGCCTTCGGCGGGGCGATCTCGACATCGAACACGCAGCGGCAGCTCTCCGAGGAGCGGCGGGTGGCCGAGCAGGCGCTCTCCACCTACCTCGAGGAGCTGCGCGCGATGACGATCGCGCAGGTCCTCGCGCAGCCGGCGTCCTCCACGCCCACGATCCCGGGGCTCGGCAACGTCACGCGCACGCTGACCGTCTACCGCGACGAGCCCGGGCCCGGCGGCGCCGAGGCGCTCGCGCTCGCCTTCCCGGTCGACATCAACGGGGACGGTGACACCACCGACGTGGCGGTGCCCGCGGGCGACGTGCTCGTCCTCCCGACGCGGCTCTCGCTCACCTGGACCGGCGCCTCGCGCAGCACCATGGAGGTCCGGCTGTATGCCTACCTGTCGAGCTTCTGAGCCGCGCGGCGGCTTCACGCTCCTCGAGGTGCTGATCGCGTTCACCCTGCTCGCCGGGATGTTCGCCGTGGCGCTGAGCACGTTCAGCGGCAGCTCGCAGCAGCTCAACCAGTCGCTGGCGATCGACCAGATGCAGCTCGAGGCCGCCAGGGCGCTCAACCAGCTCGTGACCGACCTCAAGGCCACGGACCGGGGGCACGTGGCGATCACCGCGGGCCAGGTGAGCGTGTTCCGCGTCTCCCACTGGGACGCCCTCACCGGCGCCGAGGAGTTCGAGGCGGCCGCGTTCGTCTACCGCGTGGCCGGCGGCGAGCTCCTGCACGACCACCCGGTCTACGCCGGGCTGCCGCGGGTCCTCGCCCGCGGCGTCACCGCCTTCACGGTCACGCCCCAGCAGGCGCCGCTGACCGACGAGACGATCACCGTCTCGCTGACGCTCGCGCGGCAGATCGGCGTCGCGCCCGACGGCGCGCCCCAGACCAGGTCGACCACCGTCAGCCGCACGATCTTCGTCCGCCCCGTCCTCGACTGATCGCTCCCCCGGAGAGAGGTGACCCATGGACCGCCGCCGCCGCCGCTCGCGCTCCCGCAGGGAGGGGAGCGCGCTCATCCTCGTCATGCTGGTCCTGCTCATGCTCACCGGCATGACGCTCCTCCTGCTCGAGAGCGCGCGGACCTCGCACCAGCAGGCCACGACGCAGGTGTCGCTCGCGCAGGCCCGCGCCGTGGCCGACGCGGCCATGCGGCGCGCCGTCCTGCGGCTGAGCGCCGGCGACATCCCCGCGGCCGGCGCGCCGATCGTCCTCGCCGACCAGGCGTTCGGCGGGGCGGCCTTCGCCGGGCAGTTCGACTACCGCCTGAGCCTGGCGCGGACGACCCCGACGCGCGTGTTCCTGGTCGAGGCCGAGGGGCGCGTGCGCACGACGGGCGGCGCCGTCGCGACGGACTGGATCCGCGCGGGGGTGCAGGTGTGGATCGAGGAGGTCGTGAGCGGCAACCCGCCCTCGGGGAACATGCCCGGCGCCGTGACGGTCGTCTCGAGCTCACCGCTCCCCACGCTACAGGTGCACAAGTCGGGCAACCCGCCCAAGATCTCGGGCCGCGACCACACGCTCGGCGGCGGGCTCATGAGCGATCAGGCCGGGTCGGGCTCGGCCGTGGCCACGACCGCCGAGGCAGCCACGACCTGGGCGGGGGTGGGCTCGCCCCCGGGCGACATCCTCGGGGCCACGCTGGAGTCGACGTCGCCGACCCCGACGCACTCGAACGCGGTCCCCTACAGCAGCATGCAGGAGTGGATCCAGTCGCTGCGCGAGACGTCGGCCAGCACCGCCACCTCGCCGATCCCCAGCAGCTTCAACATGGGCACCGCCGACGCCCCCGTGATCGTGAAGTACGACCTGGGCACGAGCGGCTCGGTGTCGATCCCCGGCGGCACGCAGTTCTACGGGCTGATGATCATCAAGGTGCCGAGCAACTGGACCGGCACCGACCCGGCGCTGGTGTTCAACGGCAACGCCGCCCTGCACGGGATCGTCTACTTCGAGATGGACACCCTGGGCACGAACGCCAACTCGGGGAGCCCGCTGATCCGCATCAACGGCGGCGGCAACGAGCACTCGCAGACCGGAGCCATGCTGCTCGACGTCAAGTCGAAGGGCGGGTTCACGGCGTCGACGAAGCAGGTGGTGAGCATCGGCGGCGGCGGCGTCCCCAGCCGGCGCAACATCGCGCTCTCGACCGAGGGCATCGACATGGTCCGGCGCGTGATCGGCACGCCCACCGGGACGGCCTTCCGGACCCTGGCCTACAAGGTCACCGGCGGCCTCGAGATCGACCCGTGAGCCCACGCCTCGGCCTGATCGCCGTCGCCGGCCTCCTCCTCCCCCTGCTCGACGCCGCGGCCGCCCGCGCGCAGGTGACGCGCGCCGCCGCGACGACCGCCGCCGCGACCACCCCCTGGCAGCCGCGCGCGCCCGAGGACCGGCGGCTGCTCGTGCTCGAGCGGCTGGCCGAGCTCGAGGCGCTCGAGCGGCTCGCGGCGGGCAGCCCGGCCGCGGCGCCGGAGGAAGAGGACGACGCCCCGGCCGAGCCCCCCTCGCCCGAGGAGCGCGAGGCGGCGCGCGAGCAGCTCGCGGAGGAGCGCGAGGGCCGCCTGGCGGTCCTCGCGGCGGACCCGGCGGCGCTCGTCGACGTGCTGGCCATGAACGCCGAGGCCGCCGCGCACCTGCGCCCGCTGGCCTTCGAGGCCCTGGCCGCCTGCGGGGAGGAGGTCGAGCTCGCGGCGCTGCTCGAGGTGGCCGGGACCCTGCGCGGGCAGGCGCCCTTCGACGCCTTCACCCGGCTGGGCGAGGTCGGGCGGCGCGCGCCGGAGGTCGAGGGCCGGCTGCTCGCGCTGCTCGCCGGGGCCGATCAGCACCTGCGCGGCCGCTGCCTGCGCGCGCTCGCCCGCTGCGGCGGCGAGGCCACCGTCGGCGCCCTGCTGCCCACGCTCCTGCGCGGGCCGCTCGACCAGGCGCTCGACGCGCTCGAGGTCCTCGACGCCACGGCGCGGCGCGCGGGCGACGTGGTCGCCCGGCCGCTCGTCGAGGCGCTCGACCGTCCGCCGGGGCAAGGCGAGGCGCCGCTCGACGACGCGCGCCGCACGCTCGGCCACCAGCTCCTCCAGGCGACGGCCGCCAGCGCCGCCACGCCGTACCTCGTCGCCTGGATCGACCGGGCGGTGGTCGAGGGGCGGCCCGCGGCGGGGCGAGCGGGGCGCCCGCTGGCGACGGCGCTCGCGGCGCTCGGGGCGGTCGGCGACGAGGACGGCGTCGCCCTGCTCCTGCGCCTCGAGGGCGAGGGGGCCCAGGAGCAGCGCCAGGCGGCGCTCGCGGCGCTGGCCCTCGTGCCGGCGGCGCGCGAGGCGGAGCGCGAGTGGGTCCTCGCCGAGCTCGCCGAGCGGCTCGACGTGGCCGAGCAGGCGCGCGAGCCCGTGGCCGTCCGCCAGGCCTACGTGACCGCGCTCCGCCGGCTCACGGGCGCGCCCGTCGGCGCGAGCGCGGCCGCCTGGCGTGACCACCTGGCGCGGCGTCAGCGCCCGGCGGGCACCCCGGCCGACTGACCGTGAGCCGCCGCCCGGGCCGGGATGAACGTCATCGCCCGCTCGGCCAGCGCCGTGATCGTCAGCGACGGGTTCACGCCGGGGTTGGCCGACACGGCCGAGCCGTCGACCACGTAGAGCCCCTCGTAGCCGAAGACGCGGTGCCGGGCGTCGATCACGCCGTCGGCGGGCCCGGGGCCCATGACGCAGCCGCCGAGGATGTGCGCCGTCGTGGGGATCCCGAGGAGCGTCTCGCTGGCCAGGCTCTGCGGGATCCCGTCGAGCTTGTGGGCGATGCGGCGGGCCAGGTCGGTGGCCTCCGGGATCGAGGCCGCCGGCGGCGGGCCCTCGTCGAGGTCGGTGACCATGCCCGCGCGCAGGCCGGTCGTCAGGCCGCGGCCGCGACGGAGGCGCAGGTAGCCCTCGAGCGTGCGCATGTAGAGGAGGATCACGCTGTGGCGGGCGAAGTCGGGCACGAGCCAGGTGCGGAGCATCCGCAGCGGGTGGCGCGCGACGACCCCGAGCATCTGCGCCAGGCGCGTGAGCAGGCGCGCGCCGGTGACGTGGGGCAGGGTCATCAGGCGGAAGAAGCCGGAGCCCGCCGGGTAGCGGCAGGGCTCGATGTGCGACCACGGGTCGGTGTGCAGGATCGAGCCGATGGCGATGCCCCGCGAGAGGTCGCGGTCGCGCCGGCCGGCGACGATCCCCAGCAGCGCCTCCGAGTTGGTGCGCACGAACTGGCCCAGCCGCCCGGAGAGGCGCGGGAGGCCGTCCGGGCGCTCCTTGAGGCGCAGGAGCAGGTCCACCGTCCCGAGGACGCCCCCGGCGAAGATCACCTGCCGGGCCCGGAAGGTCACCGGGCGCGTGCGGCCGCCGCGGCGCTGGCGGGCCTCGACCACGTAGCCGTCGGCCCCGTCGGCGGCGCCCGCCGGGCGGACCCAGGTGACCTCGGTCTCGGGCTCGACGACGACGCCGCGCCGCTCGGCCAGCCACAGGTAGTTCTTGTCGAGCGTGTTCTTGGCGCCGACGCGGCAGCCGAGCATGCAGCCGCCGCAGAGCGTGCAGCCCGTCCGCGCCGGGCCCTCGCCGCCGAAGAACGGGTCGGGCACGGTCTCGCCGGGCGCGCCGAAGTACACGGCCACGTCGGTCGCCTTGTGCTTGTCGGCCTTGCCCAGGTCCCGGGCGACCTCGCGCAGCACGTCGTCGGTGTGCGTCAGGTGCGGGTTCGTGACCGCCCCGAGCATGCGCCGCGCGGTGGCGTAGTGCGGGGCGAGCTCCTCCTTCCAGTCGGCCAGCCCGCCCCACGAGGGCGCGCGGAAGAAGTCGTCGTCCGGGACGGGCAGGGTGTTGGCGTAGACCAGCGAGCCGCCGCCCACGCCGACGCCCGAGACGACGGTGACGTGCGGGAAGAAGGTCATCTTGAACAGGCCGCGGAAGCCCAGCCGCGGCAGCCACAGCCAGCGCCAGAGCTGCCAGTTGCTGCGCGGGAACTCGTCGGGGCCCAGGCGGCGGCCCTTCTCCAGGACGAGGACGCGGTAGCCCTTCTCGGCCAGGCGCAGGGCGCTGACGCTGCCCCCGAAGCCGGAGCCGACGATCACGAAGTCCCAGGTGTCCTCGGTGTGCGTCACCTTGGCGAACCATACCCGGTCGCCCCGGCCCGCCGCGAGGCCGCCCGGATCCGTGCGGGTTGCGCCCTGCGCCGGCGGGCGGCGATCGCATAGAATCGCGCCCCTTGCGAGGTCCCCCATGCCCAGCGGCAGCTACATCGACGGCGCCTGGTTCACCCCCGCGTCCGAGCGGCGCATCGCGAACGTCAACCCGGCCGACACGCGCGACGTGATCGACGAGTTCCCCGCGGCCACCGCGGCGGACCTCGAGCGCGCCGTGCAGGGGGCGGTCGCCGCGCAGCGCGGCTGGGCCGCCACCCCGGCCCCGGCGCGCGGCCGCGTGCTGGCGCGCGCGGTCGAGGTCGCCCGGCGCCGCAAGGAGGAGATCGCGCGCACGATGACCCGCGAGCAGGGCAAGGTCCTGCGCGAGGCCCGCGGCGAGGTCGACAAGGGCATCGCCGTGCTCGAGTTCTACGCCGGCGAGGGCTTCCGCATGGGCGGGCGCACGCTCCCCTGCGAGCTGCCCGACGTGTTCACCTACACGATCCGCCGCCCGCTGGGCGTCGTCGGGCTGATCACGCCCTGGAACTTCCCCTGGGCCATCCCGGTGTGGAAGACGGCCCCGGCGCTCGTCGCCGGCAACGCCGTGATCATCAAGCCCGCCGAGCTCACCCCCGCGACCTGCGGCCTCATGGTCGAGGTCTTCGAGGAGGCCGGCCTCCCGCCGGGCGTCCTGCAGATGCTCGTCGGCCCGGGCCGGGAGGTCGGGTCGGCCCTGGTCGACCACGCGGCCGTCCGGGCGATCTCGTTCACGGGCTCGAACCAGATCGGGATCAACCTCTACTCCCAGGCGGCGCGCCGCGGGGCCAAGGTCACCTGCGAGATGGGCGGCAAGAACGCCGTGATCGTCCTCGCCGACGCCGACGTCGATGCCGTCGCGGCGGCCGTCATCAACGGCGCCTTCGGCTCGACGGGCCAGCGCTGCACCGCGACCAGCCGCCTGCTCGTGCACCAGGACGTGGCCGGCGCCCTGACCGAGGCCGTCGTCGAGGGGGCGCGGCGCCTCAAGGTCGGCCCCGGGCTCGACGAGGCCTCGCAGATGGGCCCGGCGGTCGACGAGAAGCAGCTCCGGCAGGACCTGAGCTACATCGACATCGGCAAGCAGGAGGGCGCGCGGCTGCTCACGGGCGGCGGGCGCCCGGCCGGGCTCGACCACGGCTTCTTCGTCGAGCCGACCGTCTTCGGCGACGTGCGCCCCGGCTCGCGCCTGTTCCAGGAGGAGGTCTTCGGCCCGGTGCTGGCCGTGACGACGATCAAGGACCTCGACGAGGGGATCCGCCTGGCCAACGCCGTCGAGTTCGGCCTCACGAGCTCGCTCTTCTCCCGCGACGTGCGCGCCTGCATGCGCTTCGTCGAGGAGGTCGAGACCGGCATGGTCCACGTCAACGAGGCCACCGTCGGCGGCGAGGCCCAGCTCCCCTTCGGCGGCATGAAGTCCACGGGCGTGGGCGAGCGCGAGATGGGCGAGGAGGGGCTGCGCTTCTTCACCGAGCAGAAGACCGTGTTCATCAACTCGTCGGGCGGGGCGGCGCGCGCGTTCATCCGCTGAGCGCGCTCAGAGGACAGGCCTGGTCGAATGCGGCGGCGCGGCGCCCGGTCGAGGGGCGCGGAGGTGGTCATGACCACGCGCGTCGCCCGCGCCGCCACGGCCGGTCTGCTGCTCGTCGCCGCCACGGCGTGCGTCTGCGCCCCGCCTTGTCCCGACCCCGACCAGCACCGGCCGCTCGCGCGCGGCGCGTCGCCCCGGCCGGCGGCCGCCGGTCGGCTGCTCCGCCTGGCCCGAGCCGCCCGGGCCGCGGGTCGTCGACGCGCGGACCGTCGTCCTCGACGAGGCCGCCGCCCGGACCCTGGCGCGGCACGTCGGCGCGGGCGGCGTCTGGACGCCCACGCCCGAGGTCGTGGCCTGGGCCGAGGACGCCCTGCCGGTGTTCCTGGCGATCCACGAGGACCCGCGCGCGCCGTGGCTCGGCGCGCGCCTGGACGGCTGCGTCCGGCAGTGGGCCGGCATCGTCCTGCGCGATCGGCGCCTCGTGTGCGCCAACGTCTTCGTCGCGCCTCAGGGCAGCGACGCCTGGCGGCGACAGGTCGTGTTCGGGGCCTCGGGCTTCCGCGCGCTGTTCGACCTCGAGACCGGGCGCTTCGTGCGGCTGATCGTGGACGCGGACGTGCCGGCTACTCCTCCGGCCCCTCGTATGCCATGACCGTGCGGAAGCCCACGTCGGGCGGCGGCGCCTCGCGCGGGTCGTGCTCGCGCCGGGCGACCAGGCGCGCGCGGTCGGCCGAGTCGGTGAGGATCGAGCCGCCGCGCACGGGCTGACGCCCGGGCAGTGGCTTGTCGCCCGTGCACCACTCGGCGGCGTTGCCGCCGGCGTCGACGAGGCCGAAGGGCGAGACGTCGGGGTCGTAGAAGCCCATGGGCGAGCACAGGGCCATGAAGGCGCCGTCGGGCCCGGGCGCGCCCCAGCCGCCGAAGGCCAGGTTGGCGAGGCTCGGCCGCTCGGGCCCCGGCGTCTGCTCGCCCCAGGGGTAAGGACGGGCCGCGCGCGCGGCGGGGTCCCAGGCGGCGGCGACCTCCCACTCGGCCTCGGACGGCAGGCGCCGGCCGTAGAAGCGCGCGTACTCCAGCGCGTCCCAGGGCGTCACGCCCACGATCGGGCCGTCGGGGTAGGGGCTGCGGCCCGTGTGCGGGTCCATGCTGCGCGCGAGGGCCGCGTCGTGGTCGGCGCGCTCGTTGCCGCACAGGTGCACGTCGCCCGCGGCGTGCCAGCGGGCGAGGAAGCGCTCGTAGCGCTCGTTGCACACCTCGTGGCGGTCGATGAGGAAGCCGCCCAGGCGCACCTCGCGCGGCCGCGTGACCGCCCGGTCGTCGCCGCCCGGGGCGCCGACGCGGTAGGTGCCGCCGGGCACGTGGACCATCTCCGCCCGGTCGGGCACGAGGAGGTAGACGTTGCCGCCGCGGCGGTGGGGCCGGCTCTTGAACGCCAGCACCGGCTCGAGCAGCCAGCCGCCCGTGCCGAAGTCGCGCAGGTAGGCGTCGATCGCCTCGACGAGGGCGCGCGGGTCCTGGGCCACGTTGTCGCGGGCGTCGCGGATCGCCTCGAGGCGCGCCCGCTCCTCGGGGCCGGCGAGCAGGTAGAAGCGGACCCGCCGCTCGAGCTTGCCCGTGGCCACGCCCCAGCCGAGGAGCCCGGCCGCGACGGCGCCGAGGCCGAAGAGCGCAGCCCGCACCCTCCGGCGGCGCGGCGGCTGCGTCTCGGCCACGCCGCGCGCCGACGGGACCGCCGAGCGCCGGCCCGAGGCCGAGGAGAGGTTCGTGGACGTCGGCCCGTGCGCGGCGATGAGCTCCAGCTCGCGCGCGACCTCCCGCGCCGACGACGGGCGCCGCAGGTGGTCCTTCTCCAGCAGGCGCGCGATGAGGTCGCGCAGGGCGTCGGGCGCCTCGGCCGCCAGCGCCTCCAGCGACGGCGGCGGGACGTCGCGGTGGAGGCGCGCCAGGTCCACCGGCGACGAGGCGTGGAACGGCACGCGCCCGGCCAGCCCCTCGAAGAGGACGATCCCCAGGGCGTAGAGGTCGGCGGCCGGGCCGACCGACTTGGCGTCGCGGAACTGCTCCGGCGCCATGTAGGCCGGCGTGCCGAAGGCGTCGCCGGTGGCCGTGAGCGAGGCGCCGCCGGCGAGGTCGGGGGGGCCGTCGCGCCAGTGGGCCAGGCCGAAGTCGGCGAGCTTGAGGTGCAGCGCCGCGTCGACGAGCACGTTCTGTGGCTTGACGTCGCGGTGGACGATCCCGCGCTCGTGGGCGTGCGCCAGGGCCTGGGCCAGGTCGCGCCCGAGCGTCGTGACGACCGGCCAGTGCATGGGCCCGGTCCGGCGCAGGACCCGGGCCAGGTCCTCGCCGTCGATCAGGTCCATGACCATGTAGCGGAAGTCGCCGCACGTGCCGTGGCGGTGGACGCGCACGACGAGCGGATGGTCGAGCATCCGGCCGATGCGCGCCTCGCGGTCGAAGCGCACCTGGTGGCTCTCGGGGCTGGCGACCGAGAGGACCTTGATCGCTCGCGCGGCGCCCCCGGCCTCCTCGTCGCGGCCGGCGTAGACGGCGGCCATGCCGCCCGCCCCGAGCTTGCGCTCGATGGCGACGCCGCCGATCGTCCGTCCGACCATCGGGTCCACGGTGCGGTCCACGGAGAGACTCTACCTGGCGCCGGCCGGCCGATCGAAGGGCGCGAGTCGGCTCACGGCGGCAGTCGCTCGTGATGACGTCCACGTCATGGAGCGGGACCCTTGCTCCGATCCGCACCGAGGCACCTGTCGCCCTTCGCTCCGGCCGCTTCGCGGCCTTCGCTCGGGGATGCGCGCCACCGCTCGATCGGCTCGCTCCGCTCTCAGATCGAGCGGTGAGCGCGGTCACACCGCGGCGGCCGGCGCCCGGCCGCTGCGGAGCGTGAGCTCGCGCAGGCGCTCGAGCGCGACCAGCTCGAGCTGACCCGGCCGGAGGCGCCACGACCAGTTCTTGTCGCTCTTGGTCCCGGGGAGGTTCATGCGCGCGTCGTTGCCCAGGCCCAGAACGTCCTGCGCCGGGACGACGGCCAGGAAGGCCGGCGAGGCGAAGGCCAGCTCCACGAGGCCCCACACGGGGTCGTCGGACCCCGTGCGCTCGACCACGCGCGCGCGCACGGCGGGCGGCTCGCTCGCCAGCCAGCCGGCCGTCGTGTCGTTGTCGTGGGTGCCCGTGTAGACCACCGACCGCTCGTCGTGGCGCTCGGGGACGAACGGGTTCTTCGGGTCGCCGTCGAAGGCGAACTGCAGGACCTTCATCCCGGGGAACCCGGTCTCCTCGAGCAGCGCCGTCACGTCCTCGGTGATCACGCCCAGGTCCTCGGCCACGATCGGCAGGTCGCCCAGGGCCGACTGGATGGCGCGGAAGAACGCCATGCCGGGCCCCGGCACCCAGCGGCCGTCGATGGCGGTCTCGGCGCCGGCCGGGATCTCCCAGTAGCCGGCGAAGCCGCGGAAGTGGTCGATCCGCAGGATGTCGACGAGCGACAGCGCGTGGCGCACGCGCTCGATCCACCAGGCGTAGCCGCCGCGGGCGTGGATCGTCCAGTCGAAGAGCGGGTTGCCCCAGAGCTGGCCGGTCTCGCTGAACAGGTCGGGCGGGACGCCGGCGACGACGCTCGGCGCCCCCTGCTCGTCGACGAAGAACAGCTCCGGGCGGGCCCAGACGTCCGAGCTGTCGCGGGCGACGAAGATCGGCACGTCGCCGAAGATCTTCACCCCGAGGCCGTGCGCGAACGAGCGCAGGCGCGACCACTGGCGGTGGAACAGCCACTGCCGGAACACCTCGGCGTCGACGGCGTGCTCGTGCTCGCGCCGCGCCTGCACCAGCGCGTGGGGCACGTGGCGGCGGAGCTGCTCCGGCCAGCGGTCCCAGTAGGGGGCGCCGTAGGCGTCGCGCAGGGCCACGAACAGGGCGTGGTCCTCCAGCCAGAAGGCGTTCTCCTCGCGGAACTGCTCCAGCTCGATGCGCTCGCGCTGGCCGGCCTGGGCGCGGAAGGCGGCGAAGGCGCGGCCGAGGAGCTGCGCGCGCACGGCGCAGGCCTCGTAGGTGACCCGCCCCTCGGGGAAGGTGGGCAGGCCGTCGAAGTCGCGCGGCTCGAGGAGCCCCTCGTCGCGGAGCACCTCGACGCTCACGAGCATGGGGTCGCCGGCGAAGGCCGAGCTGGCCGCGTAGGGCGAGCCGTGGCAGTCGGGCGGCTGCAGCGGCAGGACCTGCCACACCTGCTGCCCGGCCTGCTGCAGGTCGCGCACGAACTGGTAGGCGGCGGGGCCGAGGTCGCCCATGCCGAAGGGGCCAGGCAGCGAGGTGGGATGGAGGAGGAGGCCGCTCTTGCGGGTCAGGTCCACGGACGCCCTCTTGGAGGTGAGCGCGGGATTCTGCCATGGCGGGGCCGCCCGCGTGCGCCGTGCGCCTGCGCTGGCGCGTCTCCGGCCGGGCCTCTAGAGGGCCGGCCGGAAGGCCGCTTCGCAGCCTTCCTGCCGGCCCTCTAGCCTCATCGCTGATGCCGGGGGATCCGTGTGCTCGGCCGCTGCTGTCTCACATTTCCGGGACTTACGGGCGGATCGGCGGCCGAGCACAGGGACCCCCGGCCGGAGTCGGCCCGGCCCGGACCCGTTCGAGCCAGCTGCCTGGCGCATTTCCGGCCGGGCCTCTAGCATCGCGGCGTGACCGGCGAGACGGCGGCGCTGCGGGCGCGGTTCGAGGCGCTCCTCGGGGCGGGCGAGGACGCCCTCGACCTCGGCGAGGCCGCCCTGCTCATCGGCGCCGAGGCGGAGCCCGGGACGGACGTCGACCGCTGGCTGCGCCGGCTGGACGCCCTCGGCGCCGAGGCCCGCCCGCGCGTCCAGGCCGCCGGCGACCCGGCCGACCAGGCGCGCGCGCTCTGCCGCTTCCTCTACGACGAGTACGGCCTGCGCGGCAACCGCGACGCCTACTACGACCCGCGCAACAGCTACCTGCACCACGTGCTGGCCCGCGGGCTCGGGATCCCCATCACGCTCGCGGTGGTCCTGGTCGAGGTCGGGCGGCGCGCCGGCCTGCCCCTCGTCGGCGTGGGCTTCCCGGCGCACTTCCTCGTGCGGCACCGCGACGTCGACCTGTTCCTCGACCCGTTCGACCAGGGGCGCCCGCTGTCGGTCGCCGGCTGCCGGACGCTCCTCGAGGAGCGGGCGGGCGGCGTCGTGCCGTTCCAGCCCGACCTCCTGCGGCCGGTGAGCGGCCGCGAGGTCCTGGCGCGCATGCTGCGCAACCTCAAGGCGATCCACCTGCGCGAGGGCGACCTCGAGGCCGCCCTCGGGGTCGCCGAGCGGCTGGTGCTCGTGCGCCCCGACGACCCCGAGGAGCGCCGCGACCGCGGCCTCCTGCGCGCCGCCCTGCGCCGCCCGGGGCCGGCGGTCGACGACCTCGCCGGCTACCTGGCCCGGCGCCCCGCGGCGCCCGACGCGCGGGCCGTGCGCGCGCAGCTCGACGAGGCCAGGCGGCGGCTGTGGGAGATGAACTGACGGTGTGATCGACGGCTGCGGCCGCGGATGCCGGGCGAGGAGGCGCGCGCGGGTCGTCGGTGTGGCCCGCCTCCGCGAGCTCCGTCCCGCGGCTGCGGTGCTGCAGCCCAGGCGAATCCTACCGCTCGCGGCCGTCCGCAGCCGCGGGCCTCCCGCTCGCTCCGGCGGCCCACCGGGGATCCGGCGATCGATATCAGCCGCGCGCGCGCCTCCTCGCCTCGGCCTCCGCGGCCTCGCCTCGGTCGTCGCTGCGTTCCACCCGTGACGAAGCACCGAGCCGTTCCCGGCCTGGGGCCGGACGGCCGACGCGTGGCGCTGGCTCGTGCAGCCGGACGCCGGGCGCGCGGCCCCGGCCCGCGCTACACTCGGCCCCGGCCAGCGCACCGGGCCAGGGCGGGTGGGTCGTGATCGAGACGCGCTACCTGACGAAGCAGTACAAGGACCTCATCGCCCTCGACAAGCTGAACCTGACGATCGACCGGGGCGACATCTACGGGTTCATCGGCCCCAACGGCGCCGGCAAGACGACGACGATCCGCATCCTGGGCACGCTCCTGCGCCCGACCAGCGGCCAGGCGTTCGTGTGCGGCTACTCCGTCAACGGGCAGGCCAAGCACATCCGGCGCAAGATCGGCTACGTCCCCGACGAGTTCGGCACGTACGAGGACATGACCGTCACCGAGTACCTGGAGTTCTTCGCCGCGCTCTACGAGATCAAGGGCAAGGAGCGGCAGCGGGTCATCCACGACGTGCTCGAGCTGACCGACCTGTCCTACAAGCGCGACGCGCAGGTGGACAGCCTCTCGCGAGGCATGCGCCAGCGCCTGGCGCTGGCGCGCGTGCTCCTGCACGACCCCGACGTCCTGCTCCTCGACGAGCCGGCCAGCGGCCTCGACCCGCGGGCGCGCATCGAGATCCGCGAGCTCCTCAAGGAGCTGCGGACGATGGGCAAGACGATCCTCATCTCCAGCCACATCCTCAGCGAGCTGAAGGAGCTGTGCAACAAGGTCGGGATCATCGAGCGCGGGCAGCTCCTCTTCAGCGGCCCCGTCGAGGAGATCCTGGCCAAGGCGCGCAGCCACGACGTCGTGCAGGTGAAGGTGCGCGAGGGGACCGACCGCGCCGTCGAGGCCCTGCGCGCGCACGACCTGGTCGCGCGGGCCGACGTGATCGACGGCGACGTCATCGAGGTCCAGCTCCAGGAGACCGCCCAGGACCACAGCCTCGTGGCCTCCTTCCTGCACGAGCGCGGCTTCCGGCTGCTGCTCGTGCGCGAGCAGGAGATCGACCTCGAGGACGCGTTCATGAAGGTCACCAAGGGACACGTGGCGTGATCGGCGGGCCGGTCTTCCTGCGCGAGGTCCTGGCCCAGGCCCGGCGCCCGCGCACGTACCTGTTCCAGACCGTGTTCCTGGGCGTGCTCGTCCTCGGCCTGATCCCCATGTACGCCCAGGCGATCGGGATCGGCAAGAGCAGGCTGGCCGAGCAGGCGCGCATGCTGTTCGAGTGGGGCGCCTACCTGCAGCTGATCATCCTCACGCTGATCGGCCCGGCGCTGGTCGCCAACGCCATCACGGAGGAGAAGGGCAAGAACACGCTCGACCTGCTGCTCCTCACCGAGGCGGGTCCCTGGGCGATCGTGTGGGGCAAGTTCTGCTCGCGCCTCTACTCGCTCCTGTTCCTCCTGTTCCTCACCGTCCCGCTCCTCTTCGCGCTGCTGACCCTCGGCGGCGTGGCCGCGCGCTCGATCCTCATCACCATGGCGATCCTGGGCGGGTTCTCCGTCCTGGCCACGGGGCTCGGGATCTTCCTCTCCACGGTCCTCAAGCGGACGCCGGGGGTCCTCGGCGTGAGCTACGCCGTCCTCGTGGCCGTGCTCGGGGCGCCCAAGCTGGCCCAGCTCCCCCCGGCGCAGCAGCCGCTCGTCAGCCCGCTCCTGGACCTGGCCTACGTGGCCAACCCGACGTGGTACTACCCGACGGCCTCGCTGGCGACCGAGTGGTGGGTCGCGCCCGCCTGGAACGTCACGGCCGGGCTGGCGCTCGTGCTCCTGGCCGGGCTGGCCCTGCCGCACGCGCGCGAGCTGGAGCGGCTGCTCGACATCCGCCGGGCGCTCGAGGCGTTCGACCGGGCCACGTTCCTCCTCCTGCGGCCGGGGCGGCTCCTGCGCCGGCTGACCGGCGGCGGGGCCGCCGCGGCCGACGACGGGCCGCGGGCCGACCCGCGCCCGATCGGGGTCATGAACCCGATCTACTGGAAGGAGACGAACGTCAACACGGTCGGCCGCTTCAAGACCTGGTGGCGCATGAACCTCGCCATGCTGGTCGGGCTGCTCGGCTCGTACGCGCTGTTCCAGCACGAGCTGTCGAACATCGAGTTCCACAAGGTCGTGGCCGCGGTGGTCACCGGGTTCATCGTGCTCCTGCCGACGATCATCGCCGCGTCGACGGTCTCGCGGGAGCGCGAGGACGGCACGCTCGACCTCCTGGCCACGACGCCGCTCGACTGCGCCACCTACGTCATGGGCAAGGTGCGCGGGATCGGGCGCAACATCGTCTTCCTGGCCGCGCTGCCCTTCGTCCACGTGATCATCTGGATCGTGGGCGGCGTCCTCGACCCGACGACGCTGGTGTTCTTCGCTCTGGGGATCCCCGTGGCCACGGCCGCGTCGATCGTGCAGGGGATCTTCGTCTCGCTCCTGTTCCCCACCACGCTGCGCGCGATCGTCGCGGCGATCGTCGTCGTCACGATCGAGGCCGCCCTGCCGCTCGTGTGCTGCGTCCCGAGCTTCAACCTGCCGCTCATGGCCTACTACATGGTCGAGCCCTCCCAGGGCCTGGCCACCGCGCTGGGGCAGGGGCCGCAGGGGTCGTTCACCCTGGCCAAGCTCTTCGCCTGCCTGTTCTCGGCCGGCACGCACCTGGGCTTCCTGTTCGTCATCTACTCGCTGATCCGCAGCGACTTCGACCGCTACATCGGCCGCGCGGCGTGAGTTGCTCGGCGGCCGTGCCCGCGCCCGACCTGCTCGAGCGGCGATGGCGCGCCATGGCCGTGCTCGACGCCCTGCTCTGCCCCGAGTGGGATCAGCGCTACTACTCGTTCGACGCGCGCTGGGCGGCCGGCGAGCGCGTCGGGACCATGCGCGACGGCAGCGGCGACCACCTGACGGCCTGGTTCAGCGCGGCCGGGACCGTGGTCAAGGGCTTCGCGCACGAGAGCCCCATGGCGCGGCCCGTGGCCGACGACGAGGGGCAGTGGGAGGGGCTCTACGAGGGGCTCCCGTCGGCCCTGGCCGCCTTCCTGGGTGAGCCGGCGTTCGTGGTCGACGAGGCGACCTTCTGCCTGTGGTGGCCTGCGGGCGCCGCCGGCTGGGGTCGAGGCCCCGTCACCCCGCCGGACGGGCCTGACCCCGACGGCTCGCGCGAGCTGCTCGCGCCGTTCATCGAGGGGGTGGCCGGCTACCGTGCGTTCGCCGGGAGCTACTTCGACCGCGACCTGCCCCTCGCCGCGGTCGAGGCCGTGTTCGCGCATCAGCCGCTCGACGCCGCCCTGCTCGCGGCCCTCGCGCCCGAACGGTCGCTCGCGGAGGTCGAGGCGGAGCTGGCGGAGGCCGGGTACCCGCGGGCCGGCGCATAGCGCCCGGGGTCGCCTCGCGGCCGCGCGCGGGTAACCTGTCGCGCCGTGACCGACGAGCCCGCGATCCCGCGTCGCCTCCTCGTGGCCGTGGCGCTCGTCGCCGCGGCCATGCTCGGCCTCGAGCTCCAGCTCACGCGGGTGTTCTCGGTCCTCTTCTACTACCACTTCTCGTTCTTCAGCGTCTCGCTGGTCATGTCGGGCCTGGCGTTCGGGGGCCTCCTGGCCGCGCGCTGGGACCTGGGCGCCCTCCCGGCCGGGGCGTTCGACGAGCGGCTGGCGCGCCTGGCGGCCGCGTTCGCGGCGGGCACCCTCGCGGCCGTGTGGTACCTCGGCACGTCGCGGGCCGTGGCGCCCTACTGGTTCCCCTACGCGGGCGAGCACTACACGCCGCCGACCCTGAGCGTCGTGCTCCCGGTCGCGGTCGTGTTCCTGCCGGGCCTGACGGCGGCCGGGGCGTTCCTCGCCTGCGCCTTCGCCCGGCGCGAGGCCTGGGTGCCCCGGCTCTACGCGGCCGACCTGCTCGCGGCCGCCGCGGCGTGCCTCCTGGCCGTGCCGCTCATGCGCGTCGTGCAGGGCCCCGGCGGCCTCATGGTCCCGGTGGCCCTCGCCGCCGCGGCCGGGCTGGTCATGCGCCCGGGGCGGGCGGCGCGCGGGGTCGCCGCCGGCGCCCTGATCGTGGCGGCGGGCGTCGCCGGCGTGACGGCCTGGAGCGGCCCCGGGAGCGCGGGCCTGGCCGCGAGCGTGCGGCGCGCGTTCGTCCTCGAGCGCTGGAACGAGCACAGCCGCGTGGTCCTCTCCGGCGGCGGGACCGACCTCTACGCGGTGATCGACAAGTCGGCCGGCACGGCGCTCGTCCCGCCCGCCGCGCGCGCGCCGGGCGCCCCGCCGCCGCGGGACCCGGCCTGGACGGAGGGCGTCAAGCATCTCGCCTACCGCCTCGGGCGCCCGCTCGAGCGCACGGCCGTGATCGGCGTGGGCGGCGGGCGCGACGTGCTGGCGGCCGTCGCCTGCGGCGCGCGCCACGTCGACGGCTACGAGCTCAACGGGCTCCTGCTCGAGGTCCTCCGCGACGTCGCCTCGCGCTGGAACGACCTGGCGCGCTGGCCCGAGGTGACCCTCGTCCACGACGAGGCCCGCGTGGCGATCGCCCGCTCGGGGCGGCGCTACGACGTGATCCAGGCCTCCCAGATCGACACGTGGGCGGCGACCGCCAGCGGCGGCATGGTCCTGGCCGAGAACGGGCTCTACACCGTCGAGGGCTGGCGGTCCCTCTTCGGCGCGCTGGGCGAGCGCGGCGTCCTGACCATGGGTCGGTTCTACGTCCCGCACGAGCCCGCCGAGGCGCTGCGCCTGGTCGCGCTCGCCGCGCAGGTGCTCGAGGACGAGGGCGTGGGCGACCCGCGCCAGCACGTCGCGCTCCTCGCCGACCGCAACCCGTTGCCGAGCGCGACGATCCTCGTCTCGCGCGCGCCCTTCACCTCCGACGAGGTCGCCCGCCTGCGGGCCATCGCCGCGGCCGAGGACCTCGCGCCGCTCGTGTTGCCCGACGCGGCGCCGCTGGACCCGACGATGCACGCGCTGCTCGACCCCGCGCGCCGGGCGGCGGCGATCGCGGGCAGCCGCTTCGACCTCTCCCCGCCCACCGACCTGCGGCCCTACTTCTTCCTGTTCCACCGGCCTGGCGAGATCGACCTGCTCGGCCGCGGCGAGCAGGGCCTCTACGCCGAGGCCACGACGACCGCCGTCCGCGTGCTCGTGCTCCTCGCCGGCCTCACGGCGGTCTTCGCCGTCGCCGTGTTCGCCCTCGCGTCGTGGATGCTGCCGGCCCCCGACGTCGCCCCACGCCAGCGCGGCGTCTATCGCTGGTCGCTCGTCTACTTCCTCGGGATCGGGCTCGGCTACGTGCTCGTGCAGCTCGGGCTGCACCAGCGGCTGATCGTCGTGCTCGGCCACCCGACGGCCTCGCTGGTCGTCGTCCTGGCGGCCATGCTCGTGGGCAGCGGCGCGGGGGCCCGCGCCTCGGCGGCGCTGTTCGCGCCCGCCCGGTTCACCCGCGCCTGGCTGGTGATCCTCGCCGCGCTGCTCGCGTCGCTGGCCGCGTTCCCGGCCGTCCCCGCCCTGGAGGCGGTCCACACCGGCGGCCTGCGCGCCGCGGCCGTGGCCCTGTGGGTGGGCGCGGTCGGCTTCGTCCTCGGCTTCGGCTTCCCGCTCGGGGTGCGCCTGATCGCGCCCACCGGCGCGCGCGCCGTCCAGCAGGGCTGGGCCGTCAACGGCGCGGCCTCCATCGCCGGCGGCGGCGCCGCGGCCATCCTCAGCGTCGGCCTGGGCAGCCACGCCGTGCTGGCCGCCGGCGCCGCCTGCTACGCCCTCGTCCTCGTCGCCGGGCGCCGGGCGCAGGCGCTCTCGGCGGTCGAGCGGGACCTCCTTCCGCGCGCCCCGGTCGCTCCTTAGAATCCGCGCCCTTCAACCACACCGACCCGGGAGTCGACCCATGGCCTCGCCCGTCCAGCGCACGCTCATCCTCTTCAAGCCCGACGCCGTCCAGCGCCGCCTGTGCGGCCGGCTCCTCACCCGCTTCGAGGAGAAGGGGCTGCGCATCGTCGGCATGAAGCTCATGCAGATCACGCAGGACCTGGCCGCGCGCCACTACGAGGCCCACAAGGAGCGGCCCTTCTACCCGGGCCTCGTCAAGTTCATGACCAGCGCGCCGGTCATGGCGCTCGTCCTCGAGGGGCCGCACGCGGTGGACGTGTGCCGCAAGCTCATGGGCGCGACCTTCGGCTTCAAGGCCGAGCCGGGGACGATCCGCGGCGACTTCGGCGTGTCGAACCAGTACAACCTGATCCACGGCAGCGACTCGCCCGAGGCGGCCGAGCGCGAGGTGAAGCTGTTCTTCCCCGAGGCGAAGGAGCTGCTGGAGTACCAGACCGCCGACGCCGGGCTCCACGCCTGCGACTGACGATGTGATCGGCGGCTGCGGCCGCGGGTGCCGGGCGCCGCATCGCCTCGGCCTCCGCGGCCTCGCCTGGCTGGCTGCTCCGTTCCACCCGGGAGCTCGTGCGGGGCACGGACTCCGCCAGGAGCGGGGCCCTTGGTCCGGCTCCTGACGGGCTCCGGGCGCGTGGCGCGGCGGGTGGCCGAACGTGACCACGCCGTGACGCGCAACCCGTCTTATACTCCTCGGCCTTGATCACCACGGCGGATGTCAGGCGTTGGATCCAGGAGGCCGCCCCGGCCCTGCGGGGAGCGTTCGTCCACCGGGTCTGGCGCGACGACGCCGACGCCTGGGTGCTCCTCGTCCGCCACCACGAGGGCGGCGACCCCGAGGCGCGGGCCACGTCCCGGGCGGCGCTCGAGGTGGCCCTGCCGGCCGACTGGGCGCGCGTCGTGGCCCTGCCGCCGGACCTCGTCGCGGCCGACGACGACCGGGCCAAGAAGGCCCAGGCCCGTGACCCGCACCCGTTCCTGGCCCTGCTCCGCCGGCACCTCGTCGGCGCGCGCGTCGACGACGTCGTGGCCGTGCCGGGCGAGCGGATCGTGTGGCTCGACGCGACGCACCTCGAGCCCTCGCCGTCGCCCGACGCGCAGCCGCGCCTGCGCCTCCTCGTCGAGCTCATCGGCCGGCAGGGCAACCTGGTCCTCGGCGCCCGCGACGACGGCGGTCACGTGCGCTGCCTGGGCGCCCTGAGCGCGGGCCGCGCGCCCCGGACGTTCGAGCGCGGGACCCTCTACCAGGCGCCGGCGCCGCGCCCGCCGCGGCCCGACCAGCCGCCGGACGAGCCGCAGCTCTGCCCCGAGGTCGAGCTCGAGCCGGGCCGCCTGACGCTCGGGCCCGCGGTGGCGGCCCTCCAGCGCGAGAAGGCCGAGGCGGCCGCGTCGGCGTCGCGGCACGGCGGCTACCTGCGGGCCGCGCGCCAGGCCCTGCGCCGGGCGGAGGGGCTCGTGCACAAGCTCGAGGCGCAGCTCGCCGAGGTGGCCCGCGCCGACGACCTCGAGCGACAGGCGGACCTGCTCAAGGCGAACATGGCCGCGATCCCGCGCGGCGCGCGCGAGGCGCGCCTCACCGACTACGCGACGGGCGAGCCCGTCGAGGTCGTCGTGGCGCTCGACCCGGCCGAGCCCGTCCAGGACCAGTTCGAGGCCCTCTACAAGAAGGCGCGCAAGCTGCGCGCCGGCGAGGCCTCGGTGCAGATGCGCCTGGGCGAGGTCGACCGCGGCATCGCCGACCTGCAGGGGCTCGTGGCCGCCATCGAGGAGACCGCGCCCGACGACGACGAGGCCCTCGACGCCCACGAGAAGACCCTGCGCAAGCTGGGCGCGCTGCCCAAGGAGGCGGCGCCGCGGGCCAAGGCGCAGGTGAACCAGGGCCCGCGCTCGTTCCGCACGCGCGAGGGCCACGAGGTCCTCGTCGGGCGCAACGACGAGGAGAACGACCGCCTGACCATGCGCATGGCGCGCGGCAACGACCTGTTCTTCCACGTGCGCGGCATGCCGGGCTCGCACGTGATCCTGCGCGTCGACCCGAACCGCCCGCCCAACCACGAGAGCCTGCTCGACGCGGCCACGGTCGCCGTCCACTGGTCGAAGGCGCGCAACCGGGGCGCGGCGGTCGACGTGAGCTACACGCCGCGCAAGTGGGTGAAGAAGCCGCGCGGGGCCAAGCCGGGGCTGGTGCAGATCAGCAACGAGAAGACGATCCGGGCCGGCAACGACCCGGAGCGCCTGCGGCGCGTCCTGGGGACCGGCCGGCGCGAGGACGCGGAAGGAGACGAGGCGTGAGGCTGCCCGCGGTGACCTTGACGCTCGCGGCGCTCGCCCTGGGCGGCTGCGCCAGCAACCAGCCGACCGAGGACGAGCTGCCGACGGTCGACGGCCCGGCGATCGTGCTCCCCCCGGGGCCGCGGCTCCCGACGGACTTCCAGGTCCTGTGGGAGGACATCGACCGCGACAAGCGCACCGGCGAGCGCGACCCCGAGCAGGTGGCGCGCTGGGTGACCGAGCGGCGCTACATGGTCCAGCGCTGCCTGCGCAACGAGCCGACCCAGGCCATCCGCCAGGCGATCGAGCTGCTCGAGGAGATCCTCTCCAAGGTCCCCGACTCCTCGCGTGACCGCTACCTGCTGGCCCAGTGCATGTTCTTCGAGGCCTCCTACTGGTTCCGCCTGGCCGACAGCTACGCCTGGGAGATGGGCCGCCTCGAGCTCGAGCGCACGGCGCACCAGAGCGACGGCGGCGGCAGGCTCACCGACGAGCAGGTCGCCGCCAAGGTGGCCGAGCTGCGGCCCACCTTCGACCTCCTGCTCGTGAACCTCAACCGCGCCGGCGCCCGCTCGCTGAGCCTGTTCACGAGCTACCGCCAGCAGCGGGCCGACGACAAGAGCGTCTACGACTACATCTGGAAGCTGCACTTCTACCAGCAGAACTACCTCGAGGCCCAGCGCTGGCTCGACCAGGTCCTGCACGAGATGGACATGGCCGGGATCCCGGAGCGCGACCCGCTGCGCCTCGACTACAACGAGCTGCGCCGCGAGATCGCCGAGCGGGTCACCGAGCAGCGGCTCGGCCAGTTCCAGCCGGTCAAGCCCTTCGTGCGCGACCGGATGCGCGTCAGCGAGGCGGGCACGCGCCCGCCGGGCGGCTAGCGATGAACCCGCCCACGACCCCGACCGTCCTCTCGGACGGTCGCCTCCCGAGCCCAGGAGCTCCCGGCGTGAACAGGACCTCTCCCCGCGCGGCCGCCAAGGTCGCCCTGCTGACCCCGCTCCTGGGGGCGCTGCTCATCGCCGGCGGCTGCGCCTCGAGCGGCGACCCGGCCGGCAACGAGGTGTTCGCCCAGGGGATCAAGCAGGCCGAGCAGGGCAACGTCGACCAGGCCATCCGCACCTTGAGCGGCGGCGTCGGCCAGTACCCCGGCCACACGCGCATGCGCTTCGAGCTGGCCCGCCTGCAGTACGAGGTGGGCGAGGCGCACCACGTGCGCGAGCGCCAGGCGGTCCGCGCCTCGGCCCGCATGGCCGAGCAGGGGCGCCGCGACGACGCGCTCTCGCACCGGCGCGAGGCCAACGAGCACCGGGCCAAGGCCACGCCGCACTACCAGGCCGCGCGCGAGAACCTGCGCGTGGTGGTCGACGACACCTCCGACCAGCACCTCGCCGGCTGGGGCTACTACCTGCTCATGCGCACGGACATCTTCTTCGAGGACTGGCAGGCGGCCGCCCGCGACATCGAGCGCGCGATCGAGCTCGGCAAGCCCACCGGGCCGCTCCTGGCCCAGTGGAAGGAGTACGAGCAGGGGCTGCGGGACAGGGCGGGGATCCGCAACTGACGGCCCCTGGCGGGTGCGCTACCCTGTAGCCCGTGCGCGTCCGCACCAAGCTCATCTTCCTGTTCCTCGCCTCGGGCGCCTTCCCGATCGTCGAGGGGCTCACGGCCGCCTACAGCCTGCGGGTCGTCGGCCGCGACGTCGAGCGGCTGCAGCGCTACACGCAGACCGACGACCTGTGCGGCCAGATCAAGGCCGAGCTGGCCCGCCTGCCCGGGCCCGACGCGCTCGGCGTCGAGGGCTCGCGCGCGCGCGCGGCGCTGGTCGAGCACGCCGACCGCACGCTCGTCCTCTGCCGCAGCCTCGAGCGCCTGACGACGAGCCCCGCCTCGCGCGCGGCGATCGAGCGCGTCGCGGCGGCGGTGGAGGCCTACCGGGCCAGCGGCCGGGCCTACGCCGCGGCCGCCGGGCGGGCGGGCTTCCCCGAGCGCGACGCCGTCGAGCGGGCGCACGTGGCCCTGATCGCGGTCCAGGAGGAGGGCGTGATCGAGCCGGTCGGCCACGAGGCCCGCCTCGCCACCCAGCGGGTCGTCGACCGGGCGGACCGCCTCGACCGCTGGGTGACGATCGGCGGCCTGTCGCTGGCCCTGCTCTCGTGGGTCGTGGGCGCGATCGTGCTCGCGCGCGTCACGGCGCACCCGGTCGTCAAGCTCCTGCGCGCGGCGCGCGAGGTCGGCAAGGGCAAGCTCGACACGGTCGTCCACGTGCGCACGGGCGACGAGCTGGGCGAGCTGGCCAGCGCGTTCAACGACATGACGGCGCGCCTGCGCACGGTCTACACGGGCCTGGAGGCCGAGGTGAAGAAGCGCACCGAGGAGCTGCGCCTGCGCGAGCAGGAGCTCGAGCGCGAGCGGCGGCTGGCGGCCGTCGGGCGGCTGGCCGCCGGCGTCGCCCACGAGGTGAGCAACCCGCTGACCGTGATCGCCGGCGCGGCCGAGGGGCTGCTCGACCGGGCGAAGGACCCGGCGCTCGCCGCGGCGCCCGGGTTCGCCGACTTCCCCGACTACCTGGAGACGATCGAGTCCGAGGCCTACCGGCTGAAGAAGGTCGTGCGGCGCCTGCTCGACTTCTCCCGCCAGAAGCCGACGGTGCTCGTGCCGTTCGACCTGGGCCTCGTGGCCCGCGACGCGGTCTCGCTGGCCCGCCTCGACCCGCGCGCGCGCGAGCGCGGCCTGCGGCTCGAGCTCGCCGGGCGCCTGCCCGTGAAGGGCGACCCGGACGCCCTCAAGGAGGCGCTCCTGAACCTGCTCTTCAACGCCCTGGAGGCCGTCGCCCAGGGCGGCGACATCGCCGTCCGCGGCGGGCGCGAGGGCGAGCAGGTGTGGCTCGAGGTCGCCGACACCGGCGTGGGCATCGCCCCGGCGGACCTCGAGCGGCTGTTCGAGCCCTTCTTCACCACCCGCGGCAGCGAGGGCACCGGCCTGGGGCTGGCCCTGGTCTACGGCGCCGTGAGCCGCCACGGCGGCACGATCGGCGCCGAGAGCGACGGGCCGGGCCGGGGCGCGCGCTTCCGCGTGGTCCTCCCCGCCTGGTCGCCCGGGCCCGGCGAGGCGCTGCCCGACGAGCTGCCCACGACCTCGAGCGACGAGGCGCTCGAGCCCCTCGCCTGAGCCGCGGCGACGTTGACACGGCCCCGGCGCGTGTGCTAAATCACGCTGGCTCAACGAGGTGGCATCGCGCGGTCAAGCTGCTCGGAGCCGTTCCTGACGGCACACCTGGGCGGCTCGACTCGGTAGGATCACGGGCTCACGACCACGACGGTCGACGACGACGGCGGGGGCCCCGGCCCGCGCCGGCCTCGTGACGGGGGGGACTGGCTTGCAGGCCCGACTCACGATCCTCAGCGGCAAGCGCTCGGGCGAGGTCCTGGAGCTCCCCCCGGGCGAGCACCAGATCGGGACGGGCCGGGCCGCGGAGATCCAGCTCCGCGACAAGGACGTCGGCTTCAAGCACGCCCGGCTCATCGTGGAGGACGGCATCGTCTTCCTCGAGGACCTCAAGTCCAAGGGCGGCACCTACGTCAACGGGGAGAAGGTCGAGGACCGCGTCCCCCTCAAGGACCAGGACGCCCTGCGGGTGGGCACCGCGGAGCTGCGGTTCGAGCTGTCGGGCGGGGCGGTCGCCGCCGCCCCGATCGCCGCCGCTCCGGCGCCGGTCGCCGCCGCCCCCGCGATCGAGGCCGACGACGAGCCTGCCGAGGCCGACCACGACGAGCCCGCTCCGGCCGCCACGCCGGCCCCGGCCCCGACCAGCGCTCCGACCAGCGCTCCGACCAGCGCTCCGACCAGCGACGAGGGCACGCCCGACGACCCGGACCTGCTCAAGGAGCTCGTGCGCGACCTGCGGCGCAAGCTGGCCATGAAGACGCAGGAGGCGCAGGCGCTCACCGAGGCGCTCGAGTCCAGCGCCGGCGTGAGCGACGTCGGCGGCTACGCCGCGTCGGTCGCCGACGACCTCGAGGCGCGCAACCTCGAGCTGCAGCAGATCGCCGACGAGAAGGCGGCGCTCGTGCTCGAGCGCGACGAGGAGCTGGCGGCCCAGCGGCGCGAGATCGCGCAGCTCGAGCAGCGCGTCGCCGAGGCCCGGTCCGTCGCCGAGAAGCAGAAGGACTCGATGGCCGGCGAGGTCCTGCGCAGCCACGAGAAGCTCGAGGAGTGGCGCGACGAGGTCAAGACGGCCAAGGACGAGGTCGCGCGCTTCGAGGAGGTCAACTCGGAGCTGCTGCTCGAGAACGAGGAGCTGAAGGAGCGCCTGGCGGCCCTGCAGTTCCAGGTCGAGCAGCAGGCGGCCGACCGCGGGTCGCTCGTGCGCGAGCGCGTCAAGGAGCTGCAGGCCGAGGCGGAGCGGCTCGAGCAGAGCAACGCGGAGCTGCGCACGCTGGTCGAGGCCTACGAGGAGAAGATCGACGAGCTCGACGAGCGCGTCGAGGAGCTCGAGGGCGAGAGCGAGGCGCTCGAGAAGCTCATCGCCGAGGTGCGCGACGAGCTCGCCCGGACGAAGACCGAGCGCGACACGATGGTCAAGACGCTGCGGCAGAAGCTGAAGCGCCTCGAGGACCGAGCCGAGGAGCTCGAGGGCGACCGCGCCCGCGCGCAGGCCGCGGCCGCGCGCGCGCCGGGGGCGCCCGAGCCCGCCGTCGAGGCCCGCACGTAACGCTCGGCGCCGTGACGCTTCGGGCCGGGCCCGCGGCCGGCGATCATGTGCGCCCGACCGGCGCCCGGCGCGCCGTTGAAGATCTCAGCCGGAGGGGAGGGGCAGGTCCATGAAGCTCACCGTCGTCCACCTGGAGGGCAGCAAGCAGGGCCAGACCGAGCATCTCCCCGGCCCCGTCATCGCCGTCGGGCGCGACCCGGCGAGCAACCAGCTCTCCTTCGACCCGTTCAAGGACCTCGACGTCTCGACGAACCACGCGTCGATCACGTTCCAGGGCGACCAGGTCATGCTGCAGGACCTGGGCAGCCGCAACGGGACGTTCCTCAACGGCGCGAAGGTCAACGGCGCCGTGCCCCTGCCCAACGACAGCGTGGTGCAGTTCGGCGACAAGGGGCCGAAGGTCAAGCTGACCTACATCTTCCACGCGGGCCCCGGCAAGAAGACGCAGATGATCCAGGACCTGAGCGACAAGCTCGCCGGGGCCGAGGAGGAGAAGAAGAAGAGCAAGTCGCGCAACGTCCTCGTGGCGACCTGCCTCTTCTTCCTGCTCGTGTTCGGCGGCCTGGGCGTCTTCCTGTACTCCAGCAGCGCGAAGAAGAAGGCCCTCAAGGCCGAGGTCGCGGCCCTCAGGACCGACGAGCTGCCGCGCGCGCGCGCCAAGGCCGAGGCCATGGGCGCGGCAGGCGAGGCCACGGCGAAGGCCGACTTCGAGGCCGCCCTCGCGGCCGCCCTCGCGGCCGAGGCGGCGGAGAAGGACGAGGCCTGGGACCAGGCCAAGGCGCAGCTCGCGCTCGCGGTGAAGAAGTTCGACGCGGCCGCGGAGGCGGCGACCCTGGCGCAGCTCACGGCCCTGCGCTCGCAGGCGACCGCGGCGGGCAAGATGGCCGAGGACGCGGCGAAGAAGCGCGAGGAGGACCAGAAGAAGGCCGAGGAGGCGCTGAAGAAGGCCAAGGAGGAGGAGGAGCGGCGGCTGGCCGAGCTCATCCGCCGCCTGAGCGACGCGGCGAAGATCAAGGAGAACCTGCGCGCGCTCGAGGGGAGCACGAACCCCGACGAGCTGAAGGGGGCGGTCGAGGCCCTGCAGAAGGCGCTGGCCGAGAACCCCGACGACCCGGCGCTCCAGGAGCAGCTGCAGAAGTTCCAGGCGCAGCTCACGCGCGCCGAGAACGTGGGCGAGGACCTGACCAAGGCGGCGAGCGAGGCCAAGGCCAAGGTCGTGGGCATCCGGGCGCGCGTGTTCGCGATCCCGGCCGGGCAGCGGGTCGACACGACGAAGATCCGCATCCCCGTGGCCGAGGCGCACGGGACGGGCTTCTTCGCCAGCGCGTCGGGGCACATCGTCACGGCCAAGGAGGTCGTCGAGCCGCAGAACTTCGAGCCGGCGGCGCTGGCCCTGGCCACGAAGCTGCGCGAGAAGGGCATGCAGGTGCTCACCGACCTCGAGGTCATGACCGCGACGGCCGGGATCTACACGACGACCTACACGGGCGCGAAGGTGACCGTCGTCCGCCGCTTCAACGACTCGGTCGGCGCCGAGGCGCCGGTGACGATCCCCTTCGACAACGCGCAGGTCGAGGTCAAGGTCCGCCCGCACCGGCGCGACGAGTCGGACGTGGTGATCCTCAAGATCGACGGCCTCACCGACCAGCCCTACCTGCCGCTCGGGCAGGGCGAGCCGGCGGCCGGGCTGCCGCTCGTCGTCCTCGGCACCCAGCAGGGCGGCGACGGCCTCGAGGCCACGCAGGTGGGCCTGTTCCTGTTCCAGGGCAAGGTGGCGACCGCCGGCAAGCGCATGGAGCTCGACGCGCCGTCGTTCCGCTCCTGGATCGGCGGCCCGGTGATCGACGCCAACGGCAAGGTCGTCGGCCTGCTCGTGGCCGAGGGCACCGACAAGAGCAAGGCGCTGGCGCCGTCGGTGTTCAAGGCGGAGCTGGACTGACGGCGGGCCTCACTCGCCTCGAGAGTGGGTCCTTCACACGTGATTGGACGCAGAGAGCGCAGCGGAGACGCAGAGATCGCGGAGACCTCTGCCTCTGCGGTGCGGCTGGTGCTGACGCTCGTCGTACTCGTCGCGAGCTGCGCAGCGCCGGCGCGGCCCCCAGCTCAGCCGACGCGGCCGGCGCCGCCGCCCGACCTCGCCTCGCCCGCCGGGATCGAGCGCGCTCTCCTGCGCGCCACGGTCGACGCCGACGACGCGGCCCTCGAGCGCGCCCTGTCGGCGCTGCGCGCCTGGACGCGGGACGACGACGTGGCGGCGCTCGCCCGGGCCGTCGAGCTCCGCTGCCTGGCGCTGCGGGTCAGCGACGACGACGCGTGGCTGGACGCGGCGCGCGCGGACCTGCAGGCGCTCCTGGCGCGCCTCCCCGCGGCGCCCTCGGGGGAGGAGACCGGCGCGGCGGTGGTGGCCCTGCTGCGCCTGTTCGACGTCACGGGGGACGAGCTCCTGCGGGCCGACGCGCTGGCGCGCGGCGAGGCCCTCTCGCGCCATGCGCCCAGGGAGCCCGGCGGCCCGGCCCGCCTGGCGGCGTGCGTGGCCCTGTTGGAGGCCACGGGCGACGAGCGCTGGCTGGAGCGTGCGCGCGCGGCGATCGGCGCGCTCCCCGAGCGCTCCGCCGTCGCCGCCCGCGCGCTCCTGCGGCTCGAGGCGGTGACCGCGGACCCGGACTGGGGGGACGTCGCCGGGGTCTGGCTGCGCGATGTCGCGCCCGGGCCCGAGGGCGACCTCGCGAAGGACGAGCGCGCGCTCTTGGCGATGCGGGTCAACGTCACGGGCCCTCCGGGGGACCCGAGGTACGACGCGCTCCTGCGCGCCGCCCGCCGCTGCTGCCCCCCGCGGGCGGTCGTCGTCCTCCGTCCATCGGGCGAGGGTTATCCGGACCTGGGGCGCGCGGCGGTGTTCCTCTCGTTCGTCTGCCCCGGGTCCTCGTGGTGGACCTCCGCGCCGATCGAGGACCCGGCCGCCCTGCGGGGGGCGGTGGACGCGCACCTCCGGTAGCGCCGGTTGCTTCGCCGTGTCCCCTCGACCTATGCTTCGGGCATGGCGTGGACGTGCCAGGGCTGCGGCGTGGAGGTCGGTCAGGACGACCTGACGTGCGCCACGTGCGAGGCCCCCAAGACGAGCTGGACCGTGGTCCAGGACCGCACGCGCACGTTCCGGCTCTCCGGCCGGCGCGTGCAGGTCCTGCGCGGCCACGACCTCGGCGAGGCGGATCGGGCGCCCGTGCTGTCGCGAGCGGCGGCCCAAGGGCTGGCCGACGCCGACCGACCGCCCGCCGCCGCCGACGTGCTCGTGGTCCGTCTGCACCCGGCCGGGCACGCCGACTGGACGATCGGGCTCACGGTCGAGTTCGCGGCGGCCGAGGCCGACGAGCGGGCGCTGCCGGTCGCGCCGCCGGACGGCTTCGCCCGCGACGGGCACCACGACGTGCGCCTCGTGCTCGTCTGTGGCCCGGGGAGCGGGCCGGACGCGCTGGCGGGCGTCGACCACGTCGTCGACGTGACCGAGGAGGACGGCTTCGCCCCCTCGATCGAGGTCGCCGCCCTGCGCAAGCCGCCGCGTCGCCTGCCCACCGTCGCCACCGCCCCCGCGGGGCGATACCTGCTGAACGTCCGCTTCTTCGACCGCACGGGCCGCGTCCCCCAGCGCGACCTCGAGTGCAGGGCGCTCGGCCGCGCGACCCGCACCGACGACGAGGGCCACCTGCGCGTCGACGCCGTGGGCCCGGGGCGGCACATGGTCGAGTTCGCCGACGGCGCGGTCGACGTGCCCGCCTCCCACCACGCGGACTACGTCGTGTGCGTGCGCCTGCCCTTCCGCGCGGCGACGCCGGACGAGGAGGAGGCGCACGCGCTGCCGGCGGGCGAGGGCGAGGCGGGCGACGACGCTCCTCCGGCCTGGCTGCCGGTGGCCGACGACGACGCGCCGTCCCCGGCGGACGACGACGCCCCCGAGGTCGCGCCCGTCGAGGACTACGACCGGACCCACGGCGACCCGGATGCGCCGACGGGCGACTACCTCCTCAGCGCGCGCCTCTTCGACGCGACCGGGCGCGTGCCGCTCGGCGACGTCGAGTGCGAGGTCGAGGGCCGCCTCCTGCGCGCCGACGCCGACGGCGTCCTGCGCCTCGACGGCGTCGGCCCGGGCCGGCACCTCGTGCGCGTCGCCGGCGGCGAGGTCGACGTCCCGGCCTCGCACCACCCCGACTGCGTGATCAGCGTGCGTGTGCCCCACCGGCGCGCGAGCGACGAGGACCTCGAGGCGCACGCGGCGCCCCCGGGGGTGACGACGCCGGACGCCGACGACGCGCCGCCGGCCTGGCTGCCGGTCGACCCGGCCGAGGCGCCGCCGCCGGCGGAGCGCGACGAGGAGGCGGCCCCCGTGCCGGCCGGTGTGTACGAGGCCGCCCACGGCGACGTGGACGATCCCACGATCCCCCGCGGAGAGGTCTAGCGATGCCGACCGACGTCACGGGCCGGAGCGAGGAGTACTGGGTCGAGCTCACCGCGACCGAGCAGGGGACGCGCCGCGACTGGGCGGCGCGGCGCGCGCTCAAGACCCTCCCCGAGCTCACGCTCATGGTCCACAAGTGGAAGGAGGTGGAGGCCCTCGAGGAGGGCTCCGTCACCGCCACGCTGACCCTCCATGACGTCGACACGGTCGCGGAGGCGGGCGCCGCCGGCCCGAAGGAGTCGCCGTTCGCCCGCATGCAGGTGACGCTCACGAGGACCGCGACCGGGATCGCCGCCGCGGTCCCCGCGAAGAAGGAGGTCCTCGACGGCGCCCTCGCCGACTTCTACAAGAAGCAGGCGGCGCTCGCCGACTTTGCCGTGCGCGTGGGCAAGCGCAAGCTGTTCTTCCGCTTCGGCCGCGCGGACCTCCACGATGAGCTGGCCGACGGCACGTTCGAGGTGGGCTTCACGCTCGAGGAGGGCGACCGCATCTACCGGGCGCTGCCGCCGAAGGTGAGCCCCAGCTACGTCGTCGTCGGCGACCCGATCGAGGACATGCTCTCGCTCCCCGACCGCTTCTCCGACCCCGCGCGGCGCCCCAGCCTGCCCACGAAGGAGGCGCCGCGGCGCCACGAGCCGGAGACGCTCCGGCTCATCGAGGCGGCGCGCGGGGGCGGCCCCGCGGACGTGGACGTCGACGGGCTCCGGTTCGACAAGCTGCTCGACGGCACGATGACCCGGCGCCAGCTCATCGAGTCGATGCTGCGCGCCGGCGGGCCGGCCATGACCTGCAAGGTGCGCGAGCTGTTCAAGGACGACCAGGACCCCAGGCTGAAGGCCAGGGCGGTCCTGGACTCCGAGTGGACGAGCGGCGACATCGTGAAGGCCTACTTCGTCGTCCATGACATCGGCATCCTCGCCGCCGACCGGTCCGAGCGGCATTACCGGCCGAGCACCCGGCGCATCCGCTGGAGGTCGGACGACAAGCCGACGGCGGTGCACGGGTTCCTCAACTGGGGCGGCGTCTTCGCGCCGAGCTGGAACTTCTGGAACGCGCGCTACGGCACGAAGGCGAGCTTCGACCAGGGCAACCCGCCCTGGAGCGCCTTCACCATCGAGATCGAGACCGTCCCCCTCCCCTACTACCGCGTGGGGCCCGCCGACCGCGCCGCGCTCGCGCAGGCCCTGAGCGAGGCGGACCCCGGCCGCCAGCCGGCGGACTGGCTCCCCGAGCGGGCGGCGAACGGGCCCGACGGGCGACCGGTCGAGCTCGCCTGCATGACCTGGAAGCACCCGATCGGCTGGGGAAGCCGCGAGAAGGAGGCGCGGAAGGCGGGCCCGAAGCGCGACGAGGTGGCCTTCTTCGTGGCCGCCGCGCCCGTGACGCTGATCGAGGGCCTCGTGGACCTCTACCTGCTGGCGTCCGCGCGCGCGGGTCACCTGCTGACGGTCACCACGCACATGGAGGTCGACCGCACGATCAAGGGCGCGCACGACGACCCGTCCGGGATCGACCTGCAGGTCCTCTACGACGCGATCACGGCGCGGGTGAGCAAGGCCGGCGCGCGGCGCCTCCCGGGCCTCGGCGGGCTCGTGGTCCCCACGGGGGCGCGCTACGGCATGCACCCGCGGCGGCTGACGACCGAGCCCGTCCTGTGGCGCGGCGTGCCGCTGAGCCGGCTGCACTCGGGGAGCGGCAAGGCGACGTTCGCGACGCGCTTCCCGCAGCAGTCGACGCCGCCGACCGTGAGAGCTTGACCAGCCGACCTCTCCTGCCGCGGTCGGCCGGTCATGCGAGGGCGGACGAGGACGCGTCGCCGCGCGCCCCACGAGCGAGCGGCCTGGACGTGGGGCTGGTTCAGGCCTGTCTGCGCCGCCGCCGCCGTCGCGGCGTCTCCCTCGCCGGCGGCAGGGCCTCCTCCGCCGGCGGGCGGCGGCGGTCCGCCGCGTGCGCCCGCAGCAGCCATACGTTGAACCCGAGCCGCAGGGCGTCGGCCGAGCGGGGCGACCCGTCGGGCGGAGGCGCGTCGTCGGGTGTCATGGCTCGACCCGCTCGGCCTGCGGCCGGACCCCCTCGTCGACGACCGTGCACAGGAAGAGCACGGTGTTCACCAGCCGCACGTGCTCCTGCAGCGAGACCTCGAGCCCCTCGAACCCGCGCCACAGCTCGTGCCAGGGGAGGCCGGCGCCGTCGGGCGGGGTGAAGTCGCGGGTCACGCGGCGCAGCCGACGGAGCATGGCGGTCATCGCCTCGTGCTCCTGCCGCAGCGCGAACGCCAGCGCCGGGGGCCCCTGGCCGCGGGGGCGACCGGCGACGGCCTGCAGCTCCCGCTCCTCGCGGGCGCCGTGGTCCTCGAGGAAGCCGCGCAGCTCGAGGAACGTGTCGAGGACGGACGTGAGGGTGTCGGGGTCGCGGTGGGCCTCGTCCTCGATCACCCGCCGCGCCATGCGGTGGAGGCGCGGCAGCTCCTCGCGCAGCACGTGGTGATAGGCCTGGAGCATCTGGCGGACGAGCCGGTCGAGCGGCGGGTCGGCCTCGACGCGCGCCTCCTCGGCCCGGACCTCGGCCAGGAGGACGATCGGGTCGAGCGAGAGCTCGCGGCACACCTCGGCGAGCGACGCGCGCCCCGTCCCGGTGAAGTCGATCCCGTGGCGCTGCAGGACCTCCACCGACGCAGGGTGTGTGGACGCGAGCTGGGACACGGTGAGGCTCGGGTCGAGCGGGATCATCGGCGCCCTCCGGGTCCGTTCGCGCGCGGCAGCGCGCGAGCGTCCGCGCTCCGACGCGGCGCAAACGTCGCACCGTCGAGGGGGGACGCGGCGTCGACGCCCGGGCCCCGGGCGGACGGGGCGCGGTTGCGGAGTCGGGTGGGGAGGATCCCGCGCGCTCCGAGAAACTCCCCCGCGGGCGAGCGCGACCCGCCGCGGAAGCTGCGGCAGGCTCCGCACATCTGGGTGAGGCACCCCGATTGCGGGGCACGGCGCTCCCACCCCCGCGGGCGCGCCCGCGCCGAGCCGGCCGTGCTCTCACGCCGCCTCGTCCAAGTCGGTCCACACCGGAGGCGACGTGAAGATCCTGTTCGTGACTGCGGAGGCCCATCCCCTGGTGAAGACCGGCGGCCTGGCGGACGTGTGCGGGAGCCTCCCGCTCGAGCTCATGCGCCACGGCCACGACGTGCGCCTCGTCCTGCCGGCCTACCCCACGGCGCTGGCCCGCGCGCGCGACCTGACCTGCGTGGGGACGGTCGACATCCCGCTCGCCCCGGCGCCGGTGCGCGTCCTTCTGGGGACGATGCCCGACGGGCAGGTGCCGCTGTACCTCGTCGACTCGCCGGCCCACTTCGCGCGCGAGGGCACGCCCTACGGCGACGAGCGGGGCCAGGACTGGTCCGACAACGCCGAGCGCTTCGCCGTGTTCTGCCGCGCCGTCACGGCCATGGCGCTCGAGCGGGTCACGCCGGGGTGGCGGCCCGACGTCGTCCACTGCCACGACTGGCACACGGGTCTCGTGCCGGCGCTGCTCCAGCTCGAGCCGGCGGCGACGCGGCCGGCGTCGATCTTCACCATCCACAACCTCGCCTACCAGGGCCTGTTCTCCTACTCGAAGTTCCAGGACCTGCTGCTGCCTTCGGGCCTGTGGCGCCCCGACGGCCTCGAGTTCCACGGGAAGATGTCGTTCATCAAGGGCGGCCTGGTCTTCTCCGACTGGCTGACGACCGTGAGCCCGACCTACGCCGAGGAGATCTGCACGCCGCGCCTCGGCTGCGGCTTCGACGACCTCCTGCGGCGCCGCCGCGACCGGCTGTGCGGGATCCTCAACGGGGCCAACTACGAGGAGTGGGACCCCGGCAACGACCCGTTCATCGCCCGGCCCTACACGGCGCAGAGCATCGAGTCGAAGGCGGAGAACAAGCGCCACCTGCAGGAGAGCCTGGGCCTCGCGCGCGACGAGGAGTCGCCGCTCATCGCGTCGGTCGGCCGCCTCGTCGAGCAGAAGGGGATCGACCTCATGGTCGAGGCCATGTCCGAGCTCATGGAGCGGCCGGTCCAGCTCGTGGTGATGGGCAACGGCGAGCGCCGCTTCGGGTCCGCCCTCGAGGACGCCGCGCGCCAGAACCCGGGCCGCCTGGCCGTGCACGTGGGCTACACCGAGGAGCTCGCGCACCAGGTCGAGGCCGGGGCGGACATGTTCCTCATGCCCTCGCGCTTCGAGCCTTGCGGCCTGACGCAGCTCTACAGCATGCGCTACGGGACGATCCCGATCGTCCGGCGCACCGGCGGGCTGGCGGACACCGTCGTCGACGCCGACGCGACCAACGTCGCCGCCGGGCGGGCCAACGGCTTCGTCTTCGAGGAGCCCACGCAGCCCGAGCTCCTGCGCGCCGTCGACCGCGCGATCGAGTGCTTCGCCGAGACCCCCGGGACCTGGCGGCAGATCGCCACCACCGGCATGGCCCAGGAGTACAGCTGGACCCGGAGCGCCGGCCGCTACCGGGACCTCTACCGCGGCGCGCTCTGCGATCGACCGGCCTGAGCCCGGCGCTGGGGGGTTACACTGGTAACTGCGTCAAAGACCCCGGTTCCAGTGGCCTCGTTTTTGCGTTTGGTGCCCGGCTTGAATGCAAGTCGAAGAAGAAACGCCCGTCGGTTGGGGGAATTTCCCCTTCGGCGCGTGATCTTCCCCTGCGGGGGAGCGGAGCCCCTCCAACCGGTCGAAGTGCGATGAAGCCAACGATCCTGGTCGTGGACGACGAAGAGCTGGTCCGCTGGTCCCTGCGCCAGCGGCTCGAGGCCGCCGAGTACCAGGTCGTCGAGGCCTCCACCGGCGAGGCGGCGATCGAGCACTTCCGGAACGGCGTCGACCTGGTCCTGCTGGACTACGGGCTGCCGGACACCAACGGCATCGACGTGCTCATGACGCTGCGGTCGATCGACCCCGACCCGCCGGTGATCCTGCTCACCGCGCACTCGAGCGTCGAGCGGGCGGTCGAGGCCATGCAGAAGGGCGCGTACCACTACGCCCGCAAGCCCTTCAACCTCGACGACGTGGCCGTCCTGGTCGAGCGCGCGCTCGAGACGACCCGCCTGCGCCGCGAGGTGCGGTCGCTCCAGGCGCGCGACCGCGAGACGCACGGCTTCGACAAGGTCGTGGGCGAGTCGCCGGAGATGCGCCACGTCAAGGCGCTCCTGCGCAAGATCGCCATCAGCCCGGCGTCGACCGTGCTCCTCACCGGCGAGAGCGGCACGGGCAAGGACGTGGCCGCGCGGGCGATCCACGCCCAGAGCGACCGGTCGTCGGGGCCGTTCATGAACATCACCTGCTCGGCGCTGCCCGAGACGCTCCTCGAGAGCGAGCTCTTCGGCCACGAGCGCGGCGCGTTCACCGACGCCAAGACGCAGAAGAAGGGCCTCCTCGAGCAGGCCGACCAGGGCACGGTGTTCCTGGACGAGATCGCCGAGATGTCGCCGACCCTCCAGGCCAAGCTCCTGCGCTTCCTCGAGGAGAAGGCCTTCCGCCGCGTCGGCGGCCGGGTCGACATCCGCCCCGACGTGCGGATCATCGCGGCCACCCACCGCGACCTGCAGCAGGACATCGCCGAGGGCCGCTTCCGGGCGGACCTCTACTACCGCCTGGCCGTCCTGTCGGTGCACCTGCCGCCGCTGCGCGACCGGGCGGACGACATCGAGCTCCTGGCCAAGTACTTCGTCGACCGGTTCAACCGCGAGTTCCACCGGAGCGTCCGGTCCGTGTCGCGCCAGGCGCTGAAGATGCTCCAGACGCACCCGTGGCCGGGCAACATCCGCGAGCTGCGCAACGCCATCGAGCGCGCCGTGCTCCTCTCGGACGGCGACGAGCTGACGATCGACCACTTCCAGTTCATCTGCCCGCCGCAGCAGGCCGGCAAGAAGGACGGCGACTTCCGCCTGCCGCCGGGCGGGATCGTCTTCCAGGACCTCGAGCGCGAGCTCATGGTCCAGGCCCTCGAGCGCGCGCGCGGCAACCAGACGCGCGCCGCCGAGCTGCTCGGCATGACGCGCGACCAGATCCGCTACCGGATCGCGAAGTTCAAGCTGAACGACTCGGAGAAGGTCGGTCACATCTCCGAGCGGTGAGGGTCACCGGTAGCCGGTCGCGTCGGCCGGCTTGCCGGCCTCCTGCACCTCGGTCAGGTAGCGCCAGCAGTCCGGCCGCGAGCCGTCGAGGTCGGTGAACCCGTACTCCTGCGCGAGCTGGCCGCTGGAGAGCGACCGCCCGCTCCAGCGCCGCGCGTCGGGGTCGGCCGCGAGGGCCACGACCGCCCGGCCGACGAAGCGCGGCGTCTCCGAGATGACGAAGTGCGGCTGCGTGGCCAGGGCGTCGCGCCAGGTCTCCTCGCGCACGCCGTAGGCGTCGAGCATCATCTCCGAGCGCAGCCAGCCTGGCGTCAGCGCCACCGCCGTCCCGCCGTGCGGCGCGAGCTCCTTGGCCTGCGCCCAGCCGAGCCGCTGCACGGAGACCTTGGCCAGGTCGTAGAAGATCGACAGCCGGTAGTGGTCGGCGTTGTACTCCGCCGTCCCGTCGGTCATCTCGACGACCAGCCCGCCCGGCCGCCGGATCAGGAGGGGCAGGGCGAAGTGGCTGGTGACGAGGTGCGTGTCGATCGCCAGGCGGAGCAGGCGGAGGCCCTTGTCGAGCGAGTGCTCCCACACGGGCACGTGCCACTCGACCAGGCGCTCGCCGCCCCAGATGTCGTTGACCAGCACGTCGAGCCGCCCCTGCTCGCGGTCGATCCGCTCGACGAGGGCGCGGACCTGCTCGGGGACCAGGTGGTCGACCTGCACGGCGATCGCCCGGCCGCCGGCCGCGGCCACGAGCTCGGCGGTCTCCTCGATCGTCTCGGGGCGGTCGTACTCGCTCCGGGCCGCGCGGGTGCTCCGGCCGGTCACGTAGACCGTGGCCCCGGCCGCGCCCAGCTCGACCGCGACCCCGCGCCCCGCGCCCCGGGTCGCCCCCGCCACCAGCGCCACCTTGCCCTCGAGCGGCCGCTCCATGTCGAGCCTCCTGGTCGGTCCGAGTCTGCCACGGCGCGCGGGCGCTCACAGCGGCCGTCGCTCGTTCTGATGTCCACGTCCGGGCGCGCGGCTCGCTGCTCCGATCCGCAGTGAGGCACCTGTCGCCCTCGCTCCGGACGCTACGCGGCCTCCGCTCTGGGATGGCGCCAGCGCTCGATCTGCTCGCTTCGCTCGCAGATCGAGCGGTGAGGCGGTCAGCGGGCGTCGGCCGCGCGCCTGCCGAGGCGGACCTCCGCCCCGAGCCGGGCGACCTCCCGGCGCAGGGCGTCGCGCTCCGCCTGCAGGGTCTCCTGCCTGGCCTCGAGCGCCGCCAGCGCGCGGCGCGCGTCGTCGGCGTCGAGCTCGAGCTCCCGCGCGAGCGCCCGCTGGACGTCGCGCTCCCCCTCCGCGGTCGCGAGCCGGGCCAGGAGCGCGTCGAGCCCGTCGTCGGGGGCGGGCGGCGGCGCGGCGGCCGGCGGCGAGGGCGGCGGCGGCTCGAGGCGCGCCGGGACGTGGAAGGGCAGGTCGGCGTCGTCGGCTGCGTCGGACGCGGGGGGCGCAGCGGGGGGAGCAGGCGCAGGCGCGGGCGCAGGCGCAGGCGCAGGCGCAGGCGAATGCGCAGGCCCGTCGACGAAGCGGGCCGAGGTCTTCCCGAAGGTCAGGCGGTCGCCCGGGACGAGGCGGCGCGTGGCGCCGCTGCGCAGCGGCTCGCCGTTGACCGTCGTGCCGGCGCTCGAGGGCTTGGCCAGGACGCTGAAGCCGTCGCCGTCGGCCGTGATGATCGCGTGCACGAACGAGACGCCCTGCTCGCGGATGCACACCTGGCAGCGCCGCGACGCGCCGACCTGCAGCGGCTCGGCCCCGAGCTCGAAGCTCCCGCCGTCGCCGCTCGCCTCGCCCGCCTCGACCTCGAGCCGCGCCATCGGTCGCTCCCTCGCTAGCTCGGATCGTTCATGACCCCATGACGACATCCGCGCCGCACCTGCACGAAACCCTGAACGATCCTCGCCAGCCCGTCAGCCACCTCGCTCGGGGCTCGGCGCTCCTCGTCGACACCGTGTCGAGACTGGCCCGGTGTTCGCCGAGCCCCTCGCTCGGGCACCGCCCGGATCATGCACTCTTGGCTCGACTTCACGTGACGTGACGACCTCGACTCGTGCATGATCCGGGCTAGAGCTGCAGCCACAGCGCCAGGACGTCCCGCGCCGCCGCCTGGTCCTCCGGCGTCCCCGCCCCGCCGAGCCCCTCGAGCGCCGCGACCATCGCCACCGGCGGCGAGTCGACGAGGAGCACGAGCGCCCTCGCGACGCGCTCCTGCCGCTCGGGCGCGGGGTCGTAGGGGTAGCGCAGCCAGCGCGCGAGCTCACCCGCCCAGGCCGGACGCTCGACCCGCGGGGCGCCGAGCAGCGCGCGCGCCAGCGCCGTCAGCACGGCGGCGTTGTCGCGCGAGGCCCAGCGCTCGGGGTCGAACTGCGCGGCGAGCGCGTCCCGCAGGCGGCCGCGCACGAGGGGGTCCGTCGCGGCGCTCGCCGCGGCGGCGAGGTGCTCGACCGCGAGGTCGACCCGGCCCCGGCCGAGGCGGACGAGGAGCGCCTCGCGCGCGAGCGCGTCGTCGCCGGCCAGGGCGCGGACCCGCCGCGGGTCCACGTCCTCGACGGGCGGGCGCGCGAGGGCGCAGGCCGCCCGGATCGCGGCGAGCGCGGGGTCGTCGACGCCCTCGACCGACCGCACCGCGACGACCTCGCCCGCCCGCAGGGCGACGACCAGCGCAGCGCCCGGGTCGAGGGACACCCGGTTCCAGGGGTTCGACCCGTCGCGGTCGCGCGCGAGCGGGTCCGCGGCGCGCTCGAATCGGACGCTGAACCGGTCGGGCGGCGCCTCCGGCCCGGGGGGCGACAGCACCTCGACCCGCGAGAGGTCGATGAGCCCCGCCTCGCCGGCCGGGGACGGCGAGGCCGCCGGCGGCGCCGCCACCGTGGCGAGCACGACGACGACCTCCGGGTCCGCGACGGCCGGGGCGAGGGCGACCGGGGCCGCGCTCATGGCGCGTCCTGCGGGCAGGGCGGCGTGCAGCGGCGGTCGAAGTCGCGCGCGTTCCCGTCGTTGAAGCGGAGCCCTGTGAGCCGGAACCCGGCGGCCGCCGCGTCCTGCGGCGGATCGAGCGGGGTGAACGCGGAGTCCGTCGTCACCGTGGAGCCGGCGTTGGTGAGGGTCCAGCTGCCGGTCCAGCTCTCTGCCACGTCGAAGCGGAACTCCACGCCCCACGTGAGGACGCCGAGCACCACCGCCATGCCGGGCCAGTCGGTGCTGAACGCCGCGACCGCGGCGCGGAAGCGCATGGGCCCGCGGATCGTCCCGCCCCCGAGCGAGGCGCCGGTGTGATGGTGCTTCTTGAAGAAGGTCACGTTGGGCGCATCGAGCAGACGGAAGTGTCGGGTGCTCCCGGTCAGCTCCATCTCCATGTCGGCCTCGAGCTTGGCCGGCGACGTCCCCGCCGCGAACATGTACTGCCCCACGCAGTAGGGCGTACTCTTCATGCCGGTGTCGAGGACCGGGAGGCTCTTGACGAACTCTCGGTGCGTCCCGACGACCCCGTTCTTCGCCGAGTAGGTGGCCACGGGGTCGTTGTGGATCCCGTTCTGGATGGGGACCACCCGGACCTTGTCCTGATCCCGGGTCCGGCCGCCGCTGACGCTCACGGACCAGGTGACCAGCCAGGGGGTGTTCGGCACGTCGAAGTCGCCCGTGTCGCACGTGACCCCGGGCCCGCCGGTGTTCCCCTGGCGGAAGTTGTGGGGGGCCGTCTTCGCCGCCGAGGTGGTGATCGTCACCTTGACGAAGGCGAGGTTGATCGCGCGCTCGCCCTCGCCCACCTTCGCCCACACCGTGAACACACCCGGGCAGGTCGTGGGCACACGGCAGTGGTTGCCCCCCGGCTGGAGCGTCGGCGTGGGCGCGCCCGCGTTCGTCGCGTGCGCCTCGACGCGCCACTTGGCGGGGATGTAGCCTTCGCCCCACTTCAGGTCGAGCCCCTTGAGCTCGATCAGCACGGGCGGGCCGCCGCACACGAAGACCTTGGGCGCGAACGAGGCGGTCGTGATGTCCGTCTCGTCCCGGCCCAGGGCGTTGGCCTCCGACGGCCCCTCGAGCGGCGAGCGGTGGTCCAGCCCGGCGAGCTGGGGCTGCGACGCGCGGAGCTGGTCGATCTTGGCCGCCTTGGCCTCGTCTCGCTCGTGCAGGGTGATCGTCCGCTCGATCGCCGTCGCGCCGGGCGGGACCGGGACGACCTCCATGACCTCGCCCTCGACCCACTGCTCCGCGGAGTAGAACCCCCAGCCCTCCTTGTTGACCTTGATCGCGAGCTCGGTGACCGCGGTGCCGTCCTTCCTGAGCAGGCTGACCCCCTTCCAGCGGACGGTGCCGTCGGCCGCGGTGTTCGGCTCGCGTCCGCCGCGGAGGCTCCACACCTCGACGGCGGCCTTGGCGATCCCCTTCTTCGGGTCCTTGCCCGTGACGACGCGGACGGTGATGTCGATCGTGCCGGGCGTCGTCAGCTCCACCTCGACCGCGCACACAGGCTCGCTCGTGGGGATCGGCTTGCGCTCGACCTGCCACTCGCGCCAGGGCAGGCCGTCGGGCGGCGGCGGCCCGTAGCCGGCCTTGCGGACGCGGAGGATCCACTCCTTGGCGCTCTCGCCCTCGCCCGCGACGGGGAGGTCCTTGAACGTGGCCTTGCCGTCGGCGCCGGTCGTCTTGATGCTCAGCCCGAGGACCTCGACCGTGACGCCCGACACGCCGGCCTTCTTGCGCGCCGGGTCGACGACCGTGACCACGAGCGTGCGCGCGGTCCCGGGGGCGTACTTCAGCGGGCCGACGGCCCCCTTCTTGTCCTTCGTGGCAGGCGGCATCAGGCCTCCTCGCAGCGGTCGTGCAGCCGCGCCACGAGGTCGCGCGTCGTCGCATCGACGACGCCCCCCGAGTCGCGCAGTCCGTGGGCGGCCTGGAAGGTCCGCACCTGCTTCGAGAGGCCGTCGGCCTCCGGGTAGCCCAGGTTGTGCAGGCGCTTCGACGTCTGCTCGGCGTCGCTTCCCTGGTCGAAGTCGAGCCGGAAGGTGTTGGTGTGCGCGTCGGCCCAGCGCACGACGACGCGGTCGGGCAGGTCGGCGGACGACAGCTCGATGAAGCCCGCGTTGTCGGCCGTGCCTTCCTTGAGCGTCCGGCCGCCCGGGTCGCGCGCCACGTAGCGGGCGGCGGGGAGCGCCTTGTGCTCGCGGTCGAACAGCCGCACGCGGAGCTTCGGCGGGACGACCGGCTGCGGCGGCGCGTTGCCCACCAGCTTGAACTTGACCTTGCGCTGGCCGGTGGTGCCGAAGCGCGTGAACAGCCGGAGGCGCGCCTCGGCCTCGACCTCGGGGCCGTCGGGGATCGGGACCGAGAGCTGTCGCGCCCCCTCGTGCGCCTTGTTGGCGGCCGGCGTGGCCTCGCCGTCCTTGCACCAGTCGCGCACGACCTCGTTCTGCACGAGCGGCCGCCCGGCGGCGTCGAGCAGCAGGACCTCGAGGCCGTTGCGCGCGTGGTCGCCCTCGAGGCGCCACTTGAACACCGGCCGCTTGCCGCGCGCGACGAGGGCGCCGTCGCGGCACGCCTGCCCGTCGACCTCGAACCAGAAGTCGACGATCCCGGGCATGGCGTAGTTCTCGCGCAGGCGGACCGTGGCCTCGGCCACGACCTGCCCGCCGGCGACCAGGCGCAGGTCGACCTCGAAGAAGACGCGGAACAGCTTGTCGCTCGTCCAGTCGGCGCGGCCGACGAGCGCCCCGCCCTCGCGCGCGCCCTCGCCGGTCACGTCGCGCTCGGGGTTGGGCTTCATGTTCACGCGGTTGAGGCACAGCCGCACCTCGACCGGCTCGGGCCACACGACCTTCCACGAGACCGTCGCGTCGCTCTTCGGCGTGATCTGGCCCCACCACCAGTGCTGGAAGTCCTTGTCCTCCTGCCTGGTGAAGCGCTGGAAGGAGCCCGCGAGCCCCGAGACGGCGTCGGCCACGTCGAAGTGCTGCGTGCCGTACTTCGGGTGGCCGCCCTCCATGCGCCGCCGCAGGAGCTCCGGCCGCTTGCCGTCGCGCGCCTTGCCCTCGACCTTCAGCTCGAGGATCCCGGCGACCGTCACCTCGGCCGTGACGACCTCGCCGCCGCGACGCGCCTCGAGGCGGTAGACGCCCCCCTCGCCGGGCGGCTGCTCGCCGGGCGAGAGCTCGAGCCAGGGCTCGCCCCGCGCCTGGCGCTCGGTGACGTCGACGTGCCCCGGCAGGAGCGTCACGGCGTCGGCGTCGACCACGAGCCACTCGAGCCGGAGCTTGCGCCCCGGCGTCACGACCACGCGCGGACCGAGCGTCGCCCGGTCGTCGCCCGCGAGCATGCCGCGGAACTCGACGATCTTCAGCCCGGCCCGCAGCAGCACGGGCGCCGCGGACGAGCGCGGCGCCGAGGGCACGTCGCCCGACGCGAGGAGCCCCGCCCGCGCCAGGTCGGGGCCGGGGCGCTGCTCGGCCAGGACGCCCGGGCGGTTGGCCGCGAGCGCCGCGCCGGGGAGGCGCCGCGCGCGCTTCGCCGCCAGCTCGCCCGGGGTCATGCGCTCGAGGGCGTCGGGCTGGACGTCGCCGTTGCGCGAGCAGTTGATCACCGCCACCTGCCCGCGCTTCGACGGGCGGTCGGGCGTGTCCTCGAGGCGCACGAAGTCGCACGAGACCGCCCGGTGGCCGGCGTTGCCGGACACGTACCACATCCAGCCGGTCTTCGTCCCGTCGGTCTCGGCCCACACCACGGTCACGACGTGGCCCGTGATGGGCCCCGGGAACGTGCGCACCGAGAGCACGTCGCCCGGGCGCGGCCGGTGCTCGGCGCCGCCCTTGCGCCCGCCGAACACGTCGACCGGGCAGCCGTGCCCGGCCCCCTTGGCGCCCGGCGCGTAGCCGATCACGCCCTCGAGCTGCCAGCCGAAGCGCTCGAGCCCGCTGAGGAACGCCCGCGACCCGGCCGAGGCGCAGTAGGCGAAGGGCTTGTCGCCGAAGGTGTGACCGCCGATGTCCTCGAAGGTCGCCGCGCCGTTGCCCGGGACTGCGCTCTTGCCCAGGTGCAGGAGGAAGTGCTCGACGTTCGACGGCATGGCCACGCCGGCCGCCGCGTAGAAGCGCTCGACGAAGTAGGCGTAGTAGAAGGCGCCGAGCAGGCGGCTCATCACCTGCTCGCGCGTGCCCCACGACGTCGCCGTCGCGGCGGCCGTCTGGAAGGCCTTCAGCCACACCGGCAGGCCGCCCTTCACGCCCACGTCGCTGTCGCCGCCCGACACGCCGGGCGCGGCGCCGTCCGACGGCTCGAGCGCGGCCGGGTCGACGCCCAGCCCCTGGCAGGCCTGGACGAGGAACGCCTGCAGGTCGGGGTTCTTGAAGCCGGCCATGTCGGGCCGGTAGGAGCCGCGCCGCTGGTAGTCGCCGCGCAGGAGCTCCTCGAGGCTGCCCTCGCCCTCCTCCCACGGCTCCGGAGGTGCGGGCCCGGGCGCGGGCCCCGAGCCCGCCCCGCGCCGCACGTGCACGGCGTAGACGCCGGGCGCGACCGGGGTGCGCACCTCGCCCGACGCGGGCAGCGTCCCCTCGCGCACGAGGTCGTCGCCGCGCCGCACCTCGTAGCCCGCGCCCGAGACCGGCTGGTCCTTGCCGTCGACGACGCGGGCCCAGAGCAGGTGCCCCTCGCCCGCGCCGAGGCGCTCGGCGTGGTAGCGCGTCCCCGCGTAGACGGCGCCCAGCGGCGGCGCGACCGCGGCCGGGTCGGGGGCGTCGGCGTCGGTGAACAGGAGCACGTCGAGGCGGCCGGCGGCCACGCCGGGCCACGCGTGGACCTCGACCTTCGCGGGCGGCCACGCCGCCCCGCACGAGGCGCCGCCGAGCGGCGTCAGCCGCGGCCTGGGGTCGGGGCCGGGGCCGAGCGCCTCGTCGAGCCGGCGCTGGTAGACGTCGTAGATCGCCCGCCAGTCGTCGACGGTCGGCCAGATCCCGCTCGCGGGGATCCAGGTCTTCCACTCGGCCTTGTAAGCGCTGCGGAAGGCCGAGAGCGCGTTCTGCGAGCCGCCGTAGTGCATCCCGTCGATCCCGCCCGGGTCGCAGCGCCAGCCCTCGCGCCGCGCGATCCACGTGAGCGCGCGCTGGAGGTCGTGCACGGTGCGGTGCTTCGTCGCGTGCGCCGCCCAGGCCTCGCGCCCCTGGAGGAAGGCGAGCGCGCTCTCGAGGCGCCGCGCGGCCACGGCGTCGCCGCCGGCGCCGTGGTGGGCGACGACGAGCTTGCGCGGCCCGGCCTCGCGCACGAAGCGCAGGACGGCCGCGAGCCCCTCGAGCGTGGCGCCGCCGTCGCCCGGGACGCCCGGCTGGAGGACCACGCCGTCGCCTTCGACCTGGAAGGCCACCTCGAGCGGCAGCTCGAGCACGTGGACGGTCCGCTCGGGCCCGGCCGGGTCGACGGTGAGCGGCGTGACCTCGTACTTCCCCTTGCGGTAGACGTCGCACCTCTGCGGCTCGCCGCCAACCGCGTGGCAGGCGAGCGTCGGGGCGTCGTCGGCGGCGAAGAAGAGCACGTCGACGCGGTCGTGGACGGTCGGCGCGTAGGCGCGCAGGCGCACCTTGTCGAGCGGCCAGTGGGCGCCGCAGCCGACGGCCCCGCCGCAGGCCGCGCGGTCGGTGGCGGCGCGGACCGCGGCCAGCTCCTCGGGCGACCAGCCCAGGCGCGCGCGCAGGTCGGCCTGGTAGCGGTCGAACAGCGCGCCCCAGTCGTCGGGCCGGATCGGCCCGCCGGTCGCGGCCCCGCGCGCCTCGCGCAGGGCGTCGAGCGCCGCCTGCGCCTCGGCGGGGTCGTCAGCCGCGG
>JAHBXY010000060.1 GCA_019636275.1 Planctomycetota bacterium | reverse complement strand
GGTCGTCGGCGACGGCGTCGGCGTGCGGGTAGCGGTCGGCCGGGTCGGGGGCCAGGGCGCCGCGGACCACGCGCTCGAGCGCCTCGGGGGCGTCGGGGGCGAGCGCGCGCGGCGCCCGGTAGCTCGCCGTGGCGATCGCCACGCCCAGCGCGGCGAAGGTCGTGCCGGTGAACGGCAGGCTCCCGGTGAGCGCCTGGTAGACGAGCACGCCCAGCGCCCAGACGTCGGTCCGCGGGCCGATCTGCTCGGCGCGCGCGCCGATCTGCTCGGGGGCCATGTGCGTCGGAGTGCCGACGATCGCGCCCGTCTGCGTGAGGCGCTCGAGCCCGGCGGCGGCGGCGAGGCCGAAGTCGGCCAGGCGCGGCAGGCCGGCCGCGTCGACGAGGACGTTGGCCGCCTTCACGTCGCGGTGCACGAGCCCGCGGGCGTGCGCGTGGCCGAGGGCGCGGGCCACGTCGCGCAGGAGCGTCACGCGCGCGACGAGCGGCGTGTCGGGGCCGAGGAGGTGCTCGAGCGTGCGGCCGCCCTCGACCAGCTCGTAGGCCAGGAAGGGCAGGCCGTCGAGCTCGCCCGCCGCGTGGACGCGCACGATCCCCGGGTGGCGCAGGGCGGCCGTCACCTCGCCCTCGCGCTGGAAGCGGGCCAGCCGCCCCTCGTCGCCGGGCGAGCTGGCGCCCGCCACGAGCTTGAGGGCCACCTCGCGCTGCCCCTCGACCGAGAGGTCGCGCGCGCGCCACACCGAGCCCATGCCGCCTCGCCCGAGCAGGCCGACGAGCTCGAAGCGGCCGCCCAGGCGCAGCCCTGGCCGCAGGTCGGCCACGGCGGGGGCGGCGGCCGGGCCGGTCGGGGCGTCGCGGCCGGCGCCCGGCGCCGGGCCGTCGCCCGTCGAGGCGTCGTGCAGCGGCACCGGGTCGACGGTCGGGGCGTCGGGGGTCGGGGCGTCGGGGGTGATGCCGCGCGGGGGCCGGTGGTCGGGGTGCAGGGGGCTCACGCGGCGGCATCGTGGCATCCGCGGCCGCGCCGCGCCCGCGCCGGCGGCGGTCAGGCGCGCCCGGCAGCGGGCGCGGTCAGGCGCGGGCGCCGGCGGGCGCGGCGGGCCGCTCGCAGCGGGCCAGGCGCACGAGGAGCGTCGTGAGCACCGGGAACGCCGTCCCGCCGCTCTTGAGCGCGGCGTCGGCCTGGCGCAGCCACTCGTGGCGCCGGCCGAGGTCCTCGCGCGAGGCGCGCCGCAGGCGGGCCAGGAAGCGGTCCTTGTCGCGGTAGACCTTGAGCTCCGAGGTGATGTCCGACGAGCGCCGGCCGGCCTCGAGCATGGCGCGCCCGCGGAGGAGGCGGCCCAGGTCCCAGCGGAGGATCCCGAGGAGGATGAACGCGATCGCGCTCGGGTCGCGGGCGCGCTCCGTCCCGGTGATCAGGCCGTCGCGCAGGATCGTCTGCAGCTTGCCGAGCGTCGCGCCGACCTCGCCGCGGGCGACGCAGTCGACCAGGGCGAAGCTCTCCTCGCTCGAGCCGACCGACGCGAGGGCGGCCACGCGCTGCGGCGTCACGGGCCCGGGGGCGGCGGTGACGAGCTTCTGCACCTCGGCGTCGAGCGCCCCCAGGGCCACGTCGTGGCCGCCGAGCCGCTCGAGGAGCGCCACGTCGGCCCCGCGCGCCAGCTCGCCCCCGTGGGCGCGCGCGCGGGCGCGGATGAACGCCATGAGCCCGGCCGCGTCCGGCGCCTCGCAGTCGACGAGGACGACGCGCTCGAGGAGCGCCTTGGCGCCCTTGCGCCGGCGGTCGAGCTTCGGCGCCTCGAGCACGAGCGTCCCCGCCTCGGGCGGCGCAGCGAGGTAGGTCAGCAGGGCGTCGGCGTGCTCGGCCACGAGCTCCGCGGCGCCGCGCACGACGACGACGCGCCGCTGGCCGAGGAAGGGCAACGTGCGCGCCTCGTCGAGGACCGCGGCCAGCGACGCGCTCGCGCCCTCGAGCTCGCCCACCTCGGCGCCCGGCAGGCCCGTGAGGGCGGCGAGGGCCTCGGCGCGCAGGTAGGCCTCGTCGCCCGCGACGACGTAGCAGGGCCTCGGCGGGGCGGCCGCGAGCCGCGCGCGCAGGTCGAGCGCGGCGATGCGCGCGCCGCTGCTGCTGCTGCCGGAGTCGTCGTCGTCCTTCGCGGGTCGCCTGCGGGCCATGCCCCGAGGCTACCGCGAGGGGCCGACGTCGGGGGGGACGGCTTCGCCGGGGGTGGCCCCTCCTGCGCCGGGTCCCTCGCGGCAGGGCGTCATTCGACTCGATTCGACGCAGAGGCCGCAGAGGAGGCGCAGAGATCGCAGAGGAGGGGGAGGGAGGCCAAAGGACCCGTTCTCTGCGGCCTCTGCGTCTCCTCTGCGCTCTCTGCGTCCCATGAGTGGCCGAGGCGAGGCCGCGGAGGCCGAGGCGAGGCCGCGGAGGCCGAGGCGAGGCCGCGGACGGAGGCCGAGGCGAGGCCGCGGAGGCCGAGGCGAGGCCGCGGAGGCCGAGGCGAGGCCGCGGAGGCCGAGGCGAGGCCGCGTGCGCGTGGGTCGTATCGATCGCCGGACCCCCGCTGGGCCGCTAAACACGCAAGCTCTGGCTCGTCATCGACACGCCGAGCCCCACGGGTGGAATGGAACTACGAGCGAGGCGAGGCCGCGGAGGCCGAGGCGAGGAGGCGCGCGCGCGGCTGATATCGATCGCCGGATCCTATCAGCCGCGCGCGCGCCGCCTCGCCCGGCATCCGCGGCCGCAGCCGTCGATCACACATCAGGGCGGGTGAGGAGGTCCTTGGGCGCGCGGGGCAGGACGAGGGCGGTGCCACGCAGGGCGGTCTCGACCCCTTCCTTGACGGCCGTGAGGATCTTCGTGAACGACTGCCGGAGCCGCTGGGGGAGCTCGACGCTGACCTCCGGCGGGCCGACGAGGCCCAGGCGGGTGCGGTGGAACTCGAGCGTGAGCCGGTTGAGGACGCCGCCCTCGCCCTGGAAGCGCTGGACCATGCTGCCCGAGGGGAGCGAAGCCAGGAAGCCGAGCGGGTAGCTCAGGTCGGGGCCGCGCGCCTTCTGCAGGTGGGCCTGCGGGTCGATCCCCAGCGCGTCATAGAACTCGAGCACGCGGCCGAGCCAGTGCGTGTCGACGCGGTGGAGCGGTAGGTCGAGGTGCGGCTCGTCCGGCTCGAGGCGGCCCTCGAGCACGCCGTTCGCGACCTCGCGCTCGTCCTGGTAGGCGCGCAGCTCGGCGCGCAGCCCCGGCGCGGCCGGCGCGTCGCCGGCGGCGGGGCACGCGATCGGCGTGCAGCGCAGGCTCAGGCGGGCGGCGCGGCCGTACCAGGAGACGCCGAGGAAGGAGACGCGGAGGCTCTCGAGGCGCAGGCGCGGCAGGAGGACCTCGAGCGTCGAGACGGCCTGCGCGGCGAGGTAGGCGCCGGGGACGACCTCGCCGTCGCGGTGGATCGGGTTCGGGTCGCCGGTGGCGTCGGCGAAGTGGACGCCGCGCGCGCGGGTGACGACGACGTGGCGCCGGATCTCGAAGGGCCCGCGGACCTCGACGCCGTCACCCGTGGGCACGATCGACTGGCGGCGCGTGCGCCCGCGCGGGTCGCGCAGGACGAGGCGATCGTGGAACGCCGCGAGCCGCCGCGCCGGGATGGGGGCGCGGTAGGTCGGGTCCACGACGGAGCCGGGGATCGAGTCCACGATGGGGCCTCCCGGGGCGGGCGCCTCGGGTCGTCGGAAGGGTGCGGGTCAGCTTCGGGTCTAGGGTTGCGGCTCGCCCCGCGCAGGAGGTTCGCCGACCGCACTCTAGACGCAGCCATCTCGGCGGTCAAGTCCATCCCATCGCCAGATCCGTGCCGGGCCGCCTGGCAGGCCGGCGAGCGGGCGATGGGTGGTGGTCGGGCGAGCGGGCCGGCGCCCGGAGTCGGGGATGGCGCGCCGCGGCAAGGCTCGACATTCCGGGCGGTTGCGTCGGAGGGGCGGAGGCGCGCTCCGGGCCTGTCGGACCCATCGAATACGGTGCGTGGCGCTCGATCGGAGCGGTCGAGCAGACGCGAACACAACCCGAAGAGACCAGAGAGGTGCCCACGTGGCGAGCCTGAACAAGGTGTTCCTGATCGGCCGACTGACCCGCGACCCCGAGCTGCGCTACCTGCCCAACGGCACGCCCAAGGCGGAGCTGCGGCTGGCGACCAGCCGCGAGTGGAAGGACAAGAACGGCGAGAAGCAGAAGGACACCTGCTACGTCGACGTGATCGTCTGGAGCCGGCAGGCGGAGATCGCCAAGCAGTACCTGGCCAAGGGCCGGCAGATCTTCGTCGAGGGCCGGCTCGACTACCAGGAGTGGGAGAAGGACGGGGTCAAGCGCAGCAAGCACCAGGTGATCGCCGACTACGTGCAGTTCCTCGACCGCATGGGCGGCGGCGGCGAGGAGGGCGCCTACGGCGGGGGCGAGCGCTTCGCCGGGGCCGGGGCCGGGATGGGCGGCGGCGACGAGTTCGGCGGCGGCGGCGGCGGTGGTGGCTACGGGGGCGGCGGCAACGGCGGCTACGGCGGCCGCAGCTACGGCGGCAAGACCTACGGCGGCAACGCGACCGACGACGGCGGCAACGCGCCGCACTCCATGAGCGAGGTCATGGGCGTCGGGGAGAGCGACCTGCCGTTCTGAGCCCCTCGAGCGGAGCTCCCGCGCCCGCGCCCCCGTCGGGGGCGCGGGCCTTGCGCTCGCAGGACGCCGGGGGCGCGGGGGACGCCGGGGACGCCGGGGCGACGACCGTCGTCCACCGGACCGACCTCGGCGCCTTGCACCTCGGCTGCGGCGTGGCGTGGCTGGAGGCCTGCGCGCCCGGGTCCGTCGACCTGGTCGTGACCGACCCGCCCTACGGGATCGGCAAGGACACCTGGGACCGCTTCGGGTCGCGGGCGGAGTACCTGGCCTGGTGCCGGCGCTGGGTGGCCGCGGCGCACCGCGCCCTGTCGCCCACGGGCGCGCTCTACGTCATGGGCTTCAGCGAGCACCTCGCCCGCGTCCAGGTGGCCGTCGAGGACGACTGGGCCTCGGCGCGCTGGCTGATCTGGTTCTACCGGAACAAGGCCAACCTCAAGGACGACTGGGGCCGCTCCCACGAGGGGGTGCTCGTCCTGCGCAAGGGGCGCCGGTTCACGTTCAACACCGACGCGGTGCGCACACCCTACAACGCTCACACCGTGCGCTACCCCGAGCGCACGCAGGCGGAGACGTCGCAGTACGGCGGCGGCACGAAGGACCGCTGGCGGCCCCATCCGCTCGGGGCGCGGCCGCGCGACGTGCTGGAGATCCCTGTCCTATGCAACGGCACGGCCGAGAAGACGGCGCATCCGACGCAGAAGCCGGTGCAGCTCGTGCGGCGGCTGGTGTTGTCGTCGTCGAACCCGGGCGACCTGGTCGTCGACCCGTTCGCCGGGAGCGGCACGACCGCGCTCGTGGCCGAGGCGTCGGGCCGGCGCTGGGCCGCGTGCGAGCAGGACGCCGGCTACGCGGCGATCGCGGCCCGACGCCTCGCCGACCCGGCGGCCTTCGCCGGGGCGCAGACCGAGGAGAGCGAGGCCGCCCTCGCCGCGCGTCGGGGCAAGCTGCGGGCGGCGGGCGGCCCGCGCCGTTCGGGTCCCTGACGTCGCCGAGATGGTTCACAACAGAGGAGCAGAGGGAGCAGAGGTCGTCTCGCCCAGGCCGGGCCCCGGCCGGGCCGCTCCTCACGCCGGCGCCGGGCGCGGCTCTGGGCCTCTCGACGGCGGAGCCGATGGGCCTCTCGACGGCGGAGCCGATGTTCGCCGCACGTCCTGCGCGTCGCCGAACCTCGGGTCTCTCGTCGTTCTCGCCGGGCGCCGATCGGACACGAAGGCCATGAGCCTCGATGCAGGGCACGGAGGCGCATGGAATGCACCTCCGTGACCTCGTGACCTCCGTTGGCCTTCGTCGCCTTCGTGGCCTTCGTGTCCCATGTCGAGGCGACACGGCGTCGTCTTCTGGTGCTGGCCGCAGGCCAGCCTGAGTCCTGAGAAGGCGGGGCAGAGGACGAACGTGCGCGCCGACGTCGCCGCACGCCCTCTGCTCCCTCTGCTCCTCTGTTGTGAACCCTCGTCGGCGCGGCGCGCCCCGCTACGGCTGGCGGAGGGCCGCGACGTCGGTCCCGGCCGGGGACGCGTCCGCCTCGAGCGAGGTCACGTAGACCGGATTGCCGAGGGTCCGCGGGTGCCGCGGCAGGACCTCGATCCCACCCTCGTAGAGCTCGTTGATCGCCGAGAACAGGAGCAGGACGGCGTCGCCGGCGAGCGAGAAGGGCATGTCGAGGCAGTAGAAGATCATGTCGCCGAGGTGCGACTGCTCGTGGCTGAACTGGGCGAGGTCCTGGCGGACGCCGCCGAAGATCGCGGGCCCCTTGGGCTGGGTGCCCTGGAAGATCGTCCCGCAGCCCGAGAGGCCCACGACGGCCGTGAGCAGGACGGCGGCCAGCAGCTTCTTCACGTCTCCCCCTCCACGTTTCGGGGTCCACACCGGGACCGTTCCCCACGGAGAAGGAATACCACCGGGAGGGGGCGGCGTGCCAGCGCCCGGGGGCCGGTCGGCGCGGAGGTTGCACGCCCGACCGGGCACGACCCGTCGCCCGGCGCTATGGTACCTCTGGAAGAGGGGGTGACCGCCCGGTCGAGCGTGGCCGGGGCGAGCGGAGCCCGTCATGCCCCGAACCCGGAAGTTCCCCGAGGCGCGCCTCGACGCGGTCCGACAGCACCTCTGCACGATGCGGGACCCGGACACGTGCGAGCTCCCCCCAGTGCTGGCCCTGCGCCGTCTCGCCGACGAGGTGAACGCGCCCGGCGGCCCGATCGCCTGGCTGGCGGCCTACGACCCGACGCGGCAGATGCGCGAGGCGGCCGGCATGGCGCTGTTCCTGGCCGCGCGCGACCCGGGCGTCCCCGCGCCGCTGCGGCGGCGGATCGGGCGCTCGGCGGCGCCGTGGCTCCTGCGCGCCCTGCACGACCCGGACGTGCCCGACGACCGGAAGTACCCGCTGGCGCCGCTCCTGAGCCTGTTCGGCGTGCCGCTGCCGGAGGAGGCGTTCCGCTCCTGCTTCCAGGACCTGGACGGCGTGCGGGCGGCCAAGGCGCGCGAGGCCATGCGGCAGATCCTCGACCGCCCCGACCACCTGGAGCGGGTGCTCGACGGCCTCGAGCAGGCCGAGGACGACCCGAGCGACGGGCCGGGGCTGGAGGCGGCGCTCGAGGTCGCGGTGGCGATCTGCGAGCAGAACCCCAACGTGGGCGCGCTGCTGGCGGGGGTGCTCGTGGCGACGGCCCACGAGCGCCGGCTGGAGCTCGACCTGGCGCCGCGCGCGCTCGAGCTGATCGCGGCGACGCGCTGCGGCCGCGCCGCGTGGGTCCTGGGCGAGCTGGGCCGCTCGCCGGCCCTGGGCGAGGCGGGCGAGCGCGCGCGCGAGCTGGCCATGGCCCTCAACGACCTGGGCGTGGCGTCGCAGGCGCCGCGCCCCGGCGCCTTCTCTCACGGCTTCGTCGGGCCGGTCGACGGGCTCGGGACGCGGCGGCTGGTCCTGTTCGTGCGCACGGACGAGGGCACGCTCCACGGGCTGCTCCTGCGGGTCAACGACCTCACCGGCGTCGAGGACGTGGGCTGCGTCTACCACGAGGCGGCGACCTTCGACGAGGGCCTGCGGCGAGGCGAGCCGACCCTCGCCCCGTGCGACCTGTCGCTCGCGCGGCAGCTCCTGGGCGACGCGCTGGCGATCCACGAGGAGCTCGACCGCCCGCCGCCCGGGCGGCTGCTCCTGTTCCGCGCGTTCTTCGGCCCCGAGCCGATCGCCGTCGACCGCCGGGCGCCGCGGCTCGGGGCGTACCTGCTGGAGACGCTGGTCCCGTCGCCCGACCTGGCGCTCGACTCCGAGCTCATCCTCGAGCACCCCGCGTTCGGCGGCCTGTGGTCGGCGTCCGAGGCGACGGCGGCGGTCGTGATCGAGCACGCGCGCGGGGCGCGCTCGCTCGGGCGAGGCCTGGCCCGGGCCGTGGCCGCGCGGCGGCGCTCGATCGGGCGGTCGCTCGCGGGCGCCCTGACCGAGACGGAGCGGGCGCTGCTCCTGGCGCGCATGGCCGCGAACCTCGAGCTCGAGGCCCGCGCCGGGCGCGCCCGCCTCCCGCACAACCGCGTGGCCGCGCGCACCTGGTGGGCGCTGCAGGAGGGCCTCGTGGCGTTCGAGGACGTCCCCTACGTGCGCGCCCTCTGCGCGCGCGCGGCCGTCGCGGTCGCCCGCGAGCTCGACGCGCGCGCCTGGGGCGGCGGCGGCGGCGGGCGCCGTCGTCGCGCGCGCCGGGCTGGCTGATGTCGCGACGGTGTAGACGTCGATCACGACAGCGGGCGATCGCCGGACCGGGGCGCTGATCGCGCCGTGGGACACGAAGGCCCGGGACGACGGGGCCGCGGAGGACGCGCCGACGTGGGTCCTCCGCGACCCTCGTCGCCACCTCCGCCCACGCGCTGGACGTCGTCGATCGAACGACGAGGGCGAGCGCGGTCAGGGCCTGCGCGCGAGCGCGGCCTCGGCCGCGGCGAGCAGCCGTGAGAGCTGGAACGGCTTGGCGAGGAACGCGGCCGCCGGGGCCGGCGCGCCGTCGTCGGGGGCGGGGAGGCCCGAGACGAGGATCGCCGGGAGGTCCGGCCGTCGGGCGCGGGCGCGGGCGAGCAGGGCGCGCCCGTCGAGGTCGGGCAGGCCGACGTCGACGATCAGCAGGTCGAACGGCGCCGCGTCGAGGCGGGCCAGCGCCTCGGCGGCCGTGTGGACCGCGACGACGCGCGCGCCGAAGTGCTCGAGGAGGCGCGCCGTCGAGCGGGCGACGGCGACGACGTCGTCGACCACGAGCACGCGCGCGCCGCGCAGGGGCTCGTCCGCGGCGCGCGCGCGGGCCGCCTCGTCCGGATCGGGCGTGCCGACCGGCTCGAGCGCCGCGCGCGGGCCGGGCCCCGTCATGCCCCCTCCTCGCGCGCGACGGCGGCGGCCAGGCGCGGCGTGACGGCGGCGACCAGGCGGGTGAAGTCCTCGGCCACGCGCTGCGCGGTCTCGATCACCTCGGCGTGCGTCAGCGGGTGGCGGGCGATCCCGGCCGCCAGGTTCGAGATCAGCGAGATCCCGAGCACGCGTACGCCCATCTGCCGGCAGGCCACGACCTCGGGGATCGTCGACATGCCGCAGGCGTCGGCGCCGAGGCGATGCAGCATGCGCACCTCGGCCGGCGTCTCGTAGGAGGGCCCCGACAGCACGCAGTAGACGCCCTCCTGCAGGCGCAGCCCCAGGTCGCCGGCGCACCCGCGCAGGAGGCCGCGCAGCTCCTCGTCATAGGCCGCCGACATGTCGGGGAACCGGGGCCCCAGGCGGTCGTCGTGCGAGCCCATGAGCGGGTTCTGGCCGGTGAGGTTGAGGTGGTCGCTGATCACCATGAGGTCGCCCGGCTGGAAGCCGGGGTTGATCCCGCCGGCGGCGTTGGTGATCACGAACGCGCGCACGCCCAGGCGGCCCAGGCAGCGGATCGGGAACACGACCTGGTGGGCCGGGTAGCCCTCGTAGAGGTGGAACCGCCCCTGGAAGGCGACGATCGGCGTCCGCTCGCCCGAGGGGGCGGGGAGGTCGCCGATCACGAGCCGACCGGCGTGCCCCTCGACCGTCGACACCGGGAAGTGCGGCACCTCGTGGTACGGGATCGCCACCGGGTCCTGGATCAGGTCGGCGAGCTTGCCCAGCCCCGAGCCGAGGACGACCGCGAGCCGCGGCAGGGGGCGGTCGCCCAGGCGCAGGCGGATGAACTCGCCGGCCAGGTCCAGCCGCTCGATCAGGTTCGGGTCCCGTCCGCCGCCGCCCATGTCGCCTCCGGGCGGCCGATCTTAGCGGGGGCGGGGCGGGCGATGCCACTGAAACCGGCCGCGGCGCCCGGCGCGGCGCGCTACTCCAGCTTCTTCTCCACCCACTTCGTCTCCGGCGTGACCTTCATGCGGATCTGCACGAGGTTCAGCGCCGCGTTGCCCCACTCGATCCCGAGCGTCGTCTTGCCGAACTCGTCGACGCTCACCGTGCCGACGACGGCGTTGTCGAACTTGGAGAAGAACTGGTTCCCGTCGCGGATCAGCTCGAGCGTGTGGCGCGTGCGCGGGCGGACGTTCGAGCCCTGGCCCTCGCCCGCGACCTGGCGCCGGCCGCGGCGCTGGTGCAGCAGCTGGCCCAGGGCGGTCTCGACGTGCTGGCCGTCGGTGTCGGCCGTGATCGCCAGGCGCGAGTCCTTGCCGAAGAGCTGCGAGGTGAACTCGAGCAGGACCTCGAAGTTGCCCTCGACGGGGATCGTCAGCTCGGCCCGTCCGTCGCGCCCCTCGAGGACGAGGCCGTAGCGCTCGACCTGCCCGGGCGGCGTGGGGTAGCTGTTGCCGCGCAGCCGCTTCCAGTCCTGCCCGGCGAAGTTGCGGTTCCCCTGGAAGTAGTTGTAGTGGAGGATCGCCTGCCCGCCCATGAAGCCGGTCTCCTCCGACTCGGGGAACAGGCGGTGGCGGGCGTCGTAGATCTTGCGCTCGCGCTCGTAGCGGGCGCGCTCGGCCTCGGCCTCCCGCCGGCGCCGCTCCTCCTCGGCCCGCGGGTCGGGCCCCGTCGGCCGCGCGTCGCCCTGCACGACCGGCTGGCCCCGACGCGGCTCGCCGTGCAGGTGTCGCGCGCCGGGCGCGAGGGCCGCTGCATGGTGTTCGACGAGGTCGACGCCGGCGTCGGCGGCGCGGGCCAGGGCGGCGTCGGCGTCGGCGTCGTTCCTGTAGAGCTTCAGCGCGGCGACGCCGTGCAGGTAGGGCGGGTGGGCGGCGCCGAAGGCGCGGCGGATCAGGCGCAGCAGCTCGTCGTCGCTCAGCTCGGCCGCGTCGACGAGCACCTCGGCCTTGGAGCTGATCGCCACGGTCAGCCGACCGCCCTCGTGGCGCGCCACCTTGCCCTCGACGCGGCGCCCCTGGCGCCGCTCGAGCGACACGTCGCTGCCGACCTCGAGCTTCTCGAAGGCGCGGGCCCCGAGCTCCTCGAGGCCGACGATCCGGGCGAGGGCCTCGGCGTGGAGGGCGGCCCGCGGGCGCGCGCCGGGGCCGACGCCGCCGGCGACCTCCTCGGCCAGGCGGGCCGCGTCGCGGACCTTGCCCGACTCGACCAGCTCGATGAGCTGCCCGGCGACCCGGTCGAGGCGCCGCTCGTCCTCGGCCTGCTGGCTGGCGTCCTCGCGCTCGGTGCGCACGCGCGCCACGGCCTCGCGCGCCAGGGCCTTGCCCTCGAGCTCGTCGATCCGCGCCAGGAGGTCGCCGCGGCGGTCCTCGGCCAGGAGCGGCAGGGCGCGGCGCAGCGCCGCGGCCGCGTCGCGCTCGCGCTCGCCGTCGGCCAGGCGTTCGGCCTCGCGCCGGAGCTCCTCGAGGCGGTCGTGGATCTTCTGCTGGACGGCGGCCCGCTGCACGTCGGCCTCGGCCTTGAGGTAGGTGTCCTCCAGCGCGCGCACGAGCTGCTGCCAGCCGACGAGCGCCTCGCGCAGCTTGCCCTGGGCCACGAGCGCGTCGAGCTCGCCGCGGCGCTGGTCGAGGCGCTGGCGCTCGTCGTTCTCCAGCCGCGCGAGGAGGCGCCGCGCCTCGTCGCGCGCGCGCGCGCCCGCGTCCGTCTCCGGGAAGCGCTCGGCCACGCCCATGAGCTGGTCGGCCTGGGCGCGGCTGGCCTGCGCGTCGTCCGCGGCGACGGGCGCGCGCTGCACCTCGCTGAGCAGCGACTGCGCCGCCTTCTCGCGCTCGGACGGGCCGGTGGAGACCGGCCCTTCGAAGGGCCGGTCGTCGACCGGCGGCGGCTTGCCGCCGCCGGCGTGGGCCAGGAGCCCCAGCCCCAGGAGCAGGCAGGCCGCCGCCGCCCCGCCGACGAGCAGGAGCCCGGGCGGGCGGGCGCCGGCGGCCGCCCGCTGCGGGCGGGAGCGCACCGGCGTGGGCGAGGCCCCCTGGGCGCGCGAGATGAAGTCGACGCCCTCGGGCGGGCGGCCGCCGTCGAGCTCCGGCATGAGCCCCTCGAGCACCGCCTCGAGGTCGCGCATGAGCGCGTCGTGGTCCTGGTAGCGGTCGGCCGGCCGCTTGGCGAGCATCTTCTTGATGATCTTCGCCAGCCCCTCGGAGATCTTCGGGTTGGCCTGGTGGGCGTCGGGGATCGGCGCCTTGAGGTGCATGTTCATCACGGCCACCGGCGTGCCCGCGACGTAGGGCTTCTCGCCCGTGACCATGTTGTAGAAGGTCGCCCCGAGCGAGTAGATGTCGGCCCGGTAGTCGGCGCCCTTGTCGAGCGCCTGCTCGGGCGCCATGAAGTAGGGCGTGCCGATCGCGCGGCCCTCGCCCGTGAGCCCGCTCTCGATGTCGGTGCGCCGCGCGAGGCCCAGGTCCAGGACCTTGGCCTGCCCGTCGCGCGTGATCATGATGTTCGCCGGCTTGATGTCGCGGTGGATCAGCGAGCGCGAGTGGGCGTGCTTGAGCGCGTCGAGCACCTGCAGCACGATCTCGACCGCCGCCTGCTCGTCGAGGTGGCCGCGCCGCTCGATCAGCTCCTTGACGGTCTTGCCGTCGACGCACTCCATGGCGATGTAGTGCACGTCGCCGGCCTGCCCCACGTCGTAGGCCTGCACGATGTTCGGGTGGTTCAGCGCCGCCGCGACCCGCGCCTCCTGGAGGAAGCGGGCCACGTAGCGCTCGTCCTCGGCGAAGTCGGGGTTGAGCAGCTTGAGGGCGACCGTCTTGTTGAGCCCCAGGTGCCGCGCCTTGAACACGACGCCCATGGCGCCCGAGCCCAGGCGCTCGAGCAGCTCGAAGCCGGCGATCCGCCGCTCGTTGCGCGAGTCGACCGTGACCTCGCGCTCCTTCCGCTCCAGCTGGACGCGCACCTCCTGCTTGAGCGCGCGCGCCGCGCCGTCGTCGATGAAGCCCAGCTCCAGGCACAGGAGGCGCGCCTTGCTCGGCGTGCCCTCGCCCTCGAGGCGCTCCAGCTCGGCCACGATGTCCTCGGCGTCCTCCGCGGCGAGGAAGCCTCGCTGCGTGGCCAGCTTGAGGAAGATGTGGTCGGCGGTCCGAGGCACGCCCTAACCCCTCCGGCGCGGCCCGAGGCCGCCCGTCACAGCGCGTATCGTCTGCAAGCGCCGCTCCATCCTGACACTAGCTCAGGTCCAGGGCCTCGGCCGCCGCTCCGCCCAGGAGGTAGACGACGGCCGCGCCGTCCACGAACACGCTGAGGGCCAGGCGGGCTCGCCCCCAGTCGCTCATGTAAAGCCAGACGATCGAGTCGCTTACCACGAGGACGTGGGCCAGGTAGAAGGCGTGCAGGACGAAGACCGCGGCCGTGAACAGCCGGCCGGCGCGGGTCCGCATGAGGAGCAGGAAGACCAGGAGGACGTTCACCGCGACCCACAGGCCCAGGACCGGAAGGTTCGGTACGGTCGACGTCCGCGGGACCCCCAGCGACGAGCGGAAGGCGTGCACCCACGAGGCCAGCTCGACCGCCCGCTCCAGCGCGTCCACGACGAGGAAGGCCACGACGACCTGCACCACGAACGGGAGCGGGGTGGGGGCGACCAGACCCTGGGACGAATCCGGGTCGATCGACGCATCTGAGTCGATGGTGTGCTCCACTGGCGTCACCTGCCCGGCCGGGGACCGGCCGCGCCCCAGCGTAACGCGGTCAGCGAGCCCTGACGATCGTCAGTCGGTCGCCCTGACGGTCCCAGGAGTAGTAGCGCAGGATCACGGCGTCGCGCCCCTGGCCGTCGAGGTCCGCGACGACCGGCAGGACGAAGCGGTAGGGGGCGACGCTGGGGATCTTGAGCTCGCCGCTGGGGTCGCGGGAGAGGCTGCGGCCCTGGCCGCGGAAGACGGCGAGCCGGTCGTCGGCGGTGCGCTGGACGAGGTCCTTCTTGCCGTCGCCGTCGAGGTCGCCCTCGATCGTGGCGACGATCGTCGTGCCGAAGCGGATCCCCTCGCCGCCGCCCATCTGGATGCCGAGCGGCACCTCCATGTTGCGCACGGCGTCCGGCTCGTCGGGGAACATGGGCCCGTCGCGCCGCTGGTAGAAGATCAGCACGTCGATCGGCACGGAGCGCGTGACGAGGACCTTGAAGATGCTCCACACGCCGACGCGGTCCATGCGCGGCAGGACGAGGTCGTCGAGGCCGTCGCCGTCGAGGTCGACGAAGAAGGTCAGGAACGAGATCCCCTTGGCGCGCACGACGTGCGCCGGCTCCGCGAGCGCCTTGGCCGGGTCGGGGCCGTTCTTGAACACGCGCGTGACGCCCTGGCCCACGTGCGTCGAGGCCACGTCGACGCGGCCATCGCGGTCGAGGTCGCGCAGGACGAGCGGCGTGGTGAAGTCGAGCTCGAACGGGTTCTCCACGGCCATGCTGAACTGCTTCTGGCCGGGGATCGGGAACGTGCCGGCTGGCGTGAGCGGCAGGGCCCCCGGCGTGGCGGCGCGCAGGACGACCAGGCGCGTCTCGTCGGCCAGGACCACGTCGGGCGCGTCGTCGGCGTCCCACGAGGTCACGTTGGGGTTCGGGAACCAGTAGGAGCCGAAGAGCTGGCTGGAGAGCCGGTCGCGCCCCGGGTTCAGGATCGCCGTGGGCGGGGCCGGGAGCGTCTCGGGCGGCGCGAACTCGCCGCCGCCGCGCGCGGCGAGCACGGAGAAGCCGTCGCGCTGCGGCACGAGGATGTCCAGCTTGCCGTCGGCGTCGATGTCCTTGAGCAGCTCCTTGCGCCGGACCTCGTCCTCGGGCGGGCGGTCGAGGAACGACGCGCAGTCGGCCACCTTCTCCGGGCGCAGCCCGTAGAGCAGGCGCCCGCCCGGGCGCTCCTGCAGGCGGTAGGCGTAGACCCCGTCGGGCTGGAGGAGGACGACCTCGGCGCGGCCGTCGCCGGTGATGTCGCCCACGTCGAAGAGCACGGTGCGCGGGTGGAAGCGGAAGCGCTGCGCCGGCTCGCGCCCGAAGCCGCCGTCCTTGCCCTGCAGGTAGAGCAGCGCCTCGCGGCCGCGCACGACGAGCAGGTCCTTCTTGCCGTCGCCGTCGACGTCGAACGGCACGACCTCGGTGATCTTGCCGCCGACCTCGATGTCGACGCGCGCCAGGGCCAGCCCGCCCGACTGGCTGCGGGCGGGCCCCGGGGCGCCGACCGCCGCGACGGCCACCCCGAGGGCGGAGAGGGCCACGAGCGTCCGCCGCCTCATCGCTCCACCCCCACGACGCGCACGACGCGCGCGGCCTCGTCCTCGCCGCCGAAGGGCTCGAGGATCAGCTCGTCCTTGCCGTCGCCGTCGAGGTCGACGACGCGCGGCGGCTCGCTCCGCGGCACCTGCACCTGCAGGGTCCTGTCGCGGAACCCCGGGCGCTTGCGCCCGAAGAGGCCCGACACCTGCCCGCCGAAGGAGATCACGAGCGCCCCGTCGGGCGAGCGGCGCACCATGTCGCGCACGCCGTCGCCGTCGATGTCCGCCGTGAGGTCGACCGGGGCGGCGCCGCCGCGGCGCTCGAGCGCCTCGAGCGGGAGGTCGACCTCGAACGACAGGTCCGGCTCGTCGCCGAACCACGGGTCGCCGTCGCGCCGCAGGTAGACCATGTAGGTGATCCCCAGCGACTCGACGATCGCCCGCTTCACGTTCGTGAACAGGTCCATGCGGTAGCTGGAGACGATCAGGTCCTTCTTGCCGTCGCCGTCCCAGTCGACGAACACCGGGTCGGCCGACACGCCCTTGATGTTGAGGAGCACGTCCGGCTTCGCCTCGTCGAAGCCGCCCGGGCGGCCGCGGAAGACGAGCTGCTGCGTGCGCAGCGTCTCGAACATGCCGATCTCGCCCAGGGTGCGCGTGGCGATCAGGTCGGCGCGGCCGTCGCCGTCGACGTCCTCGAGGTTCAGCCGCACGTTGGCGAACGCCTCGCTCCCCTCGCGCGCCTCCTGCCCCGGCGCCTCGGCCTTGCGCACGACGTCGAGCGGCTCCTCGGCGTCGGGCCGCGGCGGGAAGGTGCCGTCGGGGCGCTGGAGGAAGCGGGCCAGGCCCTTGTCGCGGTAGGCGACGAGGTCCTGGCGCCCGTTGCCGTCGAGGTCGGCGACGACCAGGCGGCGCAGGCGCGAGCTGGCCGTGAGGAAGCGGTTGAGGAGCGTCGACTCGAACACCGGGCCGAAGCGCGTCTCCGAGGGGACGGCGAGCTTGCAGCGCGGGGCCAGCGGCCCCTTGCCCCCCTGCCGGGCCAGGACCTCGTAGCCGTCCTTGGTGGGCACGAGGACCTCGAGGACGCCGTCGCCGTCGAGGTCGCGGGCCAGGTCCCACACCGGCAGCCCGCCCTCCTCCGGATAGTCGTAGAAGCCGGCGACCTTGCACACCTCGACCAGCTCGCCCGAGCGGCGGAGCAGGACGACGCGCGTGGGGCACAGGAGCAGCACCTCGCCGCCGGGGGCCGGGTCGAGGTCGCCGGCGAGGAAGGCGCAGGCGTCGGCCGGGACGGTCACGCGCCAGGTCGGCTCGCTGGGAAAGCGCGGCCCGCCGGGCGGGCCGTGCTCGTAGACCGAGATCGTGCGCCCGAGCCCCCGGGGGCCGGTCATGTGGGCGATCACCAGGTCCTTGCGTCCGTCGCCGTTCATGTCGGCGACGTCGAGGCCCAGCTCCGTGCCCGGGAGGCGGAAGGTCCACACCCGGAGCTGGACGCCCGGGTCCTGGGCGCGGAGGGCGCCCCAGCCGAGGACGACCAGGGCCAGGGCCGGGGCGGCGAGGAGGCGTCGGCGCATGGCGGGCGATCCTACGCGAGGGGGTACGAAGCGGAAGGTGAGCGACGCAAGCAGGGGAGGAAGCACCACGTCCTGGACGCTCATGGACGCAGAGGAGCCGAGGAGACGCAGAGAGGGGGCAACGGTCTGCCTCCGCGGCTCCTCTGCGTCCTCTGCGTCGATTGATGTCGGGTTCCGGCCTCGCGGTGGGTTCCGGCTACCCGCCGATGTCGCGCCGCCCGAGCAGCCACGTCGCGCCGCCGAAGCCGGCGACCGCCCAGGCGAGGCTGACGACGACCGCCTGGACGACGCCGGGGAGCGCCAGCCGCTCGCGCTCGCCCGCGAACTGGTTGGCCAGGGCGTCGACCACCTCGAACGGCATGGCCGAGTAGGTGACGAACATGGCGTCGCGCACGCCGGGGTGGGTCGCCACGCCGGCCAGGCCGGAGAGGAAGAACAGGGCGCCGATCGCGCCGCCGGTGGCGTGCCCCGGGTGGTCGGAGAGGCACGAGGCCAGGAGCCCGAGGCCCGTGAGGGCGGCGAGCGGCGCCAGCGTGACGACCGTGGCGAGCGCCGTGTAGCCCAGCATGGTGCCGAAGGTGTGCTTCGTGATGCCGAAGGTCGGGTCGGCGACGTCGTAGAGGCCCAGGTTCAGCTCGGCGCCCAGCATGGCGGCCAGGACGGCCACGACCAGGAGGAGCGCCCCCCAGCCCCACGTGGCCAGGGCCTTGGCCAGGAGGAGCTCGACGCGGCGCACGGGGCGCACGAAGAGCGTCTTGAGCGTGCCGTGCGAGGCCTCCTCGGCCACGGCGCTCCCGGCGAGGACGACGACGACGATGAACACGAACAGCCGCGCCGTCGACACGGCGCTCGCCATGGCCGTCCAGCCGTTCTTCCAGCTGTCGGCGGCCTGGGCCCCCTTGCCGCTCATGAGCGACGAGGCCGTGTCGACGGCGCGCCCGACCGACGGGGCGAGGAGCGCGATCGCCACGACCAGCGCGAGGGCCAGGACGGGCAGCCGCCGGGCGGCCAGCTTGCGCAGCTCGAAGCGCGTGAGGCGCAGGACGCGTCCGGTCATGACCGCAGCTCCGCCGCCTCGACGCGCGCCGTGCCGGCCAGCTCGTGGAACAGCTCCTCGAGCGAGCGCTTGCGCGGCACGAGGGCGCGCACCTCGAGCCCCGCCTCGACCAGGCGCCGGTTGAGCGCCGCGGCCTGCTGGGCCTCGAGGCCGACCGCGATCCCGTCGGGCCGGGCCTCGACCGAGCGCACGCCCTCGACGCCGCGGGCGACCTCGGCCGCGCGCCCCGGGTCGGGCGTGCTCACGTCCACCCAGGCCTGGTCGGGGTCGAGCAGGGCCTTCACCTCGCCCGCGGCGACGACGCGGCCCTGGTCGATCACGGCCACCCGATCGCAGGAGACCTCGACCTCGTGCAGCAGGTGGCTGGAGACGACGACGGTCTTGCCCTCGCGCTCGACGAGGTCGCGGATCAGGCGGCGCACGACGAGGACCGCCGGCGGGTCGAGGCCCGAGACCGGCTCGTCGAGGATCACCAGCTCCGGGTCGAGCAGCAGCGCGGCGGCGATCCCCAGGCGCTGGCGCATGCCGGTGGAGAAGCCGCGGTAGAGGTCGTCGCCGCGGTCGAGGAGGCCGACGCGGGCCAGGCACTCGTCGACGCGCGCCGCCGCGACGCCGCCCGCGATGTCGCCCAGCCAGCTCAGGTTCCGCCGCGCCGACAGGTACGGGTAGAAGGCCGGCCCCTCGACCATGCAGCCGATCCGCGGCAGGAGCGCCAGGCGCTCCTCGGCGATCGAGCGGCCGAAGATGAGGGCGTCGCCGGCGGTCGGCCGCACGAGGCCCAGCAGCAGGCGGATCGTCGTCGTCTTGCCGGCGCCGTTCTGCCCCAGGAGGCCGAACGCGCAGCCGCGCGGCACCTCGAGGTCCAGGCCGCGCACCGCGAAGCGGGCGCCGTAGGCCTTGGTCAGGCCGCGCGTGCGGATGACGAGGTCGCCGTCGCCCATGGGGCGAGCATGGTACCTGCTCCCTGCGCGCCAGCCAGGGACGAACCCGACCTCTCCGCATCACCCGACGCGGGTCTGACAGCAGGCTTCATTCGAGTCGAATGAGCGGCCGAGGCGTGGTGCTGCTGGGAGCTGAGCTAGAGGCCCGGCCGGAAAGGAGCCAGGCAGCTGCCTCGGACGGGCCGGGCCGGCCCTCTAGTTCGTGAGGACCTTGAACACGCGCTGCACCGAGCGGGTCTGCAGCGACTTGGCGTCCTTGATCCGGAGCGTCACGCGGATCGCCGGCGGCACCCACGAGCAGTCCCACAGGGTCTCGAACGGCTGCGTCGGCGGGAGCGACTGCGGCCAGTCCGGCGGCGGCTCCTTGAACTTGATGCGCATGGACTCGGGCGTGTCGGTCGGCAGCCACGGCGTGCCGTCGGGCCGGCGGAAGCTGTCGATCGTGTACTCGCGCGGGATCGGCATGTGGCCGCCCCACATGTAGATCTTGTCGCCCTCGCGCAGCATGGGGAACGAGAAGTTCAGGCGGGTGCGGAACAGGCGGTTCTCGTTGGGGTCGAAGATGCCCATGTCGGGCTCGAAGCTCGTCTGCTCGTGCCGGTGGTCGTAGTAGGTCTGGATCATGAAGTCGGGCGGCTGCCAGTCGTTTCGGATCGGCTCGAACGGGAAGCGGTTGCCCGGGACCATGCGGGGCGGCGCCACGAGCTGCTGGGTCTCGTAGAACTGGCCGACCTGCGGCAGGCGCCGGTTGCGCACGAACAGCTCGAAGCGCGCGTCGATCGTGTAGAGGCACAGGTCCTGCGTGATCGGCTGCGCCGTGTTGCCGGGCGAGCCGTTGATCTGGAACTTCGGCCGCGTCGGCGTCGTGGCGTCCACGCCGGTCACCCGCCAGAGCCGCTTCACCAGGCGAGGCCGCTCGCGGTCGATGTCGGCCAGCGCGTACTCGATCAGCGCCGCCGACGTCTGGCCCCCGGCGACGGTCACGCTCTTGAAGTAGAGGGAGTCGTGGCGGTAGCGCTGCCCGTCGACGCCGGTGTAGTCCTCCGGCTGCCGCATGGTGAGCGAGTGGTTGTAGATGCTCGGGTTGTCCCGCGCGCCCGTGATCGGGATCTCCTCGCCCGGGTCGTAGCGCCCCGGCCGGCCGCCCGGGGGCGGCTGGTCGTCGAAGAACTCCATGTCGCTCGTGCGGACGACGTTGGCGAGGTCGCGCTCCATCTGGTCGAACGCGTAGCGCGCGTACTGGTAGACCTCGACCCGCGCGTTGACGGTCGTGAAGATCTTCTGCGCCTGGATGAAGATGAAGACGACGCTCCCCGTGAGGATCATCATCAGCGCCATGGCGACCATGAGCTCGATGAGCGTGAAGCCCGCGGGCCGTTGAGGGCGGGTCATGCGCCTCTTCCTCGAAGGAGGGGCCGCGCGCGGCCCCGGCGGTGAATGGACGGCCGGCTCAGAGGGCCAGCAGGGTCACGAACTCGCGGATGCGGATGTTCGTGCGCGGGATCGAGACGTCGCCGGTCGCGCCCGGCCGCGCCTCGTGGGCCGCCAGCCGGTCGAAGTTCTTGAAGATCATCACCCGCAGCGTGTAGAGCGAGTTCGAGAACTCGTCGTCCGCCTGGGTGAGCCGACCGTCGCCGTTGGTGTCCACGCGCGCGCGCTGGAGCGTGAAGGCGAACGAGTAGGTGGGGTAGGGGTCGAGCGCGATCGTGGCCTCGGTCGTCGCCCCGGTGACGATCGCGTCGCCGCGGTACTCGAGGCGGATGTCGCCCTTCTGCATGCGCGTGCCGGTCGGCCCCATGGGCAGCTCCTGGCCGTCGGGCAGGTCGCGGTAGCGGCCGAGGTTGTAGACGCGGCTGACCCACGGCGAGAGGGCGCCGCCCGTCGACGAGGGGCGCATGAACGTGACCGCCAGGTTGTCGACGAGGTTGCCGCTGCCGAGCCGGCCCGCGTTGCGCTGGTTCAGGCCGTCGGCGTCCCCGTCCTTCTGGGCCTCGGACGCGTTGTCCAGGACCATCGAGGGCACGGGGTACATGAAGTTCGGCTCGGCCGGGGCGCTCCGGTTGCCCGGCGGCCCCTGGGGCAGGATCACGCAGTAGTCGCGGCGCCAGAGCGCGCCCTGCTTCTGGGCCGTGCCGCCCGAGGCCGCGGTGAAGTCCTGCGGGTTGAGCGGCGCCTGGTCGAGCACGCCGTCGTGGTTGAACACGAAGTAGGTGTACTGCCGCCCGCCGGCCAGCCCCTGCGTCCGGTAGCGGCTCTCGCGCAGGCCGACGGTCAGCGAGTCGCCGACCGACTGCGTGATCGCGGCCGCGTAGCTGTCCTCGACCGTCTTGTTGCCCGACTCGATCGCCGTGGGGAACAGGGCGATGATCCCGGTGATCCCCAGGACGAGCACGACGATGGCGATGAGGATCTCGAGGATCGTGAAGCCGGCGCGGCGCGCGCTCCTCAGGACCACGTGGCCTCCCTCCGCACGGATGTGATCGACGGCCATGGCTCAGGGCCTCACGGGCTGGACGACGCGGATCGCGAGCCGCCCGGTGTTGGGGTCGAGGTCGACGAAGCAGCGCTTGTCCACGTTCTGCGAGTCGCTGGTGTCGCGCAGGTTCATGTCGACGAGGTCGGCCAGGTCGTCGAACACGCCCTGGTTCACCTCGAACGGGGTGTTGATGTCGAACAGCGTGGCCGCGGCCCCGCTCGGCGTCCGCTCGCGCTGGGCCGACGGGCTGCCCGACTCCATGAGGGCGACCGTGCCGTCCTTGCGGAACTCGAGCCACAGGATGTTGCCCGACGTGTTCGGCGACTTCACGTTGCCCTGGAACAGGGCGCCGTTGGTCTCGTCGGGGAGCGGCTGGAACACGGGCAGGTGCATGCCGCGCGTGCGCCCGACCGCGCCCGGCGGGAGCGGCGGGGGCGGGAGCGTCATGGACCCGCCGCCGGTCCCCATGTCGAACTGCACGCTCGGGAGCAGGTAGTGCGCGTCGCCCTCGTAGCCGAACTTGTCGCGGTAGCGCCGCATCCCGTAGCGCATCTCGCCGGAGGTCGGGTGCGGGTCGCGGAAGAAGACGAGGTACTGCTTGGTGCGCTGCGTGATCGCCGCGCGCCGCGCGTCGTTGAACGCGCTCTGCAGGATCCGCCCGCTCTGGTGGAGCGACTGCCCGTCCATGAACTTCGAGATCGCCGGGAGCGACATGGCGGTGAGGACGAGGATGATCCCCATCACCACCAGCAGCTCCATGAGCGTGAAGGCCAGACGCCGCGCGCGCATGTTCACTCTCCCCAGCTCGTGATGTCGTCGCGGGGGTTGGTGTAGGACTGGCCGAACGACCACAGGTCGTACCCGCCCACGTTCCGCGGGGCGTGCGAGGTGTTCGTGCCGACGGTCAGGCTCAGCGGGCTGCAGCCGTCGGGCGAGAACCCGGGCCGGAAGCGCGGGTCGCAGTGGAACGTGTGCGGGTTGGACAGCGGCAGCGTCCGGTTGTGCTCGTCCGTCGGGCAGATGCTCTCCTCGGAGTCGAGGACCGGCATCTCGTTGAGCAGGTACTCCTGGTCGGGGTGGACCTGCATGCCCTTGCCCGCCGCCGAGGCGCCCCAGTTGTGGAAGCGGTCCGGCTGGAAGTACTTGATGTCCGCCGTCTTCACCTTGTCGTAGCACAGCGGCCGGTAGTAGCCGTCGATCAGCTCGCACCAGCGCCCGTTGCCGGGCGCGTCCCAGAACTGGATCGCGTTCGGGCCGCCGCTCCACACGAAGCCGGGGTCGAACGGGCGCTCGTTGGCGCCGGTCCCTATGCGCGGCCGCGAGTAGTTCGCCGTCCCGCTCATGGGCATGAACGGCCCGACCGGCGTGTAGACGAGGTTGCGCTCGTCGAGCAGCTCGCCCGGCCCGGGCGGCGGCCCCATGTTGGTGACCTTCACCAGCGGCCGGCAGAGGAAGTACATGAGCAGGGCCGAGCCCTTGAGGCGGCGCCGCGGGTTGACCCCGTAGCCGACCTCGATCCCCTGGTTGTTGACGAACGCGGCGTCGCCGGTCTCGTTGTCGTAGCCGTCGGGCGGGTAGTCGCGGAACTCGCTGAAGTAGTTCTCCAGCGCCGTCTTGACCTTGCCGACCAGGGCCCGCGTGGCCTTGTCCTTGGCCTTGGTCTTGGCGGAGCTCAGGCCCGACGCGAGCAGCGCGACCAGGATCCCGATGATCGCGATGACGCAGAGGACCTCGATGAGCGTGAAGCCCCGCGCCCGACCGGGTCGGGCGCGCCGCGCGGCGTCGTGCAGCGTGGCCAGCATCACTGGCTCCAGCTCGTGACGTCGTCCGACTCGGGCGCGCCGAACTCGTTGATCCCGTTGGGACCGTTGCTCCAGATGTCGAACGCGTCCGGATTGTGGATGGCGTCGCGCGCCGGGTTCACCGGCACCTGGCCCTGGCGGCGCGCCACGTCGAAGGCCGTGGTGCGGTTGTGGGAGCCGGTCCCGGCCATGAACTGGTCCTTCACGCTCTGCCGGACCGAGGCCCACTCGCGGTAGTGGTAGGGGTTGCCCCACGGGTCGAGCAGGACGAGGAAGCGGGCGCCGGTCAGGTTCGGGTTCGGGGCGAACTGCTGCTGGAACGCCGCGACCGTCAGCCGGTCGTAGTTCGCCGGCTCGAGCGGCGTGACGCCGGTCGGGTTGGGCAGGCCGCCCGCGTGGTTCTGGCCCATGTTGTCGGGCCGGACGAAGTTCGCGTCGAGGTAGCCGACGTTCTCCGCCTTCCAGTCGAGGTAGGGCGAGCCCTGGCCGCCGCCCAGCGCCACCGTCGGGCGGTTGCGGAGCGCGGCGTAGAGGGCCGGCGAGTCGTCGCGCCACGCGTCGTGGTTGGCGCTGCCCAGCTGGCCGTCGGTCGGGCGCAGGGCCAGGCGCGGGAAGCGGCCCTGGTCCCCGCGGTACATGGAGAGCGCCGCCTCGATGGAGCGGATCTCGCTCTTGGCCACGCCGATCTTGGCCTTGCTCTTGGCGCCGAAGATCGCCGAGAGGAGGAGGGTCGCCAGGACGCCGATGATGGCGATGACGACGAGCAGCTCGATCAGCGTGAAGCCGCGGCGGGGGCTGTTGACTCGCAAAGGACGACCTCCCAGCGGTTTGGACCAGCAGTCAGGACCGAGGCGGGATCGTAGCCGCGGACGTCGGACGATGTCAACGGCAGGCGGGGGCAGGCCGGGGCAAGCCTCCGCCTGGGTCGAGCCCTGGTCGCAGGGATAGACGACCCGGCAGGGCCGCTTCTTGCACCGGCCTCCGGCCGGCGCCGCCCCCGGCGCAACTTGCGCCCTCGCAGGGGGCTGGCCGCTCCGCGAGCGGGGTTCCGGGCCCGGACGGGCGCCCGAGCTCAGTGGAGGTAGCGGAACTTGTACCGCTCGAACGGCTGCTCCCAGGAGAACAGCCCGGCATCGGTCCAGTCGAGGAGCGGGTGCAGGTCGGTGAGCATGGCCGCCTCGTCCTCGATGACGAAGTCCGCCACGAGGTCGTCGAGCGGCCAGCGCGGGGCCAGCTCCGCGCAGCGCCGGCGCACGGCCTCCTCGAGCTCCGGGGCGCGGGCCACGAGCTCGGGCTGCACGGCGTCGACCTGCCGCTGTGACAGGCCGACGAGCTCGCGGCGGCGGATGAACGCCCGCAGCTCGGTCCCGGGCGGCAGGTCGAGCCAGGGGCGCACGACGATCGACGGCACGTAGCCGCACTCCTGCATCAAGCACAGGTCGTCGAACACGCGCTCGCTCTGGAGGAGCACCTCGAGCGCCTCCGCGCCGGCGTCGACCTGGAGCGACCCCTCGAGCAGCAGGGGGCTGTCGAGCGGCGCGCGCGAGCCCAGCCGCACGAAGGCGGCGCCCACGTTCGAGACCTCCTGGGCCTCGAGGATGTCCTTCTCCAGCGCCTCGACGATCGCCTCGAACTCCTCCGGCTCGTGGCCCGGCCGCTCCGTGACGCGCCGCCAGTGCTCGTCGACGAGCAGGTCGCGCTCGGCGGCGCTGAGGGGGTGGACCCAGGTGGGCACCGACGCCGCCACGAGGTCCTGGATCCACTGCTCGATGCACGTGGCCCGGATCCCGGGGAAGTGGCGCATCCAGCGGCGCACGTAGTCGTTCGTGCGGCTGTCCACCAGCTCGCGCCAGAGCATCGCGGACGGCGTCGAGACGATCATCACCGACAGGAATAGCACACCCGCCGGGCAGAGAGGAGGAGCATGGCGTGTGTCGGACCCCCGGACGATAATTCCGCCACGGCAGGGAGGTCGCGTTGGACGAGCTCGTCGACGGGCGCTGGCGCGTGGGCGCGGCGCTCACGCGCGGCGGGTGGGGCGAGGTCCTCGAGGCCCGCGACGAGGCGGCGGGCGCCGACGCCGCGCTCCTGCTCCTCGACCGCGAGCGCCCCGACGCTGCCCTGGGCGACCCGGCGCTCCTGGCGGGGCTCGAGCACCCGAACATCGCCCGCGTGCGCGCCTGGGGGCGCGTGGCCCGCGGCCCGGGGCCGCTCGTCGGCCGCCCCTACGTGGCCCTCGAGGCCCTGCGCGGCCGCACGCTGCGCGCCCTGATCGCCGCCGCCGAGCGCCTCGACGCCGCGCGCCTGGGCGGCCTGGCCCTGACCTCTCGCGGCGCTCGAGGCGGCGCACGCTCGGCCTCCGGCAGCCGGCTCGCGCCCGAGCAGGTCGTCCTCGCCCCCGGCGGCGCCAAGCTCCTGGCGTGGGCGCGGCGGCGGACACGGGCGTGAGCCCCGGTCGCGCCCGAGGTCAGGCAAGTGGCGGCGAGGGCGACGCGCGCGCTGACCTCTTACGCGCTGGCGCGTGCCTCTACGAGGCGGCGACCGGCCGCCCGCCCGACCGGCTGGTGTTCGTGCCCGCCTCGCGCTCCTGCGCCCCGACCCTGTTGCCGGCGCGCTCGAGCGGGCGATCGCCGACCTGTTCGAGGACGACCCGCGCGCGCGCCCGGCCAGCGCCGCGGCCGCCCGCGCGGCCTTCGCCCAGGCGCTCGGCCAGGCCCCCGCCGACGGCGGCGGCGACGCGGCGCTCGAGCCGCGTTTCGTCGGGCGCGACGACGCGCTGAGGCGATCGCCGCGGCCGTCGACGAGGCCGAGGCGCTGGCCGCCGGGCGCGCCGCGCGCGAGCGGCCCTGGGCGGGCCGCCGCCCTTCGTGGGTGCTCGCCGCCGCGACCGGCCTCGGACGCATCGCGCCCCTGGCCGAGGCTGCGCAGCCCGCGCCGCGGCGTGCTCGTCCCGCGCCGGCAGGCCTTCGGCGGCGGCGACCGTTCGAGCCGTGGCGCGCCGCCGTCGAGGCCGCCTGCCGGCAGGCCGCGGGTCGCGGACGACGCGCTGGCCCCGGCGGCCGAGGCGCTGGCCGGCCTCGGCGCAGGCGCTCGCCGGCTGGGAGCGGGTCGCGCGTGGCCTCCTGGCCCTGGCGGCGCGGTTAGTCGGCGCAGGCGCTCCTGATCGACGACGCGCACCTCCTGGCGAGCCCGCCGGCCCTCCTCCTGCACGTCGCCCGGTGCCGCGCAGGCGCCCGGCGCGCCGGCGGCGCCCTGGCCGTCGTCGCCGCGGCCGCCAGCTTCCGAGCAGTGGCGAGCCGCTCCTGCGCGCGCTCGCGGCGCCGCTGGCCCCGGCGCCGGGTGCGCCTGGGGCCGCTGTCGCCGGCGCACGCGGCCGCGCTGGTGCGCTCGCTCGTGCCCGAGGGGGCGCGTCGGCGGGGCCGACGACGTCGCGCGGCTGGCAGCTCGGCGCGGGGCGACCCGTCGCTCCTGGTCGAGCCTCGCTCGCGCCTACCGCCGCGGCGGCGGGCCGCCCGCGTCGCTGCAGGGAGGGCCGCGCGCGCCCGCCCGGCCGCGGCGGCCCTCGAGGCCCGCCCGCTGCTCGAGGCGCTGGTGGTCGTCGGCCGCCCCGTGCCCGCCGCTGCGCTGGGGCGCTCGCCGACGCCGAGCGCCTGCGCGCGCTCCTCGCCGCCGGGCTCCTGCGGCGCCACGACGGCCCCGCCTACGACCTGCGCGACGGGCTCACGCGCGCTCCTGCGCGAGGAGCCGGGCCGCGCGCCTACGCCGGCGCCCTCGCCGCGCTCGGGGGCGCCCTGTCGGCGGGGCGAGCGCGCGCGCCCGGCCCAGGCGCGCCTCGATGGGGCGGCCGAGGCGGCCCCTCGCGGCGGCCCCGGGCGACCCTGCGCCCGAGGAGCTCTCGCCGGCGCGGTCGGTTCATGGCGCCGGGCCCCGGCGCGCGAGTGCGCCGCGAGCTGGCGGCGCGCCTGGGCGCGCGCGCGGCGCGTTCGCGGCGGCCCGCGCGGCGCTCGAGGCTGGCCGAGCTGGCGCAGTGTTTCGAGGCCGCCCGCGCGCACCGAGCTTCGGGCGAGGTCGCCATATGGAGGGGCGCACGCGCGAGGCGCCTGAGCGCTCGACGCGCGCGCCTGCTCGAGCCCGGCGCGGCCGGCGTCGACGACGCCGGGCCGACGCTGGCGCGCCTCCTGGCGCTCGAGGCGCGCGCCCTGACCCAGCTCTCCGACCACGCCGGCGCGGCGCGCCTGCTGGCGCGCGCCAAGGCCGCCCTCGAGCGCGACCGCGACCCCGCCCTCTACGCGCGCCTCGAGGTCGACGAGGCCAACGCCTGGGTGCTGTCGCTGGACCGCACCCGCTACGACGCGGCCCGCGCGCGGCTCGAGGCGCTCCTGCCGCGCCTCGACGCCGCCGGCGACCACGACGGCGCCGTCCACTGCCTGCGGGCGCTCGGCAACCTGGCCTACTACCTCGGCGACATGGCCGGCGCCGAGGAGCGCTTCCGCGACGCGCTGGCCCGCTGCGAGCGCACGGGCGACCTCCCGGTCCTCGCGGGGCTGTGGAACAACCTGGGGCTCGTCGCCCGCATGCAGGGCGAGCTGCGCCGCGCCGAGGCGGCGCTCGAGCGCGCCCTCGACATCGCCGAGCGGCTCGGCCAGGGCGCGGTGATCTGCCGGGCGCTCACCAACGTCGGCCGCGTGCGCCGCGCGCTGGGCGACCTGCGCGGCGCCGCGCGCAGCCTGGCCCAGGCGGCCGAGGTCGCGAGGGCCGCCGGCGACGTCATGATCGAGAGCGCCGCCTGGTCGGAGCTCGGCACGACGCGCCTGGCCCAGGGGCGCACGCGCGCGGCGCTGGGCGCCTTCCTGCGCGCGCGCCGGCTGCGCCGGGCGCTGGGCGACCCGGGGCGCGTGGGCGAGTCGGAGCTCGACCTCGCCGAGCTGTGGCGCAAGACGGGTGACGTCCGCGCCGCGCTGGCGGCGACCGCCCGGTCGATGGCGCTGCAGGCGAGCCTCGGCAACGGCGACGCGGCGGCGCTGGCGGTCGAGGCGCTCGAGTTCGCCACCGGCCGCCCCGGCGGGCCCCGCCGCGCTGCTCGAGACGGCGCGCCTGCCCAGCCCGGCCGGGCCGCCGCCGCTGCCCGAGGCGCTGCGGCGCGGCGGCGCGCCTGGCTCGGGCGACGCTGGCCACGGCGCTGGCCGCCCGCGCCGGCGACCCGCAGCAGGCGCGGTGGGCATCGCCGCGCGCGCGACGGCCGCTGCGGGCGGGTGCGCGCCGGAAGCGCGCCGGCGCCGGCGGTCCTGGCCTGGCGCGGGCCCTGCGCCTCGAGGCGCGCGCCGTGCTCGAGGCCGCCCGCGGGCGCTGGGGGCACGCGCGGACGCCCTCGACCGGGCGATCGACGACCCGCGCCTCCTGCCCGTGCGCCGCGGCGCCCTGCGCCTCAAGCGCGCCTTCCTCGACTCTGGCGCTCGGCGACGCCGACGCGGCGCGCCGACGTGGCGCGCGCCGGCGACGCCGGGCTGTCGGAGCCGCTGGCCGAGCGGCGCGCGGTCGGCCGCGCGCTTGCGGGCCGCCGGCGCCTTGTGCCTCGACCCGCGCGGCGACGAGCCCGACTGGCCGGCCGACGCGCTCACCCCGCCCTCCCCGCGGCGCAGGACACGGCGCGGCGCCTGGGCGACGTGGCGCTCCTGGCTCCTGGCGCGTCGACGGCGCAGGCCGAGGCCTGCGGCCGAGCACCGCCCCGACGAGGCCGGCGCCGAGCGGGCGGCGGCCGCGGCCGCCGGGCGGCCCGCCTGGCGCTCGGGCTGCCCGCCTCGCTGCGGTGGGGATCGAGCGCGCCCACGCGCCGGCCGAGGCCGGCCGCGCCCGTGCCGCCCGGCCCGCCTGCCCGGCCCGGGCCCGGCCGCCCCGGCCGCCGAGCCGGAGGTCGCGCCTGACGACGCTGCCGTCGTCGCGGCCGGCGGCGCCGGTCGCCGCCGCCGCGCCGGTCGCCGATGGCGCGCTGGCGCCGCGCGCGTGGCGCGCTCCCCCCGACGACGCCGGCTCGGCCGGCGCGGCCGCGGCGATCATCGGCGACAGCCCGCCCATGCGCGCCGTCCATCGCCTCATCGAGCGCTACGGGCGCACGACCGCGCCGGTGACGATCCACGGCGAGAGCGGCACGGGCAAGGAGCTCGTGGCCCGCGCGCTGCACCAGGCCAGCCCGCGGCGCGACGGGCCGTTCGTGGCCTTCAACTGCTCTGCGGTGACCGACACGCTCCTCGAGAGCGAGCTGTTCGGCGCGCTCAAGGGCTCCTACACGGGCGCCGACCGCGACCGGCAGGGCCTGTTCGAGCTGGCCCACGGCGGCACGCTGTTCATGGACGAGGTCGGGGACATGAGCCTCGACATGCAGGCCAAGCTGCTGCGCGTCCTGGAGACGGGGGAGCTGCGCCCGGTCGGCGGGCGCGCCCTGGTCAAGGTCGACGTGCGGATCATCTCCGCCAGCCACTTCGACCTGCGGGCGCTCAGCCAGCAGGGCAAGATGCGCGAGGACCTGTTCTACCGGCTGAACGTCCTGCGCATCGAGCTGCCGCCGCTGCGCGAGCGCCGCGAGGACCTGCCGCGCCTGGCAGAGCACTTCCTCGAGCGCGTGAGCCGCGAGCGCGGCGAGCCGCGCCGGCGCCTCTCGCCCGAGGCGCTCGAGGTGCTCCTGCGCCACCCGTTCCCCGGCAACGTGCGCGAGCTGCGCAACGTGCTCGAGCGCGCCTGCGTGCTCGAGCCCGACGAGGTCATCGGCGCCTCGCGCCTCCTCGTCGACGCGCCGCCCGCCGCCCCGACCCCGGCGCAGGCCCGCCTGCCGGCCTACCAGCGGACCTACGCCTTCCAGGGCGTGGCCCTCAACCGCCGCCAGCGGCAGGTCCTCGAGCACCTCTCGGGCGCCGGCGGCGGCGCCGTCGCCGTGACCAACCGCGAGTTCTGCGCCATGGTCGGCGTCTCCGAGCGCACCGGGCTGCGCGACCTCGCCGAGCTCGTGGACCAGGGGATCCTCGTCCGCCTGGGCAAGCGCAAGGGGGCGCGTTACCAGCTCGCGCGGCGCGACGGCGACCTGCGGCCCTGAGCCGTCCCCTGGTGGGGCCTGGAAGGCGGGCGGGCCGCCTCATAGACTTCGACGCCGGCGCGCCAGAAGGCCGCCGAGAGGGGGTGAGGCCGTGGCACGACGTGTCTTCGCATCGTGGAGCGGGTGGCTGGCGCTGGCGCTGAGCGCGTCCCTGCTCGCGGCGGCGCCGCTCCTGAGCGCCGCGGCGCAGGACGCCCGCGGGGACCAGCGGGTCGTCGGGACGCTGACGGGCGAGGAGGTCAAGGCGATCCTGGCCGTCGAGGGGTACGCGGGGATCACGGTCGACGAGGACGACGACCTCCTCTTCTCCATGGAGGGGACGCGGTGCCTGGTCATCACCAGCCAGCGGAAGACGTCGATCCTGGCCCGCTTCGCCTGGTCGGGCACGAGCGCGACGCTGGAGGGCGTCAACCGGTGGAACCGGGAGAAGGGCTTCTCCCGCGCCTACATCGACGGAGACGGCGACCCGGTGCTCGAGCTCGACCTCGAGCTCAGCGGCGGCGTGACCGTCGCCCGGGTCAAGGACTTCTTCCGCACCGTGAGGGTCAGCCTCACGACCTTCAAGGCCGAGGTCCTCTGACGACCGCGCGCGCCGCCGGGTGAGTGGGCCCCTCGGCGCGCTCGGATCCCGCTCGGGTCCGCACACCTTGCTCCGCCCGCCTGCCGCTGCTAAGGTCCAACAGGCCAAGGGTCTCGGAGACACGAGCAGCGCCCGTGCGGGCGCGCAGGTGACGCCGCGTCCATGAGCGAGTCCGGTCGAGTCACGCGAGCGCCGCCGATCGCATCGATGATGATCGCGTCGATGAAGATCGCGACGATGACGGGGAGCCCATGAGCGAGACGGCCCCGATCATCGAGCTCCCGGACATCATCCAGTCGCTGCAGAACAAGCGCTGGCTGGGCACGCTCGAGGTCGTCTCGGGGACGAGCCGCCGCTGCTTCCTGTTCTTCCGCGAGGGTCTGGTCCAGCACCGCAAGATGGACCACTCCCAGGTGATCCTCGGGCGCGCGCTCTACGAGCTGGGGCTCATCGACGAGGCCGACTACGTCATGACCCTCGTCGACCACGAGCGCACGGGCCGCCGCCTGGGCGAGGTGCTGGTCGAGCTGGGCCTCGTCGACCGCGACTCGATCCAGAAGGCCCTGCACTTCCAGGCGCGCGAGGACATCTTCGACCTGTTCACCTGGAAGAACCTCGACGTGCGCTTCCACCCGGGCGACCCGCCGCTGCCGGCGGTGTTCGCGCCCGAGGACACCGAGCTGCGCCTGAACATCTCGGGCATGAGCATCCTCATGGAGGCGGCGCGGCGCGCCGACGAGTGGGAGCTCGTGCGCAGCGTGATCCCGCACGAGCACGACGTGCTCGCGCCGCCGCCCGGCGGGCTGCCCGAGGGGCTCGTCGACCGGCGCGTCGCGCTGCTGATCGATGGCTACCGCTCGGCCTACGAGATCGCCAAGCAGTCGCCGCTGAACACGATCGAGGCGCTGCGCGCGCTGGCCGACCTGGTCAAGGCCGGCCACCTGACGATCCTCGAGCCGGCCGAGCTGGCCAAGGTGGGCGTCGAGGCCGAGCGCGACGAGGACTACGAGAAGGCGCTGCACGTCTACGAGCTCGCCGCCGACCGCGGGCTCGAGCACCTCGACCTCTACCGGCGCATCGCGCTGGCCTACCACCGGCTCGGGCGCAACAAGGAGGCGCTCGATCGCTGGATCGCCGTCGCCGACCGCTGCGCGCGGCTCGACCGGCGCGACCTGGCGATCTCCGCCCTGCGCGACGCGCTCGAGCTGGCGCCCGAGGACCTGGAGCTGCGGCGCCGGCTGGCGCGACTGCTCATCGAGTGCGGGCTCGAGCGCGACGCGGCGATCGAGTACCGCACGCTCGTGGCCACGGCCGAGGGGCTGGGGCTGAAGCCCGACGCGCTGACGCCGCTGCTGCAGGAGCTGCTCGAGCTGGCGCCGACCGACAAGCCGGCGCTCGAGCGGCTGGCGCAGCTCCACCTGGCCGAGGACGACATGATCCAGGCCATGGGGCGGCTCGACGACCTCGCCTCGGTCCTGCTCGACGAGGAGCGGCCCGACGAGGCGGTGGCCGTCTACTACCGGATCCTGGACATCGACAGCGAGAACCTAGACGCCCACCTGCGGCTGGCCCAGACGCTGGCCAAGATGGGCTCGACCGACGACGCCGTGCGCGAGTACCGGCGGCTGGCCGACACGCTCTACCGCTCGGGGCTGATCGCCAACTCGATCAACTGGTCGTTCCTCATCCAGGTCTACGAGTCGATCGTCGAGCTCGAGCCGTCGTCGACGCCGGCCTGGGAGTGGCTGGCCAAGGCCTACGTGGAGAACGAGCAGCTCGACCTGGCCGTCTCCCGCTACGAGGGCATGGCCCGCAGCCTCGAGCCCGCGCAGGGCGAGGCGCCGCCGCCGGAGATGCTCCAGCCGCTGCGGCGGATCGTCGAGCTGACGCCCGACCGGCTCGACGTGCGGCGGCGCCTGGCCGAGACGCACCTGGCGCTCAACCAGACCGAGCGGGCCGTGCGCACGCTGCGCGAGCTGGCCGAGCGGGCCCTGGCCCAGGCGCAGCCGGCGGACGCGCGGGAGGCCTACGAGGACGCGCTGGCCGTGGCGCCGTTCGACATGGACTCGCGGCGCGGGCTGGCGGCCATGGCCGAGCGGGCGGGGAACGTCGACGAGGCGCAGCTGGGCTGGAAGCTCATCGGCGCCATGTGCCTGCGGGCGGGCCTCTACGAGGACGCCGCGCGCGACCTGCGGCGCGCCGTCCAGCTGCGGCAGGACGACGCCGAGGCGCTCTACGACCTGGCGCGCGCCGAGGACCAGCGCAGCGCCTTCCGCTCGGCGGCGGCGATCTACGCCCGCTACGCCGAGCTCATGCTCGCCCAGGGCAACCAGGGCCTGGCGCGCGAGGCGCTCGAGCGGGCGCGGGCGCTCGAGCCGAGCCACTCGCAGGCCAACCAGCTCCTGGCGCGCCTGGGGACCTGAGGGCGGGGAAGAAGGTTCACCACAGAGGAGCAGAGGGAGCAGAGGTCGCCCGACCGGGAGACCCGCCGCGAGAGCTCCCCGGGCGCCCCCAGGTCGCGACCCGCCTGGTCGCCCTCCTCGCTTCGGCCCTGCACCTTGGTTGTCGGGGTGTCGCCCCCTCGAGCGCATCCTCTCGATGCTGACGCAAGGCAGAGAATGCCCATCCCGCTCGATGGGACGAGAGGTAGGGACTTCCATGCCCTCTCGTCGCTGGCGGAAGGGGCCCGGACACGGCGACGTCGGGGCCGTGAACGCGGCTCCAGCGGCCGTCTCGGTCGCCCTGATGGCGTGCTTCGTGAGGATGACGGACCTCCTGCCCTGCGAGGCCGTCTCGAGCGAGGGCGCCCACGTCGACTCGCCGCGCGCGCGGCCGTCGCGGCCTCGAGGGCTCCCGTCGAGCCGGCCTGCGGAGAGGGCTCTGCTTCCTCTGCTCCTCTGTTGTGAACCATCGTCCAGGTGGCGGGAGGACGGCGGCCGACCGCCCTCTCCTCCAGTCCGTGGTAGCCTCGCGCCTCTCCGGAGGTTCACGCCATGACTGACCGTTACGCCGTCCTCGAGCAGCTCGGGCTCGCCGCCTCGAACCCGGGCGCCGCCACGGTCAAGGAGCTGATCGACACGCGCGGGGCAGAGCTGCCCTCGATCGACCCGGCGCGCGGCGAGACGATGGCCGTCGTCCGCGGCGCGGGCGCCGCCGAGTACGACCAGGTCATGCAGCTGGCGGTCGACGCGTTCCCGGTGTGGCGCGAGTGGCCGGCCCCGCGGCGCGGCGAGGTCGTGCGGCAGATCGGCGAGGCGCTGCGCCGCCACAAGGACGCCCTCGGGCGGCTGGTGAGCCTCGAGTCGGGCAAGATCCTGCAGGAGGGCCTGGGCGAGGTGCAGGAGATGATCGACATCGCCGACTTCGCCGTCGGCCTTTCGCGTCAGCTCTACGGCCTGTCGATGCACTCCGAGCGCCCCGGCCACCGCATGTACGAGCAATGGCACCCGCTCGGGCCGGTCGGGATCATCTCCGCGTTCAACTTCCCGGTCGCCGTGTGGGCCTGGAACGCCATGATCGCGCTCGTGTGCGGCGACACCTGCGTGTGGAAGCCGTCCGAGATGACGCCGCTCACGGCGCTGGCCGTGCACCGGATCGTGCAGGACGTCCTGCAGCGGAGCGGCGCGCCCGAGGGCACCTGCGGGCTCCTGATCGGGCCCGTCGACGCCGTCGGCAGCCGGCTGGTCGCCGACCGGCGCGTGCCGCTGATCTCGGCCACGGGCTCGTGCGCCATGGGCCGCAAGGTCGCCGGCGTGGTCGCCCAGCGCATGGGGCGCAGCCTGCTCGAGCTGGGCGGCAACAACGCCATCGCGATCCTCGACGACGCCGACCTCGACCTGGCCCTGCGCGCGGTCCTGTTCGCCGCCGTCGGCACGGCCGGGCAGCGCTGCACGACGGCGCGCCGGCTCCTCCTGCAGAAGGGCGTGGCCGGCGCCTTCCTCGAGCGCCTCACGGCGGCCTACAAGCAGGTGCCGATCGGCGACCCGCTGGCCGAGGGGACGCTCTGCGGGCCGCTGATCCGCCACGGCGCGGTCGAGAACATGATGCGCGCCCTCGAGCTCGCCCGGGAGCAGGGCGGGCAGATCCTCACCGGCGGCGGGCGCTACACGCAGGGCGCCTGCGCCAGGGGCTACTTCGTCGAGCCGACGGTCGTGCGCGCCCACCGCGACATGCCGATCGTCGCCGAGGAGACCTTCGCGCCCGTGCTCTACGCGATCGAGGTCGAGTCGGTCGACGAGGCGATCGCGGTGAACAACGCCGTGCCGCAGGGCCTGTCGAGCGCCGTGTTCACGCGCGACCTGCGCGCGGCCGAGCGCTTCCTCTCGGCCGCCGGCAGCGACTGCGGGATCGCCAACGTGAACATCGGCACGAGCGGCGCCGAGATCGGCGGCGCGTTCGGCGGCGAGAAGGAGACCGGCGGCGGCCGCGAGGCCGGCAGCGACTCCTGGAAGGCCTACATGCGCCGGCAGACGTGCACGATCAACTACTCGACCTCCCTGCCGCTCGCGCAGGGGATCCAGTTCGGCTAGCCGGAGGGGGGACCATGACCACGCCGCGCGCCCTCGCCGCCTGGCCGCTGCTCGCGGCCCTCGCCGTCGCGCTCCTGCTCCTGCCCTGGCGACCTGCCGGCGCGCAGGGCGCGCCGCGCGCGTGGGAGCATCGCGTCTTCCGCATGGACCCCGTCGACTACCGCGACAAGGCCGACTACCTCGAGATCCTGCGCGCCAACAACAACGACCCGCAGCGCGCCGAGCCCGACTTCCACCAGCACGTCCTTCATGTGCTCGGGCGCGAGGGCTGGGAGCTCGTGCAGATGGACCGCGCGCGGCCGAACCTCGTCTACTTCTACCTGAAGCGGCCGGCGCGCTGACGTAAGTCCCTGCCTCGCAGCGTTCCTTGACACGGCCAGAGGACGCTGCCATACAGGAGGTGGGGACGCGTCGAGTCCCCCTGTCTCGCGACAGGAGGTGCGTAACGAGCCCACGTGCGTGTCTCTCGCGAAGCGTCCGGGAGCCGGCCTGATCGCCTCTGCTTCCCGGTGCGGGCGTGTCCGATCTGGGGTCTCCGACCTCTGCCGCTGCGGCCCTCGCCCCTCTCGTCCTCGAGAGCGGTGAGCGGTGTACGCGGGCGTTCACCAGGGACTCGCCCATCACCACCCGTCGTTCGTTCGTGAACTCCGGGTCGGCGGCCGCTTCGCCAACGCTCTCGCCGCGTGAGGGGCGCTCGCCCGCTCACGGTGGGGGCCCTGCGCTGGGGAGGTGGATCTGAACCACGCCTTGGTGATGCTGGACGAGTGAGCGTCAGCCGCTCCAGGTAGTGTCCGAGAGTCCGTCTGATCCGTGGTCGTTCGCCGCGAGGCGAGCGGGCCGCGGCGAAGGCCGGTCGCGTCCGATCCGGGGTCTCTGACCTCTGCCCACCCGGTCGCCTCCTTTCGTGAGGGACCGCGGGCGCCGAACGGGACGATCTCCGCGCCTTCGCTCGTCTGATCCTTGCGCTCCGGGTGCGCCGCGCCGTGCGGCCACCTCGCTGGCTGGCGACCTCTCCTCCGGCACGAAACGTCGAGTCCGGGCCCCGCGCGGCGTCGCCGCGCGGGGCCCCGTCGTTTTCAGGGCCGCTCCGGCCGGCCATCGTGATGTATGGTCGTCGCCCTCGGGGGCGCAGGGATGACGACCAAGCGGGAGATCGTGAAGTCGATCGCCGAGCGGACCGCCCTCACGCAGTCGCAGGCCAGCGAGGTGATCCAGCTCCTGCTCGAGGCGATCGTCGACACGGTCGTCGAGGAGCGGCGGGTGGAGCTCAGGAACTTCGGCGTGTTCGAGCTCAAGAGCCGCCGCCCGCGCAAGGCGCGTAACCCTCGCACCGGCGAGGTGTTGATCGTCCCGGAGCGCGTGGCGGTCGTGTTCCGGCCGGGCCGGGCCTTCGAGGAGCAGCTCGCGGCGCTGGAGTCGCGGTAAACCCTCGCCCCGGGCCGCGCGTCCTGGGGGGCGTGCGGGAGCGCGCGGTGCAGCACGGGGGACGACGCGAGTGAGCCAGGCGGACGCCGGCACCGACCTGCGCGAGCGCGGCGACGCGCTCGCGCTCGCCTTCCAGGACGGCGACCCGCAGGCGTTCGCCGCCCTGGTCGACCTGTTCCAGGAGCGCTTCTACCGGGTGGCCTACCGCATCCTGGGCGACCCCGACGAGGCGCTCGACGTCGTGCAGGACGCGTTCGTGAAGGTCCACGCGGCGATCGGCTCCTGGGACCGCGAGGCGCGCTTCGGCTCCTGGGCCTTCCGCATCGTCACGAACCTGGCGATCGACGGGCTGCGGCGCCGCGGGCGCGAGCGCAAGGCCTGGGAGGGCCGCGCGCAGGAGCAGCCCGACGTCCAGGAGGACCGCGCCGACGAGGGCCTCGCGGCGGCGGACCAGTCGGCGCTCGTCGGCCAGATCAAGGCCGCGATCGAGGGGCTGCCGCCGGGGCAGCGGGCGATCGTGGCCCTGCGACATTACGAGGGGTTCAGCCTGAAGGAGATCGCGGACATCCGCGGCTGCGCGCTGGGGACGGTGAAGTCGACCCTGCACCAGGCCTTCAGGAACCTGCGGACAAGCCTCGGGGCCGAGGTGCTCGAGGCCGTCGGCGCGCGCGCCGGGGGAGGGGAACGGTGACCACACCCGCCTGCGAGTGGACGGAGGAGCGGCTGCCGCTCCTGGCCTACGGCGAGCTCGACGCCAACGAGCGCGACCGGGCGCTCGCGCACCTCGAGGCCTGCGACGGCTGCCGCGCCGCCCGGGCCGCGCTCGAGGGCGCGGCCGCGGCGCTGGCCGCCGTGCCGCTGCGCCACCCCGACCCGGCCCGGCTGCAGGGCCTCAAGGCGCGCGTCCTGGCGGCGGTCGGGGCCGACCCCTGCCCGCGCGAGGCGGACCTGCTCGACCCCGACGCGGCCGGGCCCGACCTGGCCGCCCACGTCGAGGGCTGCGCGCCGTGCCGCGAGGCGGCGGCGGCCTTCGCGCAGGCCGGGCAGGCCCTGACCTCAAAGCCGTTGCGCCCGTTCGACGCGGCTTCGGCGCGCGCGACGCCGCCCGCGCCCACGCTGGCTTCCAGGCTGGCGACGGCGCCGGCCGCGCGTCGCGCTTCTTCTTCCTCCGGCGCGCTCGCCGCGGCGGCCGCCGTCCTCGTGGCCACGGGCGCCTTCGCCCTCGGCCGCGCGACGGCGCCGCGCGACCACCTCGAGCGCGCGCTGACGCTCAAGACGAGCGCCGACCAGCTCGTCCGCGGGCAGCACCCGCAGCAGCGCGGGTGGGTGGCGCCGGCGATCACCGCCTACGAGCGGGTGATCGAGGCGGTCGGGCCGGGCGCCGAGGCGGCGCGCCGGGCCGACCGCGAGCTGGCCGCGCTGCAGGCGCTCGAGCGGCTGCAGGGGCGCGGCGAGGCGCCCAGCGCCGACGAGCTCGCGCAGCTCATGGTCGACTTCCCCGACGCCCCGTCGACGTTCGCCTGCGTGTTCCAGGGCTACACGGGCCGCACGGCCGCCCCGCTCACCGACGTCACGTCGCCTCCGCCGGGCGGCCTGGTCGGCGGCTGGCGCGGGAGCAGCGGGACGATCCCCTACGCCGAGCTCGAGGGCTACAACGAGGCCCTGAAGCGGGTCACCGAGCCGCGGCTGCGCCAGGCGCTCCGCCTGCAGCGCGCCCTCCAGCTCGAGGAGGCGGGCAAGCTGCAGGAGGCGCGCGAGTGCTACGAGCAGGTCCTCGCCGAGGCGCACGACGACACCCCGGCCGCGCGCCTCGCGCGGGTTCGCCTCGGCCTACTCGACCGCGTGTGATCGACGGCTGCGGCCGCGGATGCCGGGCGAGGCGGCGCGCGCGCGGCTGATAGGATCGGAAGATCGATATCAGCCGCGCGCGCGCCGCCTCGCCTCGTCCTCCGCGGCCTCGCCTCACTCGTCGCTTCGTTCCGCCCGTGGTCCTTCTTCGCGCGTGATCGGCGGACGATCTGACGCGAAGACGACGTCAGGACGGGCGAGCGGGCCGACTGGGCTGAGCGGGGCTGAGCGGGCCGAGCGGTCGAGGGCCTGGCCTGGCGGTCGAGGGCCGGAGGGCCAAGCGACCTGGCCCGAGCAGAGCCGAGAGCCGAGTGACTTGGCCGAGCCGGGCCGAGCGAGCAGCGCGCTGGACTGGACTAGACTAGACTAGAGGGCGAAGTCGGCGCCGAGGCGGTACTCGAGCTTCGCCAGGTCGAGGCGGTCGCGGTACTGCTTGCGGGTGCGCTCGTCGGTGCCGCGCAGGAACGAGAGCGTGTAGACGCCCTTGTCGTCGTAGATCCGCAGCACCTCGCCGACGGCGACGCCCTTCTTGCCGGGCTCGACGCGGGCCAGGTCCTTCAGGAAAACGGTCGAGCCGAGCGCGCGCTTGAGGTCCTCCACGAGCTGCCTCCTCCTGGGGCGTTTCGGCGAACGATAGCGCGCGGGGAGGGCCATCGCAATCCGGGCCGCCCCGCCGGCCGGTGTGTCGCTCCCGCCGGCCCGGTGCTAGGATCCGGCCCGCGGGAGGCAGGCGCGGGCCGATGACCGAGCTCGATCCGGAGATCACGGCGCGCTACGTGTATCACTCCAACCGCCTGGACGGCCTGGCGCTCTCCGAGGAGCAGACGCGCCGCGCGCTCGCGGGCGGCTGCGCGCCCACGGACGTGCTCACGGGCGAGGACGGCAAGGAGTACGAGGCCGAGGTGGCCCTGGGCCACGCCCGCGCGCTCAAGGGCATGGTCCTCATGGCCAGGAGCGACGCCCCCCTCTCGCACGACTCGATCCGCGCCCTGCACCAGGCGCTCATGGGCGAGCTGCTCCTGTCGGCCGGCGAGTACCGCGAGTGCACGCTGCGCTACAAGGGCCTGCTGATCGCGTCGCCGCCCGACCGCCTGCAGGAGCGCATGGAGTGGTTCGTCGGGCTCGTGAACTCGGGCCTGAAGAAGTCCACCGACCCGCACAAGCTGAGCTGGCGGATCCACCACGAGTTCATCACGCTGCACCCGTTCATCGAGGGCAACGGGCGCATGGCCCGCCTGCTGCTCAACATGGTGCGCCTGCGCCGCGGCCTCGACCTGACGATCGTGCCCTTCGAGAACCGCGACAAGTACAGCCGCGCGATCATCGAGTTCCAGCAGCAGAAGATCCAGCGCGACCGCGACCGCATGGCCTCGGCAGAGGGGCCGATCCCGGAGGTGTGATCGACGGCTGCGGCCGCGGATGCTGGGCGGGGCGGCGCGCGCGCGGGCTCGAAGTATGCCGATACGACGTCGCCCGCGCGCGCGCCGCCTCGCCTCAGCCTCCGCGCCCTCGCCTCACGTGCCGCTCCGGTCGAAGGCCGGTCACCAGCGAGACGGGGTAGCGCCGATCTCTTCAGTGGCTCTGACCGCGCTCACCGCTCGATCTGCGAGCGAAGCGAGCAGATCGAGCGGTGGCGCCATCCCCGAGCGGAGGCCGCGTAGCGGCCGGAGCGAGGGCGACAGGTGCCTCACTGCGGATCGGAGCTCGAGCCGCGCGCCCTGACGTGGACATCAGAACGAGCGACGGCCGCTCTGAGTGGTCCGCGCGGCGAGCGGCTCCGGGCGATGACTCCGGGCGATGACTCCGGGCGATGACTCCGGGCGATGACTCCGGGCGATGACTCCGGCGATGGAGCCCTCGCCCCGCCCCCCGCCGGCCAGGTAAGGTAGGCCCCCCGGCCGAGGAGGCTGCATGAAGCTCGCGATCGCCGACCGCCACGCGGACCTCTACCCCGACCGGCACCTCAACGTCTTCGTCCCCTACCGCAGCCACGCGCTCGACTACAACGTCACGCGCGCGCTGGTCTCGACCCTGCGCTGGGCGCGGCCGGAGCTCACGCGCGACTTCGTCACGCAGCTCGCGGGCGTCGAGCTCCCGGCGGGCTCGCGGGCGTCGTTCCACCACGACCTGCACGCCTGCGACTACGAGGACTTCGACCCGGCGACGAGCGCGCAGCAGGTGGTCCTGGGGATCTCCCTCGGCGGGGCGATCGCGCCCAACCTGCCCTCGCTCGACGGCGTGAACCGCGAGGCGCTGCTCACGCTCCTGCGCTCGCCGCACCCGCCCGAGCGGATCCTCGAGAACCTGCGCCTGATCCTCGGCCGGCCGGAGCTGGGCTGGGACGACGCGGCGACGCTCGTCCACACGCTCGAGGAGCTCGAGGACGGCTGCACGCCCGACGGCTGGGTCTTCTCGGCCGAGGCCGGGGTGTGCGTGCTGATCGAGGCCAAGCTCACCCGCTACCTCGACCAGTATCAGCTCGAGCGCTACGCCGAGGTCTACTACGAGCGGCGCGCCGAGCCGGGGCAGCTCGTCCTGCGCCGCTGGGACCAGGTGGCGGCCTTCTTCGCCTCGCGCCGCCACGACCCCGACGCGCTGACGGCCTTCCTCTGCCGCCAGCTCCACGACTACCTCGACGTCCTGGGCCTCGTCGGCTTCGAGGGCTTCAAGCCGTACGACTTCGACGCCGACGCCGCCCAGGAGGCGCTGCCCAAGTTCTTCAGCTTCGCCGCCGCCGCGCGCGCCCGCGCGCAGGAGGGCGGCCTGCCGCTGGGCGACGTCCGGCCGAGCCCGACCGGGGCGCGGATCGCGTTCGCCGACGGCAACGTGCCGGGCGAGCTCTCGCTCGACCTCCTCGACAAGGGCGTGCGCGTCGAGCTGCGCGCGGGCGACGCGCCGGCGGGCCGCTTCGCCGGCGCCGCCGCCGTCGACGCGCTCCTGGCCGCCAGCGAGGACGGCGCGAAGAACCCGCTGGCCGGGCTCGAGGTCAAGGGCCTCCAGGCGCGCGTCCACCGGCTCAGCGCCGACGCCCCCGACGGCGAGGCGTTCCCGGACCTCGAGACGTTCCACGGGCCGGTCGAGGCCGACGCGTTCGGCGAGGTCCTGGCCGAGCTGCGCCGGCAGCACCCCGCCGACCACGGCCGCGACGCCGCCGGCCACTACCGCCGCGGCGTCCTCTCGGTCGGCCGCGTGATCGACCGCGACGAGCTGCTGGGGTCCGGCGAGCGGGCGCTCGAGCGCGTCGGCGCGGCGATCGCCGACGTGACGAAGGTGGCGCGCCGCCTCGCGCCCGTGCCCCCGGCCTGATGAGCGTCGCCCCCGGCGCGCCCCCCGCGGCCTCGGAGCCGCCGGCCCCCGAGCCGGCGCCCGGGTCGGCCGACCAGGCGGCCCCCGGGTCGGCCCCCGGGTCGGCCCTCGAGTCGGCCGGGCTGGCGGCCTCCGAGCTGGCGGCCTCCGGGCCGGCCGTGGGCCTCGAGCTGCGCTTCGAGCGCGGCCGCCGCCGCGGTGAGGCGCTGGCGCTCGTGGCCGGCGCCCTGCGCATCGGCACCGCGCGGACCAACGAGCTGCAGGTGCGCGAGGCGGGCGTGAGCTTCCGCCACGCGGTGCTGCACGTGAGCGCCGACGGGGCGGTCGTCCTGGAGGAGCTCGGCGCGCGCGGCGGGACCTTCGTCAACGGCGCCCCCGTGCAGGGGCGCCGCCCGCTGGCGCCCGGCGACCGCGTGCGGCTGGGCGACGAGGTCGAGGTGCTCCTGGCCGAGGCCGCCGCCCGCGACCCGCGCGAGGCGCTCGCCGTCCTCGTGCCGCCCACCGTCGCCCGCGAGCTGCCGGAGGTCGACGACCTGCGCCTCGCCGCCGCCACCTCGGACGCCCTCGACGAGGCGCTGGCCGCCGCCGCCGACGACGACGCCCGCGCGGTCGTCGATGCCGACCTGCGCCGCTTCGCCGACGACGTCCGCGGCCTCCTGCGCCCGGGCCTCGTCCCCGTCGCCCCGGCCGCCTGGCTGCGCTGGGCCGCCCCCGACCCGCTCGGCTGCCTGGCCGCCCCCGGCGAGGTCTACGTGCTCGTCCGCCGCTGGGAGATTCTGGCGCTCCTGCCCGACGTCGCCCCGGGCGAGGGGCCGGTCCGCGTCGGCGGCGCGCTGGGCTGGCTCCTCCAGGGCGCCGCCCGCCTCACCCCGCGCCGCGTCGACGACCTCGGCGGCGGCGCCTGGGCCTGCGAGTACGAGGCCGAGCGCCCCATGCTGGGCCGCTTCGCGCGCATCCGCGCCGTCGGCGACGGGCGCGCCCTCGCGCTCGCCTGCACCCCGGCCGTCGTCCCCGCCGTCCCGCCGCCGCGCGCCGCCGAGGACCCGATCGAGGAGGCCCTGCGCCGGGCGCACGACACCCATCGCTGGCGCCCGCCGCCCCGCGGCGCCGGCCCCGCCGCCCCGCCCCTCCCGCCCGGCGGGCGCTACGGCCGGCTGCGGCACCGCCCCGAGCGCGCGAAGTAGAGCCGCTCTTCCGTCTCGCCGTCCCGCGGGCGAGGCCCGCGGACGAGGCGCGATCAGCGGTCAGGCGGCCGCCGCTCGGTTCGTCTGCACCCGCGGCTGGCCGCCTGCGCGGCGCTCGGCGGGCCGCAACCGGCTGCGGCGACGGTCGAAGGCGCAGCCCGCTGCGCCGCGACCGGGCCTCGGCCTCGGTCGCCCGCCGGATGCGTCACAATCCCGCCCGACGTCCCCGGGCGGAATGCAACCGCACATGCGGCGAGGAACTCGGAGGCGCCCCGCGTGCGAAGCACGACGCCGCTGCCTGCCCCGAATCGGGCGGGCGGGCCGCTGGCGAAGCCGCGATCACAAACAGCGGCCAGTCGTAGACCTCGTCGATCCCGCTGGCACGGCGTCACGATCCCGCCCGACGTCCCCGGGTGGAATGCAACCGCACGCGAGGCGAGGCCGCGGAGGCCGAGGCGATGCGGCGCGCGCGCGGGTCGTATCGATCGCCTGATCCTACGACCCGCGCGCGCGCCGCAGCGCCCGGCATCCGCGGCCGCAGCCGTCGACCACACCAGGAGCGCGCGCGGCCGATATCGATCGCCGGATCCTATCGGCCGCGCGCGCCCCCCCTCGCCCGGCATCCGCGGCCGCAGCCGTCGATCACTTATCGACCATGCCGCCGGGGAGGGTGGCGATCTCCTTCAGCGCGACCACCCAGCCGTTCTTGTAGCCGAGCACGATCAGGCCGCCGAGCAGGCTCTCGTCGTGGATCGAGCTGCCGGGGCCGGCGGAGTTCGTCAGGACCCAGTCGACGCCGGCCAGCTCGAGCTGGCCCTTGGGCTTGCCGTCGCGGGCGCCCAGGCGGACGATCTTCACGTTGCCGGGGGCGTCGGCCGCCTCGAGCACGTAGACGTCGCGGGCGCCGCGGGCGACGACGCGCTTCGCCTCCTTGCGCTGCCACAGGAGCTCGTGCGTCGTGCGGCGCGAGCCGCGCGGGCGGCTCTTGCGCGCCACGGCGAACATGCCCTCGGCGCCGGCCGTGAAGTAGACCGTCTGGTCGTCGCCGTTGTCGATCGCCACCGGCCGGCCGCTGATCGGCGCGCCGGCGCCGTGGCGGTACTCCAGCGTGCCGTCGAGCGCGTTCAGCACGTAGAGGTTGAAGTCCTCGCCGCCCAGGTAGATCAGCTTCTTGAACACGAGCGGGTCGAGCAGCAGGCGCTTCTCGGTGTCGAACTGCCAGCGCGGCTCGCCCGACGCCGCGTCGAACGTGTGCAGGAACCCGTCGGTCGAGGCCACGAACACCGACGGGCTGTCGACCGACGCCCGGGTGAGGATGTCGCCGTTCGTGCGCCAGTTCCAGTCGGGGATCTCCGGCCGCTCCTTGCGGTAGGCGTAGATCCGGTCGTCCCACGAGCCGACGAACACGTGCGACTCGCTCGCCTGCGGCGGCGACGACGCGCCGAACGGCAGGCGCACCTGCCACAGCTCGGCGCCGTTGTCCTTGTCGAGCGCGAACAGCCGGTCGCGCGCGACGAGGAACACCTCGTCGTAGCGCTTGAAGCGCGGCCCGCCCTCGACGTTGGGCTCCTCCGGCCGGTAGGCCCACTCGGTGATCCAGCGCCCGTCCTTGAACGAGAGCGGCTCGCCGACGTCGTAGAGCCAGTTCACCATGCCGCTGTTGAGGTCGAGCTGGTAGAGCCGCTTCGACTCGGTGAACGCATACAGCTGCGGCCGACCGAAGCCCTGCTCGAAGTCGCCCTCGATCGTCAGCGCCGAGAGGACCTCGTCGCGCACGAACGAGTCCCAGTAGACGACGAAGCCGAAGTCCCGGACCTTCGCCTCGTCGACCTGCGGCCGGTCGACCGACAGGTCGCCCGCGGCGCGCCGCCCGACCTTGTCGCCCGGCCGCCGCTGCTCGCCCAGGCAGCCGGCGAGCGCCACCAGGAGCAGGCCGGAAACCACCGTCAGGGTCCTCTTCATGGCGTCCTCTCGAGCCCCTCCGGGCCGGCGACCAGCTCGAGCAGGCGGCGCAGGTCGACCCCGTGCTCCCGCTCGTACGCGCGCAACGTGCTGATCCGCCCCAGGTCCTCGTCGATTCGTGTGTTCAGCTTGAAGATGGCCGGCTTCCGCTCGCGCCGCGCGTGGAGGTCCGCCTCCAGCTCCGCCCACGAGCCGCCGTAGAGCTCGTCGCGCACGAGGAGCAGCACGCGCTCCTCGCGGGCGAGCCCGGCGGCGAACAGCCGGTGGCGCTCGTCGCCCGGGCCCGCGTCGGCCACGGCTACCCCGGCGCCCGGCGACCGACGACGGCCGGGGCCCGCCGGCGGCTCACCGCAGGTCGCTCCGGATCGTCCGCGTCTCGTCGGTCCAGCGCCGCCCGATGAACTCGATCGGGTCCTGGCCGTGGCCGAACTCGTCGCCCGGGCGCCGGTAGTGCAGCGTGAGCACCGCCTCGGTGATCACGCGCCGGTGCGGCTGGTTGTCGGGCGCGACGTAGTCGTCGTGCGTGAGGATGCTCGAGTTCGTCAGCCCGCGGACCTTGATCGTCAGCCGGTCCATCTCGGCGTCGAACCGCTGGAAGATCGCCACGCAGCGCAGCGTCTCCTTGGGCTGGATCACCGGGAGCGCGATGCGCGCCGTCTCGCGCGTGCGCGGGTCGGTGGCCTTCGGCAGGACGTTGCGCTCCCCCGGTCGGGGCATGCACAGCTCGCGCTGGCTGAGGAGCTGCTCGCCCTCGCGCACGCCGAGGATCCGCGCCACCTCGTCGTAGACGTCCGAGATCCACACGTCGTGGTAGCGGTGGAGCTGGTTGCCCTTGTCCGACGTCGCCGTGATGTCGATGAAGAACGAGTGGGCGTTGTCGTCGTGGTTCGTCAGCGTGTAGGGCAGGAACCAGTAGTTCTCGACATCGCCCGTGTCGTCCTTCATCTGCACGCGGCCGATCTGGCCCGGCTTGAAGTCGAGCACCCAGATCCGCTCGTTGCCGCGCGTGATGCGGGCCGCGATCTCGATGCAGCGGGGGCACTTGAGCGGGTTGACGCCCGCCTCGAGCTCGTTCGCGCAGAACGTGCACGACTCCGCCGCGCTCTCGGGGACCCAGGCGCCGAACAGGGCGCCCGCCACGAGGAGGCCCATCAGGGCGCGCTTCATCCGTTCATCCCCCGCTCTCCCCGAGCCACGCGCGGCCGGCAAGCGGGACGGATTATAGGGATGGAGCCCGAACCGTGTCAACGCGAGAGGCGGGGGATCGCGGCACCCGGGTTGCTCCAGGGGGTGTGCTTGACGCCACCCCCGCCCCGTTGCCATACTCCCCGCGCCCTGGGACGGGCGGGAAGGGCAACGCGAGCAACGGGCGCCGGCGGGATCACGGTGGCGACACCGGCCGGCATCATCCATCCTCCGTGGCCTCGGCCACGTTCCGGACCGTCGTCGCGCGCCGCTCACGCTCCTCCTGAACCTTCGCCAGGGTCGCGGGTATCCCTCGGGGGTGAATCCGAGGGTCCGCTCGCGAGCGGGACAACGAAGGCTTCCAGAGGAGAGGTTCATGCTCAAGCGCAAGATCAGAGGCTTCACACTCATCGAGCTGCTGGTGGTGATCGCCATCATCGGCATCCTGGCGACCCTGCTCATGCCGGCCCTCATGAAGGCCAAGGAGAAGGCGAACCGGACCAAGTGCTCGAACAACCTGCGGCAGCTCGGCCTGGCCGCGATCCAGTACGCGGACGACAAGCGGTTCTTCCCGCACAACACGGCGATCCGCACGCTGGACCAGGGCTTCGCCAGCAACCACGGGACGAAGATCGTCCGCGCCCTGCTGTGGTACGGCTACCACGACAACCCCGAGGGCTGGATCTGCCCGTCGTCCTACGACGTGTTCGTCCCGATCCAGGACCAGGCCGTCCGCGACAACCAGCGCATGTGGATGTGGGACGGCGGCGCCAACGGTAGCGTCACGCAGAACCCGTTCATCCAGGGCGCCGACCTCAACCTCAACATGACGCAGGAGCTTTCCTACGGCTGGACCCGGCGCGGCCTGAACTCGAACGTCCGCTCGGGCACCTACCTGGGCATCGACCGCGCCGTGCGCATCCAGTCCGAGGTCGACGGCAACCTGGGCGGCACGGACAGCACGCCGGGCAACATCGGCAACCACCCGGACGGCTGGAACGTGCTCCAGGCGGACGGCACGGTGAACTTCCTCAGCACCGGCACCGAGAACGTGCAGTTCCTGGCCCGCCCGACCGGCGACCAGCCGCAGTCGCAGGACGGCTGCCTCATGATGCGCGACCAGGGCACGATCCTGAACCTGCCGTAAGCGGCAGCGCGCGACCAGGTCCCACGGACCCGCACGAGGGCGCCCCCGCCAGGGGAGCGCCCTCGTGGCGTTCCGGAGCCGCGTTCTGGAGGGCCTCGGCCGAGCCGCGCGGTTACCCTGGCCGCGTGGACGTCCTGGACGAGGGGCTCGACCGCTACGCCTGCCAGCTCCGCGTCCGGCGGCTGGGCGGCGTCGAGGCGCAACGCCGCCTGCGCGCGGCCACGTGCGCCGTCGTGGGCGTGGGCGCCACGGGCGGGGCGATCGCCGAGGCGCTCGTCCGCGCGGGCGTCGGGCGCGTGCGGCTGATCGACCGCGACGTGGTCGAGCTCTCGAACCTGCAGCGGCAGGTGCTCTTCGACGAGGAGGACGCCCGCGGCCACCGCGCCAAGGCCGAGGCGGCCCGAGACCGCCTGGCCCGCGTCAACTCGGCCGTGGCGCTCGAGGCGCGCGTGGCCGACCTCGACGGGCAGAGCGCTTTGGGCCTCCTCGAGGGCGCCGACCTGGTCCTCGACGGCACCGACAACTTCGCCGCGCGCTTCGTCGTCAACGAGGCCTGTCACGCGCTGGGCGTCCCCTGGATCTACACGGGGGTGGTGGGCACGACCGTGCACGGCATGCCGATCGTCCCGGGGCGCACCGCCTGCCTGCGCTGCTGGATCGACGCCCCGCCGCCGCCGGGCGCGGCGGCCACGTGCGAGACCGAGGGCGTGATCGGCCCGGCCGTCCTGGTCGCGGGCGGCTTCGCCGCCGCCGAGGCGCTCAAGCTGCTCGCCGGGCGCCCGGACGAGGTCGCCGCCGGCCTGTTCATGGTCGACGCGTGGACGCGCGAGGCGCGGACCCTCGCCGTGACGCCCGACCCCGCCTGCCCCGCCTGCGCCGGGCGCCGCGAGCACCTCGGGCGGGCCGCCGACGCCGAGGAGCTCTGCGGGCAGGAGGCCGTGCTCCTGCGCGGCGCCCCGCCGGTCGACCTCCCGGCGCTCGCCCGGCGGCTCGGCGGCGCGGGCCAGGTCGGCCCGGTGAGCCCGGCGCTCCTGCGCTTCACCCCGCGCGAGCCCGCCGGGGCGACGCTGACGATCTTCGCCGACGGGCGCGCCCTCGTCCGCGGGACGAAGGACGCCGCGGCGGCGCGCGGGCTCTACGCGCGCTACATCGGAGCGTGAGGGAGGCCCGCGTGCACGCAGCGGTCGCGGGGAGGACGGGCGCCCGGTCCGGCGGTCCGCGACCGGGCCGGTCGCGGCCGGCGCTGGCCGTCGCGCTCCTGCTCGCCGGCTGCGCGGCCCCCCCGCAGGAGCGCGTGCGCGAGGGCGAGCAGCTCCTGGCCCGCGGCGACGCGGCCGGCGCCGCCCGCGCGTTCGACGAGGTGCAGCGCGACGGGCGGGCCACCGCCCTCGACCGCCAGCGGGCGCAGGTGGGCGAGGCCCGCGCCTTCCTGCTCAAGGGCGACCTCGTGGGCGCGCGCACGCGCCTGCGCCGCCTCGACGAGGCCGTGTCCGACCGCTGGTACCTGCTCGGCGTGATCGCCCTGCGCGAGGGCGACCTCGCCGAGGCCGAGGCCAGCCTGCGCGGCGCGCTCGACCGCGCCCACGGCGGCGACACGGCCGCCCTCCTGGCGCGCGCGCTGGCCGGCGA
>JAHBXY010000006.1 GCA_019636275.1 Planctomycetota bacterium | reverse complement strand
CCCGAGCCGCCGAAGCCGCCCGAGGGGCGGCCACAGCCGCCCGCCCAGCCCCCTGCCCAGCCGAGGCCCGAGCCGGCCAGGCCGGCCGAGCCGCCGGCCCAGCCGAAACCGGAGCCGCGCCCGACGGAGCCGAAGACGGAGCCCCGCACGGAGCCGAAGCCGCGCCCGGCCGCCGCCGGCCAGGAGCTCCTGCGCACGGCCACGCTGGCGCGCTTCGACAGCGAGTACGACGCGACGCTCTGGGCCGCCGCGCACCTGATCGACGGCCGGGTCGACCGCGGCTGGTGCTCGTCGCCGCGGGCGCGGGCGCCGCATCGGTTCGTGTTCGCCCTGGAGCGGTCGGCGCGCCTGGCGAAGCTGGCGTTCGACAACGCCTGCCCCGAGGAGGAGGGCTTCGAGGGGGTCTCGGCGGCGGGCTTCGCCGTCGAGGTCTCGACGGACGGCCAGGACGGGCCCTACCGCCCGGCGCTCGAGGGGACGCTCCTGCGCGGCAAGAACGACCAGGTGTTCGAGCTCCAGCCGCCGGTCGAGGCGCGCTGGGTGCGCCTGACGATCCGCAGCAACCACGGCCACCCGACGCTCACCGAGCTCATGGGCGTGCGCGCCTACGCCGCGGGCGAGGCGGGCCCGACGGCGAGCGCCGGCGAGTTCCACCTCGACCGCGTCCGCGCGTCGCGCGCCAAGAACGGCCCGCCGCTCGAGGGCGAGGCGGCCGCCTTCCAGGCCGGCGAGCGGGTGTGGATCAACGTCAAGCCGCGCGGCCTGTCCGTGGGCCCCGAGGAGAAGGCCTGGCTGGAGATCGACCTCGTGCTCGAGGACGCGCAGGGCCGCGAGCTCCTGCGGCGCGACCGGGTCGTCGACCACGTGGCCCGCCCGCCGGCGCCGCCGCTGACGCCCTTCGTGTCGTTGCACCTCGACCTGCCGCGCGACTTCCCGCCCGGCCCCTACGCCGTGCGCCTGCTGGCGCGCGACCGCATCGCCCAGACGAGCGCGGCTGCCGTCTGCCCGTTCACGGTGCGTTAGCCGGGGGCGTTCACGAGTCGTCTTTGCGCAACGCCGGATGGCTAGCGGTCAACTCTTGGTCGAGTCTTCCGTTCCCGTTCCCGTTCCCGTTCCCGTTCCCGCACCTCCGAGGTTGTTGAGGAGGTCTCGACCAGCGCTCGTTCATGTGGCCCCAACGACCGGGAACGGGAACGGGAACGGGAACGGGAACGACTCGACGCAGCACTGACCGCTCGGCACTGCGTCTCGGCGAGCAGAGGAGGAGAGGGCACCGGCTCGAGGTCCCCCTGTGTCCTCGGACCGCTGTCCTCGGACCGTTTCGCGCATCGAGCCGCCGCCGTCGTGAGCCCGACTACAATCCTCCGCCATGGCCTGCCCGGACGCCCTGGCCGCTCGAGCGCGAGGCGCGGGACAGCCCGCGGCGGCGGTGCTCTCGGCGGGCGTGCGCGAGGCGATCCGGCGCGAGGTGGCCCTGGCCGGCGGGGCCGAGGTCGTGTTCTTCGGGGCCGTCGACCGCGACGGGCGCGTGGTCGAGGTCGAGGTCGCGTCGCGCGGCAACATGACGGCGGCGCCGGCCCTCGTCGCGCGCGCCGACGGGCACGACGTGGCGCTCCACAACCACCCCGGCGGCGTGCTCCTGCCGAGCGACGCCGACCTCGCCGTGGCGGCCGCCCTGGCCGAGCGCGGCGTGGGGACGATGATCGTCAGCGACGACGCCGAGCGCGTGCACGTCGTCGTGCCGCCGCGCCGGCCGACGAGCGACCCCGTCGACCCCGACGAGGTGGCCGCCCTGCTCGCGCCCGGCGGCCCGATCGCCCGCGCCCTCGGCCGCGGCTTCGAGCCGCGCGCGGGGCAGGTCGACATGGGCCGGCGCGTGGCGCGCGCGTTCGCCGACGAGCAGGTGGCGCTGCTCGAGGCCGGCACCGGCACCGGCAAGACCTTCGCCTACCTCGTGCCGGCGGCGCTCCACGCCCTGCGCAACCGCGAGCGCGTGGTCGTGTCGACGGCGACGATCCACCTGCAGGAGCAGGTCTCGCGCAAGGACGTGCCGCTCGTGCGCCGCGCGCTCGAGGGCCAGCAGGCGCGCGGCGGGCGGCCGCTGCCGCGCCTCGAGGCGGTCGTCCTCAAGGGGCGCGGCAACTACGTGTCGTTGCGCCGGGCGGAGGAGGCCGCCCGGCAGGAGGCGGGGCTCTTCGGCTCGGACCAGGAGCGGGCGGAGGTGGAGCGGCTGGCGCGCTGGGCGCGCGAGTCGGCCACGGGCGACAAGGGCGAGCTCGTCCCGCCGCCCTCGCCCGAGGCCTGGGAGCACGTCGAGTCGCAGGCCGACAACTGCCTGCGCGCCGCCTGCCCGCGCTTCGACGCCTGCCACTACCACGAGTCGCGGCGCGCTGCGGCGCGCGCGCAGCTCGTGATCGTCAACCACCACCTCCTGTTCAGCGACCTCGCCGCCAAGGAGACGCTCGGCACGTGGGACACCGCCGTCGTCCTGCCGCCCTTCCGCCGCGCGCTCCTCGACGAGGGGCACCACGTCGAGGCCGTCGCCGGCGAGCACTTCGGCCTGCACGCCAGCGAGCACGCCGTCGTGCGCGCGCTGGGGCGCCTGCAGCGACGGCAGGCCCGGCGCGGCGTCTTGCCGGGCCTGGTCCAGGGGCTGGCGCGGCTCCCCGGCGAGGCGGCGGCGCGGCTGGCGCGCGAGGTCGACGACGAGCTCGCGCCGCTGCGCGAGGTCGTGGGCCTCGAGGCGGAGGGGGCGTTCCTGCAGGTCGCGGCGGCCGTGCGCCAGGCGCTGCCGCCGGCGGAGCGCCAGGCGCGCGACGGGCGGCTGCGCCTGGGCCCGGCGCACCGGGAGCTCCTGCGGCCGCTGGTCGACGCCGCGCAGGGGCTCGGCGCGCTCGCCGCCCGCGTCGGGCGGCTGGTCGAGTCGGCCGAGCACGCCCTGGGCGAGGGCGACGGCCCGCGCGGTCCGGCGCCGGGCGGCGTGGGCGCGCTTCTGCGCGAGGCGGCGGCCGCCGGGCGCCGCCTGGGCCGGACGGCCGACGCCCTGCGCGACTTCGGCGGCGACCTCGCCCAGCCCGACCCCGTGCGCTGGGCCGAGGTCGAGCGCGACCGGCGCGGCGTCGACCGCCTGACCCTGCGCGCGGTGCCGCTCGACACGGGGCCGCTCGTGCGCCGCGCGCTGCTCGAGCCCATGCGCACGGTCGTCCTGGCCTCGGCCACGCTCACGGTCGAGGGGCGCTTCGACTTCCTCGAGCGCGGCCTGGGCGTCCCCGGCCTCGAGGGCCGCCCGGTGGCCCGGGCGCGGATCGCCTCGCCGTTCGACTACGGCCGCCAGGCGCTCCTGGCCGTGCCCGCCGACATGCCGCTCCCCGACCGCCCGGAGTTCGACCAGGCGGTGGCCGGCGCCCTGCTCGAGGCCGCCCGGACCTCGCGCGGGCGCATGTTCGCCCTGTTCACCTCCTACGGCGCGCTGACCCGCGCCCACCGCGCGCTCGAGGGCCCGCTGCGGCGCGAGGGGCTCGTGCCGCTGCGCCAGGGCGAGGGCGGCCGCGCGCAGCTCCTCGAGCGCTTCCGCGCCACGCCGGGCGCCGTGCTCTTCGGCACCGACTCCTTCTGGGAGGGCGTCGACGTGCCGGGCGACCGCCTCGTGCTCGTGGCGATCACGCGCCTGCCCTTCCGCGTCCCGTCGGAGCCCCTGCAGGAGGCGCGCGCCGAGGCCGTCACGCGGCGCGGCGGCGACCCGTTCCACGAGCTGCAGCTCCCGCAGGCGGCGCTCAAGCTCACGCAGGGCTTCGGCCGGCTGATCCGCACGGCCGCCGACCGCGGGGCCGTGCTCGTGCTCGACCGGCGCCTCGTGGCCCGGGCCTACGGGCGCCGCTTCCTCGAGAGCCTCCCGCCCGTGCGCGTGGCCGTCGAGCCCCTCCCGCGCCTGCTCGAGACGCTGCGACCGTTTGTCTCTTGAACCGGACCGGTCTTCGTACAGGCGACCGTGCACACGATGCGCCCAGGCCACGGCTGGAACGGAGCAGCACGTGAGGCGAGGCTGCGGAGGACGAGGCGAGGGGGGTGCGCGCGCGGGTCGTATCGATCGCCGGATCCCCCGGTGGGCCGCCGGAGCAAGCGGGAGTCCCGCGGCCGCGGACGCCCGCGAGCGATAGCGCTCGCCTGGACTGCGGGCACCGTGGCCGCGGGACGGAGCTTGCGGAGGCGGGCCACACCGACGACCCGCGCGCGCCCCCCCTCGCCCCGTCGTGCGAAGCACGACGTCTCAGGCCTCGAACCGCATCGAGCGGGCCGGGTTTGCATCCGCGGCCGCAGCCGTCGATCACACATCGTCGAGGTCGGCCGCGCGGCGCCGGTCGTCGTCGGCGCCGGGGGCGCCCTGCGCCTCGCGGAGCGTGGCGCGCAGGCGGTAGAGGTCGCCCAGGAGGGGCCACGGCGCGGTCGCCGGCGCGGCCGGCGGGTCGAGCCGCTCGAGCGCGCGCGAGCAGTGCTCGAGGGCGCGCGCCCCCTGGTCGAGCTCCACGAGCGTCAGGGCCTGCTGGTAGAGCTCGCGGCACAGCTCGTCGCGGTGCGCGCGCGCCTGCAGGTCGAGCTGGCCCTGCCGCGCGCCCAGGTCCGCGCGCGTCCGGTAGAGGGCGGCGCCGGCGCCGAGGAGGGCCAGGACCAGGGCCGCGCTGATGACCTGCGGGGGCCGGGGCCGGCGCGCGACCGAGGTCGTAGCGCCCGAGAGCGCCGCCTCGGCGCCGGAGAGGGGCGGCAGCGGCGGCGCCGCCGCTGCCGCGGGCTCGCCCGCGGCCCGGGCGGGGGCCCGCTGCACGAGCCAGCGGCGCAGGTCGACCACCACCTCGCGCATGGAGCGGTAGCGGCGGGCGCGCGGCGCCGTCATGGTGTCGACGATCCGCGCCAGCTCGGGGTCCAGGTCGGGCAGCCGGTCGCGGATCGCCACCAGGTCGCCGCGGACGATCTTCTCCAGGAACCGGCGCGTGTCGTCGTCGTAGACCGGCAGCGTGCCGTGGCCACAGAGCACCTCGTAGAGGACGACGCCGAGCGAGTAGAGGTCGCACAGCTCGTCGTAGGCGGCGCCCTCGACGTACTCGGGGGCCATGTAGGGGATGCTCCCCAGCAGGTCCTCCTCGTCGTCGCGCTCGAGGCGCTTGTCGATGCGCTTGGCGATGCCGAAGTCGACCAGGAACGGCGTCCCCTCGCGGTCGAGGATGATGTTGCCGGGCTTGAGGTCGCGGTGGACGACGTTCTGCCGGTGGGCGTACTCCAGCGCCTCGGCGATCGGCGTGACGACCTCGACCGCCCGCTGGGCGCCGAACCGCTCGCGGATGATCAGGCGGTCGAGCGGCAGGCCCTCGATGAACTCCATCGTGAAGTACTCGATGCCCTGGACCTGCCCGACCTCGTGGACGGCCACGATGTTCGGATGGCGGAGCTGCGCGACCGCCTGGGCCTCGCCGCGGAAGCGCTCGGCGGCGTCGGGCTTGCGCAGCTCCTCCTGGCGGAGCGTCTTCAGGGCCACGACGCGGTCGAGGTCCATCTGCCGCGCCTTGTAGATGATCCCCATGCCGCCGCGGGCGATCTCGCCCAGGATCTGGTACTTCCCCAGCACGCGCAGGGCGCGGATCTTGGCCGTGTTGCTCTGGTCGAGGAGCGTGTCGTCGCGGCGCAGCTCGGCGCGCGCGTCGTCGGCCGGCGCGACGACCTCGAGCTGGTCCTGCACCGCGACGTTCTTGAGCGCCTCGGCCGGGGCGAGCGCGCCGTGGCACTTGGGGCACTCGTAGCGGGCCTGGGGGCGGTAGCCGCGGACGTTGTACTGCGAGGCGCAGTCGACGCAGGCGAGGATGCGGATCGCCTGCGCCTCGAGGACCTGCTGGACCTGCTCGGGCGTGACGAACCTGAGCTCGACGAGGATGTGGCCCAGGCGGGCGAAGTCGCCGCGGCGGCTGCGCTCGCGCTGGATGTCGAGCGCGCGCGAGAGCTGGGCCTCCGTGACGAGGCCCTGGTCGAGGAGGATGCGCCCGAAGGTCCCCGCGTCGGCTCCGGCCGCCGCCAGGGGCGCTCCCGCGGCGGCGCCTCCCCGACCCAGGTGCTCCATACCGGCGCTCGACCCCCGCCGTCCCCCGACCCCGGGCCCAGCATAACCAGCCGGCCGGGCCGGCGCAGCCTGCGATGAGTGATGCGCTCGCGAGGGGGGGCGCGATCGGCGCAAGCGCCCGGGCGAAGGCGTCTGGCCCGTTCCGCGCCTCCCCATCGCTCGCTCTGGCGGGACGGAGACGAGCGGCGTGACACGGAGGCTGAGGCGAGGCGGCGCGCGGGCGACCTCGTGTCGGCATACTTCTAGCCGGCGCGTGCGCCCCCCCTCGCCAAGCATCCGTGGCCGCAGCCGCGAGCACACCTCGTGTTGGCCAGCCTTCGAGCGGAGCAGCACGTGAGGCGAGGGCGACGAGGCTGAGCCGCGGCGGCGAGGCGCCCGGGCGACGACGTAGCGACCTACTTCAGCCCGCGCGCGCGCCGCCCCGCCCAGCATCCGCGGCCGCAGCCTTCGAGCACACCTCGTGTTGACCAGTCTCCGATCGGAGCAGCGAGCGAGGCGAGGCCGCGGAGGCCGAGGCGAGGCCGCGCGCGCGCGGGCGACTTCGTATCGGCATACTTCTAGCCCGCGCGCGCGCCGCCCCGCCCAGCGTCTGCGGCCGCAGCCTTCGAGCACACCTCGTGTTGACCAGTCTCCGATCGGAGCAGCCAGCGAGGCGAGGCCGCGGAGGCTGAGGCGAGGCGGCGCGCGCGCGGGCGACGTCGTATCGGCATACTTCTAGCCCGCGCGCGCGCCGCCCCGCCCAGCATCCGCGGCCGCAGCCGTCGAGCACACCTCAGACCTTCAGGGCGCGTGCCAGGCGCTTGCGCGCCACGGGGTCGAGGAGGCGCTTGCGCAGGCGGACGTGGTTCGGCGTCATCTCGACGAGCTCGTCGTCGGCGATGTAGGCCAGGGCCTCCTCGACGCCGAACTTGCGCGCGGTCTGCAGGACGACCTTCCGCTCGGCCGTCGCCGAGCGGATGTTCGTCAGCGCCCGCGTGCGGCAGATGTTGACCTCGATGTCGTCGCCCTTGTTGTGCTCGCCGACGATCTGGCCCACGTAGGCCTCGTCGCCCGGCTCGACGAAGAGCTGGCCGCGCGCCTCGAGCGCCTCGATCGCGTAGGCGGTGACGCGCCCCGTCTCCATGGAGACCTGCACGCCGGCCGAGCGCTCGGGGATCGGGCCGCGCCAGGGCCCGTACTCGCGCAGCTGGTGCGTCATCTGCGCCTCGCCGCGGGTGACGTTGAGGATCGTCGACCTGATGCCGATGAGGCCGCGCGAGGGGATCACGAACTCGAGCCGCACGTGGTCGCCGCGGGCGTTCATGGCGACCATCTCGCCGCGGCGAGTGCCCAGGACCTCGATCACCTTGCCCGCGTAGGCCTCGGGCACGTCGACCACGCAGTCCTCGATCGGCTCGAGCCGCTCGCCGTCGGGGCCGCGGCGCTCGATCACCTGCGGGCGCGCGACGGAGAACTCGTAGCCCTCGCGCCGCATCTCCTCGATCAGGATGCCGAGGTGCAGGAGCCCGCGCCCCTTCACGTCGAGCTGGTCGGGGTGCTCCGACTCCTCGACGCGCAGGGCCACGTTGGCGCGCGCCTCGCGCGTGAGCCGCTCGCGGAGCTGCCGCGAGGTGACCTTGTCGCCGTCGCGCCCGCGGAACGCGGAGTCGGTGGCGACGAAGCGCATGGACACGGTCGGCGGGTCGACGTGGACGCGGGCCAGGGCCTCGGGATGCTCGGGGTGGCAGATCGTGTCGCCGATGTCCACCTCGTCGACGCCCGCCATGAGGACGATGTCGCCGGCGACCGCCTCCTGGATCTCGGTGCGCTCGAGGCCGTGGTACTGGAACAGCTTCTTGACCTCGAACGGGCGGCGCTCCGAGTCGGACTTGACGACCGTCAGCCGCTGCCCGACGACGAGGCGCCCGCGGCTAACGCGGCCCACCGCGAGGCGGCCCAGGTAGTCGTCCCAGTCGATCTGGGCCACGGCGAGCTGCACCGGGCCCTCGGCGTCGACCTTCGGGGCGGGCACCCGCTCGAGCAGCGTGTCGAGGACCACGTGCATGTCGGTGGCGGCGGCGCACTCCTCGAGCGTGCGGCCGGCCCGCCCGTCGCGCGCCGACGCGAAGATGACGGGCGCGTCGAGCAGATCCTCGGGGGCGCCGAGGTCGATCAGCAGGCTGAACACCTCGTCGGGGACCTCGGCGGCGCGCGAGTCCTTGCGGTCGACCTTGTTGACGAGGATCACGATGCGCAGGCCGTGCGCCAGCGCCTTGCGCAGCACGAACCGCGTCTGCGGCATGGGGCCGTCGTGGGCGCACACGACGAGCACGGCGGCGTCCGCCATGCGCAGGACGCGCTCGACCTCGCCGCCGAAGTCGGCGTGGCCGGGCGTGTCGATGATGTTGATGCGGTGGTCGCGCCAGGTCACGGCGCAGGCCTTCGAGAAGATCGTGATCCCACGCTCTCGCTCGAGGTCGTGCCGGTCCATGACGCAGGTCGTCACGGTCTGGTTGTCTCTGAAGACCCGGGCCTCGCGCAGGAGGGTGTCGACGAGGGAGGTCTTCCCGTGGTCGACGTGGGCGATGATGGCGACGTTGCGGATGTGCTCGGAGCGCATGATGTTGGCCGCAGATCCTATGGCCCGGCGTGAGCTTCGCAAGCGTCGCGCCGGCGTCCCCCCCGGACCGCCGCCGGGCGCTACCCCCTGACCCGGCCCGAGTTCAGGGTGCGCTTGCACCGGCGGGCGGCCCCAAATACACTACGGCGCGCGGGTTAACGAGCGGTGCCCCCCGACCGTCGGAGCGGCTGCAAGAAGTTCGCTCCGCCGCTCGTCTACCCGGTGGCGGTCGGTCATCGAACCGTCACTCGAGCCTGGAGCATTCGCATGAAGCGCCTGCGGTCCCCCCTCGGCTCCCCGTCCTCCTCTGTGAGGCGTGCGTCTCGCGAGCGCGGCGCGACCCTGCTCGTGTCGATCGCGATCCTCACGCTGCTGGCGGTCTTCTCGATCGCCTTCGTGCAGCTCGTGAACTTCGAGCGGCACGCGTCGACGAACTACGTCGATGCGGTGCGCGCCCGGATGATCGCGCGCGCCGGCCTGCAGCGGGCGGTCGCCGAGCTGCAGCGGATCGCCACGCTCAAGCACTACAGCGACCCGGTCGGCGACCGCTGGGGCTTCGCCTACCAGCCGCCCTCCGGCCCGGCGGACCTGAACATGCTCTCGACCGTGGCGCCGTCGTTCGCCACGCCCGACACGGGCGGCCGGCGGATCTTCGGCGGCCCGCTCGTCTACTCGGGCGCGCTCTCGAGCACCTACGGGCCGGACTCGCTCGACGCCTACAAGCTGAAGATCATCGACGCCGCGAGCCAGCTCAACCTCAACCACCCCGACGACGTCTCGCTCCAGCGCATGCTCAAGAACCTGTTCCGCTGCGCCGCGGAGCTGGACCCGCAGTGGACCCTGACCGAGGCCGACGCCAACCTCCTCGCGCAGCGGATCATCGCGGTCAGGCCGGCCAAGAGCGGCTTCCGTTCGCTGACCGACGTGTGGCAGATCCTCAGCCAGCCGATCATCGCGGGCCCCAACAACGTCGTCACGCCGCAGGCGGACCGCTGGCTGCACCCGAGCGCGAACGGCCAGCGCCCGCCGCTGCGCGACATGCTCACGACCTCGAGCTGGGTCGACGAGAGCGTGATCCGCCCCTGGAACCTCAACAACGAAGGCCGGCGGAGCCTGCCGGCCATGCCGCGCGCCCCGGTGAACCTCAACACCGCGTCGGTGCCCGTGCTGACGGCCGTGCTGGCCGACCTCCACGGCGCCGGGCGCTTCGGCCAGGCGACGATCGACTACGCCGCCGGCAAGGCCCTCGCCGAGGCGATCCGCGCCCGGGTGCACGTGGGCACCGGGTCGGTGCTGCCGGGCACGGGCCCGTTCAAGTCGTGGCACGACTTCGAGACCTGGCTCGACACGACCTGGACGCCGGGCGGGGGCGTCGCCGACGGCTTCGCCGTCCGCGTGGGCGGCGGCTCGAACGTCTCCAACGCCATGACCCAGCAGCTCCCGCGCGACCTGGTCAAGGCGGCGCTGAACCCGAACACGATGATCAACAAGTTCGGCGCCCACGCCACGAACGGCGGCTCGGTCCACGGCCGGTTCGCCCTGCCGCGCCTGATCGACAAGTCGGACCTCATCCGGCACGGGACCGAGGGCTGCTTCGACAGCATGGGCGTCTTCGACGTCACGTCGCTGGGCATGGTCCTCGTGCGCAACGAGCGCGTCGGCGGCGCGGCCAACGAGAAGCACATGCTGATCGTGGCCGAGCAGACGCAGCAGGCCGTGATCCGCATCTACGACGTGCTGCGCCTCACCACCCAGGCCGACTTCGAGCGGCACCGGACGCTCAACCAGGCCTCCGGCGACTTCATCCCCGCGTTCGACCGCACCTGGACCTACACGGTCCCGGGCGTCAACCGGGCGCGCTTCTTCGGCTTCGCCGGCTGGCCGGGCGTCACCTCCTACCCGGTCTACTCGCTGCATCGCGAGGAGACCGACCCGGCGCTGGCCATGAAGAACGAGTACGAGGCGGCCGACTGGGACGGCCACCTCCTGCTCTCGAACCTGCTGGCCACGCGCGCGCAGCCGATGGACTTCATCGTCTGCTTCGCGCGCGGCTCGGTCCACGCGTTCAAGGTCAGGGCCTGGTGGGAGCCGAAGGACCAGGACCCGGCGACCGGCGTCGCGCTGCCGGGGGTGCAGCCGACGAACGGCGGCACGCCCGAGTCGATCGCCCTGCTCGACTCGCCCGGCGAGCACCACCCGCCGCTGCTGGCGCGCGAGTCGAACGAGATGAACCCGCTCGATGCGGTGCACTTCGGGACCGGCGCCAACACGACGTCGCCCGACTTCTTCGAGCAGGGCTCGGCGCTCACACCCAGCGGCGCGCTGATCCACGAGCGCCGGCTGCGCGGCACGGTGCCGGCGGTCCTCGCCTACGACAGCCGGAACCTCGACCTCCTCAACGGCAGCTCGATCCGCTTCTGGGTCCTGCCCACGGACGACCCCTTCGTGCGCCCGGAGGAGGTCCTCTTCTCGTGGCTCGGCAGCCGCGACGGCGTGTCGCGCGACGTCGGCTTCCGGGTCGTCAAGCGCGCCCTCAACGGGACGGTGCGCATCGTCCTCGAGGCGATCAACACGCCGTACCCGAACCGTCCCCTCGATCACCCGTCGGGCGCGAACTCGGCGGTCGGCGGCCTGGGCCGTCCCGACGAGATCGGCGTCGACGTGACGCCCGGCGGCCTCGGGCCGCAGTGGGTGCCCGGCACCTGGCACTGGGTCGTGATCAACTTCGGCCCCGCCCCGCAGGGCAGCGGCATGACCCAGTCGGCGCGGCTGCAGGTCGACAAGAAGCTCAGCGACGACGTGATCAACATGTCGAACGGCGGCCTGAGCAACAGCAACTACGTCTGGGGCGAGCTCCACGGCCACGACAACGGCGGCCCGCTGGTCGAGGACGGCAACACGTTCATCGACCGCCGCGGCGTCGTCTGCTGGACGGCCGAGCGCTTCCTCGGCGACTGGTACCACTGCGACCAGACCGGCTCGGTGACGACGGTCGACCGCGAGCGCGTGTTCCCCAACGCCGTCGTCTGGCAGCCCGGGAACGGGTCCACCGCCGGCGAGTACGTGATCGCGCCGGGGTTCCCGCCCAACCCCTTCCCGGACGGCTCGTTCGCCCGCAAGCTGCTGCTCGGGTTCGTCAACAAGTCGACCGGCGCGCCGAGCGGCCTCGGCACGCACCCGGCCGAGATGGAGCCGACGAACACGGGCGGCATGGGGAACTCGGGCTGGACCTACAACTTCGCGTCGGCCGACATGGGGCCGGACGGGGTCGGCGGCACGGCGGACGACTACCAGATCGACATCATCGCCCGCTGGAAGGAGGCCAGCTACGCCGGCACGTGCGATTGCTGCGCGGACTGCGGCACGCAGGACCGTGAGATGCGGCAATACTGGGGCCGGCAGCGCACCTCGGGCGCCCGCTGCATGCTCCTCTACAAGGGCCCCCACATGCTGAACCTGGGCGCCGGCGGCCTCGGTGGCGTGCAGATGGCGCCGCTGCAGCTCGTCTGCGACCAGTGCATGGGCTGCGACGCGTGCCGGGTGAAGGGCCCGATGTACTTCGGCGGCGAGCCGGCCGGCACCGTCAACATGGTGGGCGGCTCGCTGGCGCCGCCGCGCGCCAACACGATGGCCCGGGCGGTGTTCGACAACATCATCATCAAGAACAACAAGGAGCGGCGCACCGACGCCCCCAACGCGCTCAAGTTCGAGGACCGCTTCTTCGAGACGAACCTGGCGGGCGTCAGCCAGACGCTCAACAGCCTGAACTTCGGCGCGATCTACCGGCGAGCCCTCCACGAGGCGAACGGCGTCCGGGCGCGCCTGGGGACGCTGTCCTGGACGAGCTACCCCACGACCGACCAGTCCTTCGACTTCATGTCGTCGCTCTACCGGCACACGACCGGCAACCTCAACGACACGCTCAGCGGGCCGGTCTCGGGCGAGGTCTACCCGGTGGCCGCGGACGGCGACCCGATGGGGTACCGCTTCGCGGGCGAGGTGCCGCTGCGGCCGACCGAGACCCTGATCCTGAGCATCCAGTACTCGCAGCTCCTCGGCAGCGCGGCGCAGCGCGCGAACTCGGCGCTCTACCCGCAGCCGATGCTCGAGAGCCCCGTCCTGGAGGACGTGACCGTGACGTTGGTGCTGGACAACCCGCTGATCCTCCACGCGGAGGAGGGGGTGGAGGAGTGAGGCTGGCCCTCCTCGCGTTCGTCGGCCTGCTGGCCGCCGCGCCTGGCGCCCTGGCGGAGGACGACGCCGCGGCGAGCGTCTCGGTGGCGCTCGAGAACCTCGACGGCCCGCTGCGGGCGCGCATCAGCGTCGAGGGCAAGGTCTCGTACGTCCCCGACGGCACGCTCCTGCACATCAGCCTGCAGGTCGACGGGCCGCAGCGGCCCGTCGAGGCCGGGTTCTTCCGGGTGACCGTGCGCGGCGGCCGCTACGGCGGCAGCCACGAGTGGAAGGACCAGACCTTCGCCCCGGTCGTCTACCGGACCGAGGTCCAGCTCGCCATGGAGGTGCAGAACCCCTCGGTGAAGCGCTTCCTCGCCCGCGAGCTGGGCTACCCTGGTGACCACGTGGCGGTGATCAGCGTGGCCCAGAACGTCATCGGGACGGAGGAGGAGCGCTCCGCCTTCCAGGTGCGGACCCTCCGCACCCTGCGCGAGTTCCAGCAGCGCACGGTCGCGCTCCACGGCGAGCTGGTCGACAAGCTCCAGGCCCTCCCCGCCGAGGACCCCGGCTTCGCCGCGTTCGAGGCCTCCTTCGAGCCGCGGGCGCTGCAGCTGCAGGAGAGCCTCAAGACGCTCAAGCTGACGCGGGTGGTGTGGGTGGACGCCGCCGTCTTCTCCGCGCTCGAGCAGCGGATCTTCCAGCTCAACTGGTGCGTGCACAAGCACAAGGAGGGGGACCGCACGGTCCACTCCAAGCTGGCGGCCGCGGCCGATCACCTGCGGCAGGTCCTGGACGACATCGACGAGCGGCTCCCCGCGGGCGCCGCTGCAGGAGGTGGCCGGTGATCCGGAAGGTCGTCTCGCTCGCCCTCCTGGGCGCGGCCTCATGGCTGGCGATCCCCTCCAGCTACGGTTGAACGAACATCTACGGCATTCCGGGCGAATGCCACATGGAGACCTACTACATCCCGACGGACGGCAAGGCGCCGCGCCGCGAGTCGACCGTGTTCATGGAGGGCAACTGGACCTACCACGCCTACTCCATGTCGCACGACGGCAAGGCCAACGTCGTCCACCTCCCCGACGGCATCGAGGTGCACCGGCAGGGGCGGCCGAAGGTGAAGCTCGAGATGGAGCTCCCCTACAACCCGCGGGACTTCTACTGGCACCCCGACTCGCGCCGGGTGGCGTTCTGGTGCATCCACACGCCCAAGGCGGAGCGGCCGGGGCAGATCGTCGCCAGGACCAAGGCCGTCGCGGTCATGGACGTCACGAAGCTCGGCGGCACGGCGCCGCGGCCGGGTGAGCCGCCGCCCTACGACGTGATCCAGGTCGGGCGGGCCGACACCACGCCGTTCGGCCTCGAGTGGTCGCCGAAGGGCGACGCGATCTACGTGATCCAGCGCGGGCTCGACGTGGTGAACAACGAGTCGTACAGCGTCATCACCCGGGTCGACCTGAGCAACCCGACCAAGCCCAGGGACATCGTGCGCATGGTCGGCGGGATCGACTTCTTCATGCCGCCGGTGTCGCGCTTCGAGCGCGGCGAGGGGCCGAGCAACGCCGACTACCAGATCATCTACGGCCACGCCGAGGGCCTGTTCGTCGTCGACCCGCAGGGCAAGGAGCCACAGCGCCTGGCGCAGATCCCGGCCGTGGGGCTCTACAACATCGAGTGGAACCCGCGGGCCAACAAGAAGGAGGTCATCCTCTTCTTCCGCCGGGCCGTGCGCGGCCGCGACGGGGAGATGTTCGTCGGCGCCTACCTGGTGCGGATCGACCAGCTCCTGCGGCGGGTCGCCCAGCCCGAGTCCGAGGAGGCCGGCGGCAAGCCGGCGATCGAGCAGCTCTACGACGACACCGACGTGCACACGCTGTGGTACTCGCCGCGCGGCACGTACATGACCTGGGCCACGCCCTCGGGCGTCTGGTTCCGCCGGCCCGACGAGCCGGCGGACAAGACGGTGCTCATCCAGCCGCCGCCGCCGGCGGAGGGCGAGGCGCCGCTCGAGGTGAAGGGCGTCACCTGGCACGACAGCGAGCGCAAGATCGCGTTCACCGCCGGGAACAAGCTCTTCCTGGTCGAGCTCCCGTCGACGGAGCCGAAGCTCCTCGCCAAGCTCGGGCCCGACGGCCACACGTTCCTCGCGGAGCCCCGGTTCGTCGGCGACGAGGTCTACCTGACCTCGTTCGAGGACGCCCGCGGCAGCGGGGGCGTCCGCTCCGGTGTCGAGTTCGGGATGCCAGGCAAGCCCGTCGACCGCTCGATGGGCCGTGACCGGTCGAAGCAGGAGCAGCCGAAGCCCGCGCCCACCCAGGGCGGCAGCACCAGCGGCAACAACCGCCGCTGACGGAGGATCGATGCAGAGGCGGCGCGGGTTCACGCTCATCGAGTTGCTGGTCGCGGTCGCCCTGGGGACGATCCTCATCGGCGTCATCACCTTCGTGTGGGTGCAGTCGACGCGCATCTTCTCCAGCACGGTGAACAACCTGGAGGGGTACCAGCGCCTGCGGAGCGTCCTCGACCTGATCGAGCGCGACCTCGCCAACACGTCGCGCACGGTCAACATGGAGTTCTTCCAGGACGCCAACGGCAACGGCTACTGGGACACGGGCGAGGCCCTCCTCGCCAGCGGCCCGGTCAACACCCCGGCCCTGCCGGCCGGCTCGCCGGCGGGCTCGTTCCGCCGGCCGGCGGACCCGACCGACCCGATCTTCGGCGAGACCGAGTTCTGCGAGGCCGACCGGGGCGGCAACGTCGGCTTCTCCAACTGGCCCTACTTCTCCGCGCCGCTGATCTTCTCCCCGCCGACCTACGAGATCACCAACGACGCCTACCTCGAGGGCCGTCGCTACTGGCGAGACGAGATCTACGTGGGCAGCTCGGTCGGCGTCCGCGGGTCGTCGGTCCCGGGCCTCGTGCACTACCGGCTGGTCCAGGGGGCTGACGGCCGCTCGACCTTGCGGCGCCGGGTTTGGTTCCTGAACGGCCAGGGGGGGATCGTTCACCCCAACCAGGGGGTCGAGGCGACCGACCAGGTCTCGCTCATGGCGGCGGGCATCTGCGACCTCAAGTTCGGCTTCTTCTTCACCCGGGACGCGGACACGGCCGGCTCCTGGTACCACGTCGGCGACACGAACCCGGCCAGCGACCCGCTCCTCCGCTCGGACGAGGAGCGCGGGATCAGGTCGGCGGTGCACCCGACCGGGGGCATCTCCAGCCTGCACGCCAACCGGACCCAGTTCGGCGGGATCAACGGCCCCAACGCGGTCATGTTCATGTACGAGGGCGCGGCCCGCATCGAGAACGCCGACGAGACCGGCGTGGTCCTGCGCACGATCGATCCGGTCACGGCCGCCGCCGGGACGGGGTACACGAACTTCGACTTCCCGGGCGTGCGGCCGGGCGACAAGATCTACCTGTTCGAGGCCCAGGACGACGACGGCAGCTACGTCACGCCGCCTGGGTTCGGCGACGGGCGCATGGCCAACAACGGCACCGTCAACCGCTTCCCCGACCGCACCTTCACGGTCGACGCGCTGCCGCGGCCCGACGGCTTCCTGCACATCAAGCTGCGGGAGCAGATCAACTTCTTCCAGCTCGGCCGCCGCTGGCTCATCGGCAGCTCCGGCGTGGGCGAGCCGGTGCAGACCGTCTCGGTCGGCGGCCCGTCGCGCACCGTGCGCGGCTCGTTCAACGTCCGCTACCGGGTGGCCTTCCTCCCGCCGGCGTTCCTCGTCCGCCTGAGCATCGACGACAAGTTCAACAAGAAGGTCCACCAGATCGAGCGCGTGGTCCGCCTGCTCCAGCAGTGAGTGGTGTGCTCGACGGCTGCGGCCGCGGATGCTGGGCGGGGCGGCGCGCGCGCGGGCTAGAAGTATGCCGATACGACGTCGCCCGCGCGCGCGCCGCCTCGCCTCAGCCTCCGCGGCCTCGCCTCGCTCGCTGCTTCGATCGAGGGCGGGTCGCCACCCGCGAAACGTGGTAGCGCCGATCTCTTCAGTGGCTCTGAGTGGTGTGCTCGACGGCTGCGGGCGACGACACCGGCCGGGGCGAGCGCTGCCAGTGCGACTGTGTCGTCAGCGGACGCGGGCGCGGACGCTCTCGAAGACGATCGTCTCCTGGCCGAGGCCCGTGCGGCGGTGGGTCTCCTCGATCACCTTGACGATCAGGCGCTGCGCCCCGCCGTTGATGTCGCTGTAGTCGCGGGCCGGGTCGCTGGCGCTCGGGCCGTACTCCTCGTCGAGGTAGCGGCGCAGCGGCCCGCCGACGCCCTCGCGGCGGATCGGCAGGCGGTCCAGGTCGCGCAGGCGCGGGTCGTGCGCGGCGTCGAGGACGTCCACGCCGAGCGGGAAGCGGGGCCCGCGCGGCAGGTCGAGGAGGGCGTGGACGAGCTCGTGCAGGAGCGTGTCCAGGAGCTCCTGCACGTTCTCGCGGTGGGCCGGGATCGTCGGGTTGATCGTCAGCGTCCCGCGGCTATAGGTCCCGAAGCGCTCGACGCCCCCCGAGCGGAGGCCGGGCACGGCGCGCAGGCGCAGCGGCAGGCCGCCCGGGTAGTCGTCGACGTAGCTGCGGATGCGCAGGAAGTCGGGGGTGCGGCGCAGGGCCTCGAGCGCCGTCCGCTGCTCGGGGGTGGCGCCGAGCTCGTCGACGAACCGCCCCAGACGCGAGCCGGGGAAGGCCTTCTGCCCGGCAGGCGGCGCCTCGAGGCGCAGCTCGTAGGAGAGCGGGCCCTCGCGGGCCAGGAGGAGCGCGTAGCGCGGCGCGCCGCCCGGGTCGCCCGGAGCGGCGGCGGGCGGCTGGCAGCGCTCGTCGGGGCCGTCGGTCAGGGCCAGGGCCACGAGGTCCAGGCGCGCGTCGGCCACCAGGAGGTCGACGTCGCCCGTCCCCTCCGTGCGCCGCGCGTGGAGGCGCGCCGCCTCCCAGGCGAGCGGGCCGAGCGCGACCAGGTGCGCCCGGCCGACCGGCGCGTCGAGCCCGCCCGCGCCGTCGAGGACGCCGCGCAGGGGCGCCCCCGGGCGCTCGAGGGCGCCGGTGACCTCGAGCGCGGTCAGGCCGAGGCGGAAGCGCGCCCCGCCCCCGGCGACGCGCACCAGGAGCGGCCCGTCCGCGCGCACGAGCAGGGCCTCGTCGGCCGAGTGGCCGCTGGCGCGCCGCCGCTCGCCGTCCCCCGCCGCCGGCTCGACGACGAGGTCGAGGTCCAGGCCCGCCACGCCGTCGGGGCCGTCGAGCTCCACCCACACGAGCGTCCCGGCCGCCGGGGGGCGCACCTCGACCTCCCAGGCCTCGCCCGCGGCGACCTCGCCGGCGATCCACACCGTGCGCCCGTCGGGCGCGGCCAGCTCGACCGTCGGCGCGAGGAGGAGCAGCCAGAGCAGCGGGGTCGCGAGCATGGCGCGACATTCTAAGCGTCGTCGCGGGCGCGTCGCCCCTGGACGTCACGAGACCGGCCGCGCCGGCGCCCCGCGCGCTCCTGGCTTCAACTTCAGGCAGGCAGCGGTACACTGTCGAGTCCTCCGCACATGCAGGCGGGAGGACGTCGCCGCTGATCCGAACGCCCGAGACACCCGTGACCCATTCCCCGCAGGACCCGCAGCCCGGCCCCGCGACCGCCCCCCGGCGCGGCGGCCGCCGCCGGTCACCGACGACCGCTGCGGCGCCGCCGCCCGCCCCACGCTGGGCGGACCGGGGCTGGTACGTCGCCGTGGAGTACGGGGTGCTCGCGCGCGACCGGTTCCTGACCCGCCTGCCGCGGCTGCGGCAGCTCGGGCTGTTCAAGGAGCTGCTCGAGCCGGGCGGGGCGATCCTCTACCGCAACCTGTTCCGCCCCGGGCAGCTCGAGGAGGCCTGGGAGCTGTTCACGGCGCTGCGGCCCTGGCAGGACCGCCTCGTCTGCTACGTCTCGGGCGAGCAGGTGGTCCCCAAGCAGATCCTCGACGCCCTGTGGTGCGCCGCCTTCCTGCAGAAGGAGCGCCCCTGCCGCGGCGGCGCCGCCGTGAAGGGGCGGCCGGCCGGCTGCGAGGGGGCCCGGGTGCTCCTCGGCCCCGGCGCCTGGGACGAGGCCGCCCCCGAGCGGCGCCACGCGCTGACGTTCTCGCGCGTCGACGAGCAGGGGGTCCTGCGCTTCGACCGTGACGCGATCGCGGACTTCGTCCGCGCGGGGCAGGGCCGCACCCTGTGCCCCGCCTCGCCCAACCGCGACGCGGCGGCCTTCGCCGCCGCCTTCGAGGACGTGCCGGTGCGGGCGCTCGACTGGCCGCTCGTGGCCGAGCTCGGCCGCGACGTCGAGCGTCGCCTGGGCAAGGCGCTCGAGGCGGAGCACGGCTTCGTCCTGGAGAAGGGCGCGCCCGAGCTCCCGGCCCACGCCCAGCTCGCCCTCACGCACGAGGGCGGCGCGGTGGCCGTGCGCAGGGCCGACGCCCCGCCGGGCCCCTCGATCGCCCGGCAGGTGCGCGCGCCCGCGGCCGTGACCAACGTGCTGCGCGACGGCGTGCCGCTGCGCGGCGTGCGCCTGTCCGAGGGCTTCGTGCGCCTCGAGGGCGGGCACTACGAGGTCGAGCAGCGCTTCGTCCTCTCGCCGCGCGTGCACCTCGGCCCGGCCGACGACCCTGCCGCCTTCAAGGGCTACGCGCTCGAGACCCACCCGCGGGCCACCCCCGAGTGGGAGGCCTGGGCCGACCGCGTCGCGAGGGCCCTGCCGTGAGCGCCCGTCCCCCGAGCCGCCCCTCGATCCGCGCCGAGGTCGAGGCCTACGTGCGCGCGCGCGCGCCGCTGCTCTACCTGGTCACCTGGGAGGAGGAGCGGGTCCTGCGCGAGCTCGAGGCCGTGGCCGGCGCGCTGAAGAAGCCGCTGCACACCTGGACCGAGACCGGCGGCCTGCGCACCACCGGCGACGGCAACGGCGAGCACACGGAAGACCGGCGCCTCAGGGAGCCGGCGGCGGTGCTGGGGCGCGTCCTGCGCGACGAGCGCCCCGGCCTCTACGCGCTGGTCGACTTCCACCCCTACGTCGAGCAGCCGCTCGTGCGCCGCCTCCTGCGCGACCTCGCCCACGCGCTGGTCACGAGCGGCAAGACGCTGGTGCTCGTCTCGCCGCGCCTCGCCCTGCCCTTCGAGCTGCAGAAGGAGGTCACGGTCGTCGAGGTCCCGCTGCCGTCGCACGCGGAGCTCGACGAGCACCTCGACGCGATCACGGCGCACCTGCGCGCCAGCGGCGGCGAGGTGCAGCTCGACCGGCGCGAGCGCGACGAGCTCGTGCGCTCGGCGCAGGGGATGACCCTGCAGGAGCTCGAGCAGACGCTCGCGCTCGCCGTGGTGAAGGCGGGCCGGGTCGACCGGCAGGTGATCCCGCTCGTCCTCGCGGAGAAGGAGCAGATCGTCAAGAAGTCGACCGCGCTCGAGTACGCGCGCTGGGACCAGGGCTTCGAGGCGGTCGGCGGGCTCGACCAGCTCAAGGCCTTCCTGCGCGCCCGCCGCGACGCCTTCAGCGAGGAGGCGCGCAGCTTCGGGCTGCCCGCGCCGCGCGGGATCTGCCTGATCGGCGTCCAGGGCTGCGGCAAGAGCCTCTCGGCCAAGGCGGTGGCCCGCTTCTACCGGCTGCCGCTCCTGCGCTTCGACATCGGCCGCGTGTTCGCCGGGATCGTCGGCCGCTCGGAGGAGAACGTGCGCGCCGCCCTCAAGCTGGCCGAGCAGCTCGCCCCGTGCGTGCTGTGGATCGACGAGCTGGAGAAGTCGCTCGCCGGCGTGCAGTCGTCGGGCGTCTCCGACGGCGGCACGACCGCGCGCGTGATCTCGACGATCACCACCTGGCTGCAGGAGCGCGGCGGCGACGGCGTCTACGTCGTGGCCACGGCCAACGACATCTCGCGCCTCCCGCCCGAGCTGGTGCGCAAGGGGCGCTTCGACGAGATCTTCTTCGTCGACCTGCCGACGACGGCCGAGCGCGAGGAGGTCCTCTCGATCCACCTGCGCCGCCGCGAGCGCGACCCGGCCGACTTCGACCTGGGCGCGGTCGCGCGCGCGGCCCACGGCTTCTCGGGGGCGGAGCTGGAGGAGGTCGTGATCGCCGGGCTCTACGAGGCGTTCGCTGGGCGGCGGCCGCTGACGACGGGCGACCTGCTGGGCGCCGTCGAGCAGACGGTGCCCCTGTCGCTCACCATGCACGAGCGGGTGGCGGGGATCCGCGCCTGGGCCGAGGGGCGCGCGCGCCGCGCCTCGAGCGCCATGGACGACGCGCGCCCGCGCTCGGCCGCCGGGGCGCCCTGAGCGTGGCGCTCCGCGACGTCGCCGCCCGGGCCACCCCCGGCGAGCGCTTCGAGTGGCTCGAGACCGAGCGCCCCCGCCGCGCGCGCGAGGCCCCCGCCGAGGGCCGCCCCGGCGCGCGCGCCGAGCCGGCGCGCCGCTGCCCGCGCTGCGGCTGGCTCGACGCGCTCACCGAGCGCGAGTGCTTCCGCTGCGGCCTCGAGCTGCCGCACCCCGACGCCCTGCCCGCGCTCGACGAGCCGGCCTACCAGCTCCCCGCGCGCGCCATCGAGGCGCTCGAGGTCACCGTCGCCGGCGCCGCCCGCGACGCGCTCCTGCACGGCGTCAACGCCGACCCGCGCGACTGGCTCCTGCGCCGCCGCTCGGCCGACCTGGGGATCCTGCCCGGGTTCGACACGCTGCTCGTGCTCGGGCAGGTCAACCCCGAGACCTTCCAGCGCTACGCCCACCAGCAGGCGGTGGCCCGCAAGGCCCTGCGCGAGCTCGGCGGCACGGCGCTCCTGGCCGACGAGACGGGCCTGGGCAAGACGATCGAGGCCGGCCTGATCGCCAAGGAGCTCCTCCTGCGCGGGCTCGTGCGCTCGGTGCTGGTCGTCGTGCCGGCGTCGCTGGCGCTCCAGTGGCGCGAGGAGATGTCGCAGAAGTTCGGCCTCGAGTTCCTGGTGGCTCGCGCCCCGGCCGACCTCGTGGGCGAGCCGCCGCTGGTGATCGCCAGCTACTCGGCCGTGCGCGGCGAGGGCGTCGGCCGCCTCCTGCGCGAGCGGCCGGTGGACCTCCTCATCTGCGACGAGGCCCACCACCTCAAGAACCGCGGCACGAAGCAGTACCGCGCCGTGGCGCGGATCCGCAAGAAGTACACGCTGCTCCTCTCGGCCACGCCGTTCCACAACCGCCTGGTCGAGCTGAAGAACCTGCTCGACGTGCTCAAGCCGGGCTTGCTCGGCTCGACGCGCGCGTTCAACAAGCAGTACGTCGACGAGAAGGACCCGCGCCGCCCGCGCAACCTGCACCACCTGCGCGCGCTCCTGGGCGAGGTCATGATCCGCAACCGACGCACCGAGGTGGCGGTCAAGCTGCCGCCGCGGCGCGCGGCCACCTACCACGTCGAGCTGCACCCCGACGAGCAGGCCTTCTACGACGACCTGACCGAGCTGATCCAGGGCGAGGTGCGCGCCCGCGCGGCGGAGATCGAGCGCGAGCACGGGAGGCCCATGGCGGTCGTCCTCTCGCTGATCAACCTGCAACGCGAGCTGTGCTCGAGCCCGCGCGCCGTGGGCAAGGCGCTGCGGCGCCTGGCCGGCGGCGAGCTCCTCCCGCCGTCGATCAACGACAAGCTCCTGGCCCTGGCCGGGCGGGCCGACGCGCTCGAGCACTGGCGCAAGGCGCAGGCGGTCGACGAGGTCCTCGAGCGCTACGAGGGCAAGCTGGTCGTCTTCTGCGAGTTCCGGGCCACGATCGCCTCACTGGCCGAGCGGCTCGAGGCGCGCGGGATCACGGTGCAGCCCTTCCACGGCGGCATGACGGCCGAGGAGAAGCACCGCGCGATCGAGCGCTTCCGCGGCGAGGCGCGCGTGCTGATCGCCTCGCGGGCGGGCGCCGAGGGCCTCAACGTGCAGTTCTGCTCGACCGTCCTCAACTTCGACCTGCCGTGGAACCCCATGGTCGTCGAGCAGCGGATCGGCCGCGTCCACCGCCTGGGCCAGCAGAACACGGTCGTCGTGTTCAACCTGTCGGTGAAGGGGACGATCGAGGCGCGGATCCTCGAGCTCCTCACGCACAAGCTGCGCCTGTTCACGGCGGTCCTGGGCGAGGTCGACCTGATCCTGGGCGCGCTCCACGGCGAGCGCGGCTTCGAGGACCTGCTGCGCGAGGCCTGGCTGGCCGGCGCCGTGCAGGGCGACCTCGACGCCGCGCTCGACCGCTTCGGCCGCGAGCTCGAGCGCGCGCGCGGCGAGTACGACCACATCAAGGAGGCCGAGGCGGTCGTCGACGAGCTGACGCCGGCGCCGGCCGTCGAGGAGGCCGCGGCGGCGCCGCCGCCGTCGGCCGACGGGAACGGAGGCGGGCCGTGAAGGGCTTCGTGGCCGACGTGGTCACGCGCCTGGGCGGCGAGGCGCGCGACGAGGACGGGGTGCTCGCCGTGCGGCTGCCCGCCGAGGGTCCGGGCGACGAGCTGGCCCGGCGCCTCGGGCAGCACGAGCTGCGCCTGGTCTTCGAGCCGACGCGGATCGGCCCGGGGGTCGACCTCGTCGCGCCCGGCAGCCACGTCCTGCGCGAGCTGGAGGACTTCCTCTCCGGCCGGGCCCGCCGCGCGTGGGTCGAGGCGCCGGCGCAGCACAAGCTGACCCTCAAGGCGCTGAGCGGCGTCGTGCGCCCGGCCAAGGGCGCGGCCCTGGCCCTCGAGGGGCGGGCGGCGGCGGCCGGCCACGACGTGCACGTCGTCTACCGCGTGCGCTACCGCAGCCTCGACCGCTGCGACGAGGTCGAGACGGTGCGCGTGCGCCTGCGCCCGCTGGCCGAGCCCGAGGTGTCGCTGGCCGAGCCGCCGGACGAGGTCGTCGACTGGGAGGCCCGCCCCCGCAAGCACCTCCCGGCCGAGGAGCTGGAGGCGGCGCTGGCGCTGGCCGACGAGGCCGTCGTCACGCGCGCGCGCGCCGAGGGCGCGCGCCGCGAGGACGAGGGGCGGCGCAAGGCCTCGCGCGAGCTCTCGCGCCTGCACGCCTACTACGCCGGCCAGATCGCCGACCTCGAGCGCAGCCGGCGCACCGAGCAGGCGCTGACGCGGATCGAGGAGCTCGAGGACGAGCGCGCCCTGCGCCTGCACGAGCTGGCCACGACCACCCACGTGCGCGTCGAGGTCGAGCCGCTGCAGCTCCTCGTCGTCGAGGTCCCGCTGGCGACGGCGCGGCTCGTCGTCCGCCGCCGCGGCGAGGCGCCCGACGACGGCGACGAGGCCGCCCCTGCCCCGTCGGACGACACGGCGCCGCCGCCGAACCTGGTCCTCGACCGCCTCGAGGGCACGCTCCTCCTCCCGCCCTGCCCGGCCTGCGAGGGCGCCCTCGCCGGCCAGACGGTCGACGGCTGCGCCAGCGGGCACCTCGTCCACCAGCGCTGCCTCGACCGCTGCGGCCGGTGCGAGCGCTTCGCCTGCGCCGCCTGCGGCGCGCGCGCCTGCGCCGCCTGCGGCCAGGCGACCTGCCCGGGCTGCGCCACGGCCTGCCCCGCCTGCGAGCGCAGCGTGTGCGCCGACCACACCGGCGCCTGCGCGATCTGCGGCAAGGCCGCCTGCGCCGTCTGCCTGCGCGCCTGCGCCGAGTGCGGCGTGACCGTCTGCGAGACCGACGGCCACCTGGCCGCCGAGGGCTCGCGCGCCGTCCTCTGCACGCGCTGCGCGGTCCCCTGCCCCGGCTGCAAGACCGCGACCTCCTACAAGGAGCTCGTGCGCTGCGCGACCTGCGGGCGCAAGTTCTGCCCGACCTGCCACCCGCGCAGCGCGGCGGCGTGCGTGCTCTGCGGACCGACGTGAGCCGCGCTCACGGCACGACCAGCCGCGCCGGCTCGCTCCGCGCGCGGACGCCGTCGAACCCGCCGACCGGATCGCCCAGCGGCGCGCGCTCGGCGCGGACCTCGTAGACCCCGGGCCCCGGCAGCGCCGCCCAGCGCGACAGGTCGCACACCACGCCCAGCCGCTCGCCCGGCTCGAGCCACGTCCGCCGCACCCGCACCGGCGCGGCCACCGTGGCGTCGCCCGGCCCGCGGGCGGGCGGCAGCGCCTCGCCGCCGGCGGCCGCGACCTCGAGCCACAGCTCCTCGCCCGGCGGCTCCGACCACCACACGGGCGCGGGCGCGCGGCCGGCGTTGACGTACCACACCACGACGTGCGGCCCGGCCCCGGCGCCCGCCGCCCCGGCGGGCGCCGACTCGACCACGATCGCCACGCCCGTCGGCCCCGGCACCCCGCCGTGCCGCGCCCGCGCCCAGGCCCGCGCCGTCGCGGGGTGCAGCGCTACGAGCAGCAGCAGGCCGGTGCCCACGAGGCCCCCGGCGAGACCGAGGACGAAGCCGCCCGCCAGGCCGCCGGCGCCGCGCCTCACGCGCCGCGCAGGCGCTCCCACGCGCCCGCCGACGCGTCGGTCGACACGGGCAGCCCGGCGTCCTGCCAGCCGCCGACGACGAGCTCCCCGCCCGGCCCGCGGTAGCCGGCGAAGCCGCCGGTCATGTTCACCAGCCGCGTGTAGCCGGCCTGCTCGAGGACGTGGCAGGCGCGCATGGAGCGGCCGCCCATGGCGCACGAGAGCACCACCCGCCGGTCGCGGTCGGGCGCCAGGCGCTCGACGACCCGCGTGAAGTCGGGGTTCAGGGTCATGCCGCCGCCGCCGGGGAGGAAGATCGGCACGTTCAGCGCGCCCTCCGGGTGGCCGGCGGCGAACTCGTCGGGCGTGCGCACGTCGAGGTGCACGATCGACGGGTCGGTCTCGCGCAGGTCGTGGCACTGCTCGGGCGGCAACTCCTGGATCGGCACGGGGGCGCTCCTCTGCCGTCGATCTTACGCTGGAGCCTCCGCCCGGACGGTGTCATCATCGACCCCATGGCCCGGATCAGCTGGCACCCGCGCGGTCGCTTCGTCGACGTCGACGGCCGCCGCGCCCACGTCGTCGACGCCGGCCAGGGGCCGCCGGTGCTGCTCCTGCACGGGTTCCTGCACTCGTCGTTCACCTGGCGCACGACGATCGACGCGCTCGCGCCCCGCCACCGCGTGATCGCCCCCGACCTCTTCGGCTGCGGCTGGAGCGACCGCGGCCCGGGCGACTACTCGCTCGACGGCCTGGCCCGCTGGGTCGAGGGCGTCCTCGCGGCCCTCGACGTGGGCCCGCTCCACGCCGCCGTGGGCAACTCGCTCGGCGGCGCGCTGGCCCTCGACCTCGCCCTGCGCGCGCCTGCGCGGCTGGGCCGCCTCGTCCTCGTGAGCCCCCTCGGCGCGCGCCTGCCCGTGCCGGCCCTGCCGTTCCGCCTGCTCGGCCTCCCGGCCTTCGAGCCCCTCTTCCGCCTCACCGCCGGCAACGCCGGCTTCGTGCGCCGCGCCCTGGGCCTCGTGGCCTACCGCCGCCGCGCGGTCGACGCCGAGGTGCTGCACGGCTTCACGCCGCTGGCCCGCCCGGGCAGCCTGCTCACGGCCACCGCCATGGCCGCCGCCCTGGGCGCCGCCTCGGCCTCGATCGAGGCGCGCCTGCCGGGGCTCGCCGCCCCCGCGCTCCTCGTGTGGGGCCGCCACGACGGCGTCCTGCCCCTGGCCTACGGCCAGCGCGTCGCCGGCCTCCTGCCCGCGGCGCGCCTCGAGGTGTTCGACGACTGCGGCCACTGCGCGCACGAGGAGGACCCGGCGCGCTTCCACGCCCTGGTCGACGCCTTCCTCGCCCCGCCGGCGGACGAGGCCGAGGTCGTCCGCCGCGCGGCCTGAGCAGCTCCGATCGCGATGTGACGCCCTCGCGCCGCAGGGTTCCAATGCGGACGGAGGCGCCATGTCGCTCGCCGTCGTCCTCGCGCTCCTGCTGCTCTCCCTGATCGCCGGCGCGCTCGTGATCCTCGCGGCGCTTCGCCTGCGAGGACCCGGGCCCTGCGCCGCGGGCGCGAGCGAGGCCGCCTGCGCCACCTGCGCCGCCTGCGCCGACGACCTCGACCTCCTCGCGGGGGCCGACGAGGACGAGCCGGTCGCCAAGCTCGCCCTGCGGACGATCGAGGACGCCTACGCCCGCGGCGCCGCGTCGGTCCACGTCGCGCCGCACGAGCAGGCCACGGACGGCGGTCCGCCGGGCCGCGTGACGCGGATCACCTACCGGGTCGACGGGCGCCTCGAGGGACGCATGAGCCTCCCGGCGGAGGCCTTGCGCGTCCTCGTCGCGCGCCTCCGCGCCATGGCGGGCCTCCAGGGGCGGCCCCGAGCCCTGCAGCGCGGCCGGATCGACCTGCGCGCGCACCACCCCGAGGCGATCGACCTCGTCCTCGACCTCGCCACCTGGCGCGGCCACGACGGCGACCACGCCGTGCTCCACCTCCTCGCCCGGGGGACGCTCGCGCTCGGCCTCGACGCGCTCGACCTGCACGAGGACGCCCTGGCGCGCGTCCGCGCGGCGGCGACCGCGCCGCGCGGCGGCGTGCTCCTGCTCGCGGGGGAGGTCGAGTCCGGTCGCACGACGACGCTGCACGCGCTCGCGCACGAGGTCGAGCGCGACCGCCGCGTGGCGTTCGTCGCGCCCGACCCGTACGTGCCGTGGGTCGAGGGCGTCGACCCCGCCAGCGTCCAGAGCCTCGACGCCGACGTGCTGGTCGTCGGCGAGCTGCGCGACGCCGCAGCGGCCCGCCTGGCCTTCGCGGCCGCGCAGGAGGGGCGGCTCGTCCTGGCGACGATCTTCGCCCGCGACGTCGGGACGGCGATCGCGCGCCTCGTCGACGACCTGCAGGTCTCGCGCCACGTGCTGCCCGCGTGCCTGCGCGCCGTCGTCGCCCAGCGGCTCTGCCGCCGCGTGTGCCGCTGCCGGGCCGACGGCGCGCCGCCCACGGCGTGCGAACGCTGCGAGGGCGCCGGGTACAAGGGCCGCCTCGGCCTCCACGAGGTGGCCACGGTCGAGGGGCCGCTCCTCGCCGCGCTGCGCGCCGGCGAGACCGCGCCCGCGGCGCTGCAGGCCGCCGCCCTCGCGGGCGGCATGACGCCCCTCGAGCGCGACGGCGCGCGCAAGGCGGAGCGCGGGGTCACCGACCTCGAGGCCGTCCGCGTCGCGCTCGCCTAGCGCGCCCCTGCGCCCGTCATCACCCGCTTGGGCGGCAGCGGCATGAGCGGGATCGTCGAGCGCTTGAGGAACAGGAGCGCGAAGCAGGAGTGCGCCAGGCGCGACAGCCCCTTCGTGTCGGGCCACGAGCCGGCCGCCTCCTGCAGCGTGAGCAGGTGCGCCGCGCCCTCCTCCCACCAGTCGTGCGTGCCGAAGCGGTAGGTGCCGGCGAGCACGCCCGCGCGCTCGACGCTGTAGAGGTAGTAGTACTTCCACCCGCTCGCGCCGCCGTCGACGCGCGGGTTGTCGCGCGGCGAGAAGTGGTGCGCCATGAAGGCCACGCCGTCGCGGATCGCCTGGTCGACCGCCGCCGCGCGCGGGCGCCAGAGGGCCGGCGTGTTCTCCAGCTCGCTCTTGGCGATGCACAGGGCCGCGATCCCCGAGCAGGTCATGCTGCCCGTCGACACCTTCGTGCCGGTCTGCGGCGGCGGCGGGCCCTCGCGGCTCTCCGGCGGCGGGCCCTTGGGGACCTCGCGCGGCTCGTAGCTCCAGCCGCGCGAGAACATGCGCATGCGCTCGGCCGTCTCCAGCGCCTCGCCGCCCCCGGCGCGCTGGCGCGTGCCGGCCGCGGCCGCCTCGCGCTCGGCGCGCTGCGCCCGCTGCCGGTCGAGCTTGCGCCGCTCCTCGAGCCCGAGCATCTCGCCGATCGGCCCGTCGGCCGCCGGGACCGCGAACCACGGGACCTCGGGGCCGGTCGCGTCCTGCTGCGCGACGAAGTAGTCGGCGACCTTGGCGAACAGGTCCAGCGGCACCTCGGCCCCGAGCCGCCGCGCGCTCTTCAGCGCCAGCATGGCGTACTGCGTGTTCGAGTTGTCGAGGTCGATCGAGCCCTCGGGGTAGCGCCACCCGGCGCCCTCGAACTGCTTCGAGCGGTGCGCCACCAGCCAGTCGACGCAGGCCTGCAGCTTGTCGCGGTCGACCTTGCGCGCGTGGCGGCCGAAGAAGCGCCGCGCGACCGTCGTGTAGCTGCGCTTCTCCGGGTCGAGCTGGTCGTCGGGCGGCGCGAAGCGCGCCTCGATCGCCAGCACCAGCGTCGAGACCTCGTAGGTCTTGCGCAGCGGCAGGCGGTACATGTGCTCGAACGCCCGCTCGATCGCCGGGTCGTCGGGCGCGACGCCGCACTTGAGGAGCGTCAGCGTCGCCAGCGCGCAGTAGCCGAGCGGGAAGTTCGTCTCCAGCGTGTCGGCCGCCGGCGGGAGCTGGAACGAGCCGTCGGGCTGCTGCAGCCCGCGCACGTAGGCGGCGCCGCGGGCGATCGCCGCGGCGAGCGCGTCGGCGTCGATCGCGTCCTGCGCGCGCGCGACCGGCGCGGTCCATCCCGGCGGGAGCACGAAGACCAGCGGGAGCACGAGGAAGAGCGAGCGCCTCACGAGGCACCTCCGTCCGGTCGCGCCGCGCGCGACCTCCAGGGCCGCCAAGGCTACCCAGCCGCCGGGGCCGCCACCAGCGTCCATCCCCGGACCGGATCGGGGTTCCCTCCGGGCGGGATCCCGTCCATAGTTGGACGCATGCGCCTGCCCCTCGCCCTGCTGCTCGTCCTCGCCGCGCACGCGAGCGCCCAGGACCTCTCCGGCCGCTGGACGGTCTCCGGCCGCGACGCCGAGGGCCCCTACCGCGGGCGGGCGACCCTCACCCACGCGCAGGACCGGGTCGAGGGCCTCCTCGAGCTCGAGCGCCTGCGCGTCACGGCCGCGGGCGCCCTCGAGCCGACCGGGGCCCGCGCCGCGGCGCAGCTCGAGGGGCGCCTGGCGGGCGGCGCGCTCGCCGGGACGCGCCGCTCGCCGCCGGGGCTCGGGCCCGCCGTCGCGGGCGCGGCGGCCACGAGCGCGCCCTCGCGCTACGCGCTCGAGGAGGTCGGCGGCCAGCTCCGGCTCGTCGCGCCGACGGAGGTCCTGCACCAGGAGCACCCGACCGGGCCGCCCGCCGACGCGTCGCGCCCGGGCGACTGGTCGGACCCGATCGTCGTCCCCGGCGCGCCGTTCGTGCACGCCTCGACGACCGTCGGCCGCCGCGCGCTCGCCGGGCGCTACTCGGCCCGCCCCGGCGTCTCGCAGGCCGGGCCGGAGGTCGTGTATCGCGTCGACGTCCCGGCGCGCGGCCGGCTCACCGCCTGGGTCCAGGGCGACGGCGCGCCGGCCGCCGGCGGCGGGACCGTCGACGTCGACGTGCACGTCCTGCGCTCGCTCGAGCTCGACGCGAGCGGCCTGGCGGTCGCGTGCCTGGCCCGCGACGACGTCGCCGTCGAGGTCGAGGTCGAGGCCGGCACCTACCACGTCGTCGTCGACACCTACGAGGGCCCGGCGCGGGCGGGCGCCTACACGCTCAGGATCGACCTCGCGCTCGACGACGCCTGGTACGAGCGGCCCGTGGCGCAGGGCGTGCGCCTGCGCACGAAGCGCTACCCGGCGCTGTTCGGGGCCGCGCAGACGGGCAGCGTCCTCGACGTGGACCTCGCCGCGCCGGGCGTCGTCGTCAAGCCGATCGTGTCGCGCGGCTGCGCGACCCCCTCGACGCTCGGCCGGCGCGCCGGCGCCGTCGCGGCCGTCAACGGCGGCTTCTTCGACGGCTCGTGCGCGTCGGTCTCGCTGGCCAAGGTCGACGGCGACGTGTGGGCCACCAACGCCCGCGACCGCTCCGCCGTGGGCTTCGACGCGCAGGGGCGCGCGTCGATCGCCCTCGTGGCCGCCGGGCAGGACTGGCCGCAGGTCACCCACGCGCTCGGCGGCCTCGGGCGGCTCCTTCGGGGCGGCGCGGTCGTCGTCCGGCCGGGCGACGAGCAGTCGCAGCCGTCGTTCGCCACCGCCCGCCACCCGCGCACGGCCGTCGGGGTCACGGCGCAGGGCGGCCTCGTGCTCGCGACCGTCGACGGGCGCACGGCGGCCGGCGCCGGCATGAAGCTCGACGAGCTGGCGCAGTGGATGGCCTGGCTCGGCTGCCGCGAGGCCCTGAACCTCGACGGCGGCGGGAGCACCGCCCTGTGGGTCCGGGGCGAGCCCTTCGGCGGCGTCGTCAACCACCCCTGCGACAACCGCAAGGCCGACCACGCGGGCGAGCGCGGTGTGAGCACGGTCCTGGCCGTGTGGGCCCGGCCCCTCGACGAGGACGCCGTGTGGCTCACTGGGGCGCCGTCGTCCGTGGCGACAGCCGGGCGCGCCTGGACGCACGAGGTCGTCGTGGCCGACCCCGAGGGCGCGCGCGTGCGCTTCCGGCTCGAGGGCGCGCCGCCCGACCTGACCCTCGTCGACCGCGGCGACGGGACGGCGCGCCTGGCCTGGCCGGCGGGCAGCGCGGCCCGCGCGACCTTCCGGGTGGTGGCCGAGGTCGAGGGCTCGCGGCCCGTCTCCCGCGCGATCACGGTGACGCGCCCCTGATCGACGCCGCGTCGAGGAACGCGACGCCCGGCGCGCGAGCGCGTCCGGCGTCCGGGCCTGCGCGTCTTGCACTTGCGTCGCGCGCGCGCCGGGGCACGGCGCCTGCGATCGCGCCTCCGCGAGGAGGTGCACGATGCACGGGTCCAGGGGGCAGGTGATGTTCATGGCCGGCGCGGTGGCGCTGGCCGGGGTCCTGACGGCGGGCTGCGACGGCTCGCGGCGGCGCGGCTGGGCGCCGAGCGCGCCCGAGCCGGCGCCGCAGGCGCTGGCGCTGTCGCCCGAGTCCGGCTCGGCGCAGGGCGGCGCGTCGGTGGCGATCACGGCCACGCCGCCGCTCGACGCGGCGGCCGCGCAGGGGGCGATCGTCCGGGTCGGCGGCCAGGTCGTCGAGGCGAGCTTCCAGGGCGGCGCCCTCGTGTTCACGCTCCCGCCGGCGCCCGGCGGCAACCTCACGACGACGCTCGAGGTCACGCTCGAGCTCGACGGCCAGGTCCGCACCGTGGGGACGTTCACCTACCAGGCGGTCCTGCCGGTCGTCGCGTCGGTGTCGCCGGCCGCCGGCTCGCGCGGCGGCGGCACGTCGCTGGTGATCACGGGCGAGGGCTTCGCCCCCGGCTGCACCGTGACGATCGGCGGCGCGCCGGCCCTCGAGCTCGTGATCTCCAGCGGTCAGCTCACCTGCCTCACGCCGTCCACCAGCGCCGTCGGGGGGGTCGACGTCGTCGTCACGCACCCGACGGCCGGGGCGGTCACGAGCGCCTTCACCTACACCAACGCGGCGCCGAGCGCGCCGGACGCCGAGCTGGAGACCGACGAGGACGAGGCCCTGGCGATCGTCGTCAAGGCGAAGGACGCCGACGGCGACGCGCTGACCTACACGCTGCTCGACGGACCGGCGCACGGCCAGCTCTCGGGCGCGCTGCCGCAGGTGACCTACACGCCGGACGCCGACTGGTCGGGCGAGGACGGCTTCACGTTCGAGGTCAGCGACGGGCTCGAGACCACGGGGCCGATCAAGGTCACGATCACGGTCCACCCGGTGAACGACGCGCCGGTCGCCGAGGCGCAGGAGCTCGAGACGGCGGAGGACAAGGCCCTGAAGCTGACCCTCGGCGGCAGCGACGTCGAGGACGACGAGCTGACCTTCGAGGTCCTGGCGCCCCCCGCGCACGGCGCGCTCTCGGGGACGCCGCCGAAGCTGATCTACACGCCCGAGGCGGGCTTCTCGGGCGAGGACGCGTTCACCTTCGTCGCCAAGGACGGCGCGCTGACCTCGGAGCCCGCGACCGTGACGATCACGGTCCACCCGCTGCCGACCGTCGCGTCGCTCGATCCGGACCGCGGCCCCGTGGCCGGCGGCACGGCGATCACGATCAAGGGCGCCAACTTCCAGGCCGACGCCGAGGTCGCGATCGGCGGCGAGCCCTGCGCCGACGTGGTCGTCGTCGACGAGGAGACCATCACGTGCACGTCGCCGGCCGGCGTGGCCGGGCCGGCCGAGGTGATCGTCACCAACGCCGCGCACGGCGCCGCGCGCGCCGTCGCCGGCGGGTTCTTCTACGAGGGCCTCGACGCCGCGCGCGCCGTCGCGTCGAGCGGCGGCACGCAGCAGGACCCGGCCGTGGCCGTGGGCGGGGCGGGGATCCTGCACGTGGCCTTCGCCGACCGGCGCGGGAGCACCTACGACATGTATTACCGCCGCAGCCTCGACGCCGGCCTGACGTGGGTCGACGACCTCCGCATGAACCAGAGCGGCGTCAACAACGGCCACGAGGGCCACGCGTCGATCGCGGCCGCCGGCTCGACGGTCCTGTGCGTGTGGCAGGACCGCCGCGACGGCAACGACTCCGACGACGACCGCGACGTCTACCTGCGCCGCAGCACGGACGGCGGCAAGACGTGGGCGAGCGAGGGGGCCCTGCGCACCGGGACGTCGTCGAACCAGATCCCGTCGGTGGCGATCGACGGGAGCCTGGCGGTGGTCGTCTACTCGAACGGCAGCGGCAGCTCGAGCTGGATCCGCATGCGCCGGAGCACCAACGGCGGGTCGACCTGGGCCAGCGAGACCACGCTGCCGAGCTTCGCGTCGGACCGGTCGAACGCCTCGGTCGTCGTCCGCGGGCAGGTCGTGCTCGTCACCTGGGAGGGGTCGTCGTCGAACGCCGGCGTCTACGTGCAGCGCAGCGCCGACGGCGGGCAGACGTGGGGCAGCGCCGTGCGCCTGAGCGCCAACAGCACGAACCACCGCCTGCCGGCGCTGGCGATCTCGGGCGACCTGGCCCTCTGCGCCTGGTCGGACGAGACGAGCGGCTCGCGGCGGATCCTCCTCCGTCGGAGCGTCGACGGCGGCCAGACCTGGGCCGACGCGACGGCGGCCGCCACGACGACCGGGCGCTCGACGCCGCGGTTGGCGGCGGCCGGCGACACGGTCCTGCTCGTCCACGGCGCCACGGGGACCAACGGGCTGTTCCTCCGCCAGAGCGCCGACGGCGGGAAGACGTTCGGCGACGCGATCACGCTCGACGCGCAGGCGCGCGCGGGCGCGGTCGACCTGCGCGACGGTCACGCGGTGATCGGCTACGCGACGGGGTCGCCGACCAAGATCCAGGCGCGCTACGGGGCGTTCGCGCCCTGAGGCGCGCGGCGGCGGGCGGGCTGACCCTCACGGGTCGCGCCGGCGGCCGCCACCCGGGTCGGTCGAAGCCCCACCCCTCTCCCCCGTGACCGACCCGGGAGCTGGAGCCGAGGACCGCGGCGGCGGCGCGCTTCGCGCCGCCGCCGCGGCCCGGTCGTTTCAGGCCGGGTCCATGTCACAGCGGCCGTCGCATCGTCGTGATGCCCACGTCCAGGAGCGCGGCCCGAGGCTCCGATCCGCAGTGACGCACCTATCGCCCTCGCTCCGGCCGCGCGCTCACCGGTCGATCTGCTCGCTTCGCTCTCGGATCAACCGGTGAGCGCGGTCAGGCCGGGGGCGGCGGGAGGCCGCGCGCCTCCTCGCTGTCGCCGCCGGGGTCGTCGAAGCGGCTCAGCGTCAGCCAGGCGACGCCGTCGAGGTCGACGCGCTCCGTGGCCACGACGCACCCGCCGCCGTCGAGGCGGATCACCTCGCTGCGCCCCGACTCCTGGCGCCTCCGCGGTTCGTCCATGGGCTCCCGCCTCCTCGGCCACGACGCGTCGCGTCACGGCCCTGTTCTCTCTCGCCGGAAGCACATCCACGCGCCATGCCCGTCGTCGCGCCTGCCCCGCCACGGGATCCGCCGCCGCCCGCCGCCCCTTCCCGAGACTGGCCGAGAACGGGGTGCGCACGGAGCCCGCCCGGCCGGCGCTCCCCACGGGCGACGGGCCTCCTGACCCTCGACGCGGCGGGCTCCCCCGCTCAGGTCGCCACGGCCACCCTGCGGCGCTCGTCGCGGTAGAGGCGGGCGGCGTGCGCGCCGGCCGGCCGCGCCTGGAGCGGCGCGATCTCCTCGCGCAGGGCCGCCGGCAGGACCTCGGCGCCGGGCATGCCGGGCGGGCCGTAGCCGTCGACCCCCAGCGCCGGCGCGGCCAGCGCGGCGAAGGTCAGGTCGGCCGCCGTGAAGGCGTCGCCGGCGAGGAACGGGCGCCCGTCGGCGAGCAGCGCGTCGACGCGGTCGAACACCGCCTCGACCTTCGCCCGCGAGCGGGCGCCGCCCTCGCGCGAGATCCTCAGGCCGCGCCGCATGGCGGCCGTGATCAGCGGCTGTCCCAGCCGGTAGGCGAGGCGCTCCCCGGCGGAGACGTTCAGCGTGAGCAGGCGCCGCGTGAGGGCCGGGTCCTCGAGGACGAACGAGTAGACCCAGCGGCGGACGTGCGGCCCGAGCGTCTCGTCGAACAGGTCCTCGAGCGCGTCCACCTCGCGCCGGGCGTCGCCCTCGGGGTAGAGGCCGAGCCGCGCCCGCTCGTCGACCCAGCGCAGGATCTCCGTCGAGTCGGCCAGCGACACGCCGTCGTCGGTGATCAGGACGGGCAGGGTCCGCCCGCCGCCGGCCCGCCAGGCCGCCAGCCAGTGGAGCAGGGCCGGGTGGGCCTCCTCGACGAAGGGCAGGCCGGCGCGCTCGAGGGCCCAGCGGGCCTTCTCGCAGAAGTGGGACAGGGCGATCGTCACCAGGCGGTTCATGGGGCGCTCCCGAACGTGCGGGCCAGGACCTTCTGCAGGGCCTCGTAGGCCTCGTCGGTCGTCTCGGCGATCGAGACCTGCACGATCCGCCGCCGGCTGTGGACGATCACGGTGCGGCGCTTGCCGTGGCCGCCCACGCGCGCCGGGACCCCGCAGAAGCTGCCGTTGGCGCCGCCCCACATGGCCAGGTCGGCGCCCTGGTCGGCCATGACCGAGAGCGAGCAGTAGACGCCCGGCCCCTGGAGCGTCAGGCTCGCCGCGCCCACGTGGCGCGCGGTCCACCCGTCCGGGAGGTCGTGGGCCTCGATCCCGGCCAGGGCGTTGACGTAGCGCCGCGCGGCGGCGTCGGACGTCCGGTGGGCGGCGGGGTCGGTCAGGTCGTAGGTGGCGCCGCCCTCGGCCTCGGGCGCGGTGAGCGACGTCGTGACCAGGCGGATCCGCCCGGTGATCCGCGACGACACGACCCCGGGGAAGCTGTCGGGGCGGTCCTGGTAGCCGAAGAACAGGTAGCGCGCCCCGCCGCCGATCTCGCCCGTCGTCGGGTCGGCGCTCACCCAGGCGCCGATCCAGATCTCCGCCCAGGCGTGCGAGCCCCACTGCGTGCCAAGGCACACGTAGCCGCTGCAGCGCCGCGCCGGGATCCCGGCCGCCCGGCACAGGGCCACGAACAGGACGCAGTGCTCCGAGCAGTCGCCCTGCATGTCGCGCAGGATCTCGAGCGCCGTGGCCTCGTTCACGTCTGGGCTCTGCTTCTGCAACCGCGTGTAGACCCAGCGGACGAGCCGGTGGGCCGCCTCGCGCAGGGTCACCGCGTCGCCCACGACCCGCTTCGCCGTGCGCACCAGGTCGGGGTGGTCGCAGGGCATGAGGACGGTCGGCTCGAGGTCGCGGGCGAAGGCCGCGCGGTCCACGTCGTCGAAGGTCGCCTTCGCGGAGAGGTCGTCGTAGGCCGAGAGCTCGACCGGGATCACCCAGCCCGCCTCGTCGCTGCCGCGCGGCGCGCCGGCCCGCGACCAGGGCGAGGCCGGCAGGTCGGGGAGCTTGCGGTGTGGGTCGCCCTGGAGGTGGAGGTCGACGGTGACCTTCGCGGCGGTGAAGATCCGCTCGAGCGTGGGGCTGGACGGGGTCGTGATCGAGTACTCGGCCGGTTTGACGGGCATCTCCTCGGCGACCGCGCGCGTCGCGCGGCGGTAGTGGTTGCCCTGGTCGTCGCGGAGCTGCACGAACGCCCCGTCGGCGTCGATCCACAGCGTGAGCTCCGAGCCCGAGGCCGCGTCCTCCTGCCGCACCGGCGTGCAGCGCACCTTGCCCGCCTCGCCCTCGACCTCCTCCGGCGGCAGGATCACCAGCCGGGTCACGTGCGCCCCCTGCGCGCGCACGTCGAGCTCGCGCAGGTCGAGCGCGTCGCCCGGCTTCACCTCGCCGCGCCGCACGCGCGGGCCGATGAACGCCTCCGAGTCGGCCATGACCGGCGCGTCGAGCGCGATCGTCACGCGCTTGTGCTCGACGCCGTCGACCGTGCTCACGTGCTCGTAGCCGGCGCCGGTCCAGGTGGCCTCCTCGACGAGCACGCGCGACCCCTCGTCGACCCGGATCCGCTGCCACCAGAGCGTCCCGTCCTCGTCGCGCTCGAGGTCGATCGTGGTCGTCGTGGAGAACGTGTCCTTGTGGCCCATCATGTTGCGCACCGAGCGGCGCACGATCGACGTCGTGTCGTGGATCGTCCGCCTCCCCTGCCAGGTCGACGGCGCCCAGGTCACCGAGCAGTGGCCGACCTTCTGGCCGTTGCGGAGGATCTCGTAGTGCCGCTCCGTGGCGACCGCCGGCGTGTCGGCGCGGGCCGGCGCGAGGAGCAGCGCGACGAGCGCGAGGGCGGCCAGGCAGCGGGTCATGACACCTCCGGGCGCAGGATCGTAGCAGCCGCCCCGGCGGCCCGTCGCTCGCCGCGCGGGTGTCGGGCGCGGCGAGGGAGGTGAACGGTCCGGTCGCCGTGAGTAGACTGCGTCGCGTGGAGGAGCACCTACGGCGCCTGGAACGGGCCGCGGCGGCCCCGTACGACGCGGTCGAAGCCCGCGCGTTCGCACGCGCCTGCGAGCGGGCGGGCGACCCGGCACGCGCGTGGCCGGTCCGGTGCCGCCTCGCCCGGGGGGGCGACCTCGACTCCTGGGACGCGCTCGAGGCGCGCCCGGCGGGGGTGCGCCGGCAGCCCGAGGTGATGGACTTCGCCTCGCTCGCGCCAGGGATGGCTCCCGCCGTCGGGGCCCACGGAGACCTCCTGTTCCTGCTCCGCCGCCGCTCCCTGCAAGCGCTGAGGCCTGACGGCCTCGAGGTGGTGTGGTCGCTCGAGGGCGACTTCGAGCAGGCGTCGGCTGCGCTCTGCGGGCCATGGGTCGCCCTCCTCCGGCCGGATCGCCCCGCCCAGCTCGCCCTCATCGAGAGAGCGACGGGGGTCGAGGCGCTCGCCGCCCCGCTGCCCGGCTGGGCGCGGGACGCGCGGCTGGAGGTGAGGGCCGATCGAGTCGTGGTGTGGTATCCGGTCGATGCGCAGGTGGTCGTCGACGTGGGCGAGCGGCCGGGCGAGGTGGCCGAGCTGCCGAGGGTGGTGCGCCGCGACTACGTCGGCCTGGCGGGGGACACGCTGCTCAACATGCACGCCGATGATCTCATGATACGAGCTCGCTCCCTCGACACCGGCGAGGTCCGCTGGGAGCTCGAGGCGCGCCTGGTCGCGAGCGACCCACGAGGGGGTGCCCTCGTCGCGCCCCTCGGCAGTCGCGACCTGCTCGCGGTCGACACCCGGACCGGGGCCCCCTGGTGGGAGTGCTCGCGCATGCCGGGCACCTGGCTGCTCGACGGCCCCACCTGGGTGCAAGTCGTGGAGGGCGACGGCGCAGTCCGGTCCATCCGTGAGGTGAGGGCCCTCGCGCGCGCGGACGGTCGCGAGCTGTGGCGGGCGCGGGGGCGCCTCGTCGGGCAGCGCCTCCTGGCGTGGGCGCGCGCCGCCGACGTCCTCTACCTGGCGCTCGAGGGCGAACGCCGCACGATCTTCGGGGTCGATCTCGAGACCGGGGAGGAGCTCTTCTGCTCCCACGGCCTCCTCCCGGAGCCGCGCTTCGTCCTGGTCCCGACCGAGGGCAGCCTCGTCGTGATCACCGACCTCGGGCGCTCGCGCATCGAGCGGCTGGCCTGATCGCGCGCTCCACGCGGGCCTGTGACCGCGCCGCTGCCGGTCACATGACCGACGCGTCGTTTCGGCGCGAAGTACGACAACAAGCCTCATCGGGTGCTCCCGACGATCGTGGCCGCCAAGCTCAGCGATCGTCGGGAGCCCCTTCATCCGGCGCGTCAAGTCGCGTCCGTTCCGGTGCACCTACGACCTCGCGCCGCGGAGCCCCGTGCCATCGAGGATCGTGGTCGGTGATCTAGCCCTCGGCTTCTGGATCGGCTCGCTCGGCGCGACGCAGCCGACCGAGCTCCCGGAAGTAGTACAGCGGCAGCGTGGCGACCGTGGCCCAGGCGAAGAGGGCAGGGAGCAGGCTCCCCGCCCCTGCGACGTGCTCCCCGTCCAGCTCGGTCGTGAGGTCACCGGCGCCGGCGCTGAAGAGCAGGAGCAGGAGCGGGGAGAGGACGAGGGCGAGCCAGAGGAGCCCGCCGGCGTAGGCGTAGCCGAGGCGGTTCGTGGCCCAGAACCCGCCCCCGGCGGTCAGGAGGCCCGCGCCGATCAACCCGAAGACGTGGCGGTGGGCGACGAGGAAGTAGAAGAGCGATTGGCGCGCCTCCCAGGAGCGGAACCCCTCGGTCCCGGTGAGGGTCGCCGAGGTCCACAGGAGCAGCAGGAGCGCGCCCATGCCGACCAGGAACAGGCGCGCCTCGCCGACCTGCCGCGCGACCTCGGCCGCTCGGCCGGCCGCGGCCGGAGGGACGACGCTGCGGCGGGCGCCCGGGACGTACCTCCCGCCGCAGTGCGGGCAGCGATCGGTCCCCTCCGGGACCGGCCTGTCGCAGAAGCGGCACGGACCGGGCATCCATCCCTCTCCGCGGAGGATGGCGCCTGCAGGCGGGGGCCGCAACAGCGCCTCACGGCGTGGTCGGCGCGCCGCTCCGCCGCCCGAGCGCCGCGTAGAGCACCGGGAGCACGACGAGCGTCAGCGCCGTCGACGTGAGCACGCCGCCGATGACGACGGTCGCCAGCGGGCGCTGCACCTCGGCGCCGACGCCCGTGTTGAGCGCCATGGGCAGGAAGCCCAGGCTGGCGACCAGCGAGGTCATGAGCACGGGGCGCAGGCGGCCGATCGCGGCCTGCTCGACCGCCTCGCGCAGGGGCAGGCCGTCGGCCAGGCGCTGGCGGATCGTGGACACGAGGACCATGTCGGCCAGGACCGAGACGCCGCACAGGGCCACGAAGCCGACGGCGGCCGAGATGCTGAAGGGCAGCCCGCGGAGCCACAGGGCGGCGACGCCGCCGACGGCCGCCAGCGGCACGCCCGTGAACACGCGCAGGGCGTCGACGAGGCGGCCGTAGGTCAGGTAGAGGAGCGCCAGCACGAGGCCGAGCGCGAGGGGGACGACGACCAGGAGGCGCCGGCGCGCGCGGACGAGGTGCTCGAACTGGCCGCCGAAGTCGACGTGGTAGCCGGGCGGGAGGGGGACGTGCTCGGCCAGGGCCGCCTCGACGTCGGCCACGAAGCCGGCCACGTCGCGGCCGCGGGCGTTGGCCTGCACGACGACGCGCCGCCGGCCCCACTCGCGGTGGACCGTCGACGGGCCGTCGACGACCTCCATGCGCGCCAGGCGCGACAGCGCCACGCGCTCGCCGCCCGGGGCGGCGACGAGCACGCGCCCGAGGGCCACGGGGTCGGTGCGGTAGCGCGGGTCGAGGCGCACGGCGAGGTCGAACCGCTGCTGCCCCTGGATCACCTCGCCCACGACCTTCGTGCCGACCATGGCCACGGCGTCGAGCACGTGGCTCACCGGCACGCCCAGGCGCGAGCAGGCCTCGCGGTCGACCGTGATCCGCAGGACCGGCGCGCCCGTGACCTGCTCGGCGGCGACGTCGGCGGCGCCCGGGACGCGGGCGATCACGGCGGCCACCTCCTGCGCCTTCTCGCGCAGGACCTCGAGGTCGTCGCCGAAGAGCTTCACGCCGAGGTCGCCGCGGATCCCGGCGATCATCTCGTTGACGCGCATCTCGATCGGCTGGCTGAAGATCGCCCGCATGCCGGGCAGGCGGCCGACGACGGCCGACATGGCGCGCACGAGGTCGTCCTGCGTGCGGGCCTTCGTCCAGCCCGCGCGCGGGCGCAGGGTCACGAACACGTCCGACAGCTCGACCCCCATGGGGTCGGTCGCCACCTCGGCCGTGCCCGTGCGCGTCCACACGCGCTCGACCTCGTCGGGGAAGGCCTCCTGCAGGACCTGCTCGATCCTCAGGCCGTAGCGCACGCTCTCCTCGAGCGAGACGGACGCCAGGCGCACCGTGTTGATCACGATCGCGCCCTCGCGCAGCCGGGGGACGAACTCGGCGCCGAGGCGCGTGGCGAGGAGGCTGCCGCCGCCGAGCGCCAGGCAGGCGACCGCCAGCACGACGAGCGGCCGGTCGAGGGCGGCGCGCAGGACCGGCCGGTAGAGCGCCTCGAGGGCGCGCACGAGGCGCGGGCGCTCGTCGTCGCCACCCCGCCGCAGGCCCAGGCTGGCGAGCACCGGCATGAGCGTGAGCGAGAGGACCATCGAGCCCACGAGGGCGAAGATCACCGTGAGCGCCATGGGGCGGAAGAGCTTCCCCTCGACGCCCTCGAGCGTGAGGATCGGCAGGTAGACGATCGCGATGATCATCTCGCCGAAGAGCGTCGGGCGGCGCACCTCGACGGCGGCGTCGCGCACGACCTGGAGCACGGAGCGGCCGCTCCGGTCCTCGTCGAGGCGGCGCTTGGCGTTCTCGACCATGATCACCGAGCTGTCGACGACGAGGCCGAAGTCGATCGCGCCCAGGCTCATGAGGCTGCCGGCCACGCCGGCGCGGAGCATGAGGTCGAAGGCGCAGAGCATGGAGAGCGGGATCGCCAGGGCCACGATCAGCCCGGCCCGCACGCTGCCGAGGAACACGAACAGCACGGCCACGACGAGGAGCGCGCCCTCGAGCAGGTTCGTGCGCACCGTCTCGAGCACCTGGTCGACGAGCGTCGTGCGCTGGTAGACCGGCTCGACCTCGATCCCTGGAGGCAGGCTCTTCTTCGCCTGCTCGAGCCGCTCGGCCAGGCGCAGGGTCACGGCGCGGCCGTTCTCGCCCGAGAGCACGAAGCCGAGCCCGAGGACCACCTCGCCCCGGCCGTCCGCCGTGACGGCGCCGCGGCGGACCTCGTGCCCCTCCTCGACCTTCGCCACGTCGCGCACCCGCACCGGCGCGCCGTCGCGCGCCTTGAGCACGATCCCGGCCACGTCGTCGGTGGTGCTCGCCAGGCCGAGGCCCTGGACCAGCATGGCCTCGCCCGAGGGCGCCGTGAGGACGCCGCCGCCGGCGCTCTGGTTGTTCTGGCGCAGGGCGTCCACGACGTCGTCGCAGGTCAGGTCGTGCTTCACCAGCAGGTCGGGGTCGACGACGACGTGGACCTGCTTGACGGCGCCGCCCCAGGCGTTGACCTCGGCCACGCCGCGCACCGACCTGAGCTGCGGTCGCACGATCCAGTCGTGCGCCGTGCGCAGCTCCTCGAGCGTCTTGCCCTCGCCCCTGACCAGGTAGTGGAACGCCTCGCCCAGGCCCGTGGCCACCGGCCCGAGGACCGGCGGGCCGACGCCGTCGGGCAGCGCCGCCTCGTGCAGGCGCTCGCCCACGACCTGCCGCGCGCGCCATACGTCGCTCCCGTCCTCGAAGATCAGCGTCACCTGCGAGAGGGCGAACTTGGAGATCGAGCGCACCTCCAGCAGCCCCGGCAGCCCGGAGAGCACCTGCTCGACCGGGAACGTGATCTGCCGCTCGACCTCCTCGGGCGACAGGTTCGGCGCGACCGTGTTGACGGTCACCTGGACGGGCGTCGTGTCGGGGAAGGCGTCGAGCGGCAGGTCTCTCAGGGCGACCAGGCCGGCGACGACGAGGAGGCCGGTGAGCAGCAAGACGACGGCGCGGTGCTGCAGCGACGCGTCGACGACGCGCGTGAGCAGGTCGGGGGCGTCCTCGTTCACCGGGCGTCCAGGAGCCTGGGGCCGCTCACTACTCTTCGCCCTCGCAGCAGCCCGCGCCGATGCTCCCCTTGAGGATCTCGGTCTTGAGCAGGAAGCTGCCCGTGGTCACGATCGGCTCGCCGGCCTCGAGGCCGTCGAGCACCTCGTAGGCGCCGGGCGTCGCGCAGCCGAGCGTCACCTTGCGCGGCTCGTAGACCGTGTCGCTCTGGCGCACGAAGACGACGTTGCAGCAGCCCTCCCACTGCACCGCCTCGCGCGGGACCAGGACGACGTCGTCCTCCTGGTGCAGGGTGACGCGCGCCTTGCCGAACAGGTGGGCGCGCAGGCGGCCGTCCTGGTTGTCGAGGACGGCGCGGGCGGTGACGGTGCGCGTGCGCGGGTCGACGGCCGGGCTGACCCAGTCGAGCTTGCCGGCGACGGCGAGGCCGCGCGGCGCCTCGACGGTGACCACGACCGCCTGGCCCGGGCGCACGCGCGGGTGCTCCTCCTCGGGCACGTCGATCAGGGCCCACATGCGCGAGGCGTCGGCCACGACGAGCAGGGCCTCGCCCGCCTGCACGACCTCGCCCACGACGGCGTGGCGCTCGACGACCTCGCCGGCGAACGGCGCCTTCACGGTCAGGAGCGACCCCGGCCGCGCGCCCGCCTCGAGCGCCTCGAGGCGGCCCGCCTCGACGCCCAGGTTCAGGAGGCGCTGCCGCGCGCGCACGAGCGCCACGTGGGCCTCGGTCTGGCGCGTCTCGGCGTCGACGACGGCCCGCAGCGTGCCGACGCCGCGCCCGGCGAGGTCGACCTCGCGCGCGTGGTTCTTCGCCCACAGGGCGGCCAGCGCCGCCGCCTCGACCACGGCCGTCTCGGCCTCGCCGACGGCCGCCGAGTCGAGCGTGAGCAGGACGTCGCCTGGCGCCACGCGGCGGCCCAGGTCGGCGGCGACCGACACGATCACGCCCGGCGCGCGGGCGGCCACGTGCGCGAAGCGGTCCGCGTCCCAGGCCACGCGCGCGTTGCACGTGAGCACCTCGCGGAAGGGCCGCCGCTCGGCGGCGACGACCTCCAGGCCCACCTCGCGCGCGACCGCCGGCGTCTTCAGGCGCACGCGGAGCGTGTGGGTCAGGCAGGCCGCGCTTGGCGGCCGCGCGCTCCGGTCGGCGCCGGTCGGGTCGTGGACGACCGTGAGCGAGCGCTCCGGCGCCGGCGGCGCGCGCGCCGGCCGGCAGGGCGTGCACTGCGACTCCGGCAGGGCGTGCTCGCGGCACCAGTCGCCGACCGACCGGAAGACGGCGGCCAGGTCCGGCCGGCAGCGCGTGCACATGGCCGCCGGCACCCCGTGCTCGGCGCACGCGCCGCGCGCCTGCACGAGGGCGGGCGAGCACACGAAGCAGTCGGCCTCGGCCACGCCGTGCTCGTCGCACCACTCGCCCGGAGCCGCGCCCGGCGCGTGAGCGCGCGGCGAGGTCCCGCGCCGGGCGATGACGACGACGCGGTAGCTCATGCCGCCGAGCAGGAGGACCAGCGCGCAGGTGAGCAGGGCGTTCTTCGTCACGCGCAGGCAGGGTAGCAGCCGGCGCGCAGGCCGTGGAGGGCAGCTACCAGGCCCCGCCCTGCAGCAGCGTCACCGCGTGCTCGATCCGCAGGCAGGAGCCGAGCGTCTCGGTGCCGCCGGCGACGCGGGTGCTGATCCCGACGACGCGCCCGCGCTTGTCGATCAGCGGCCCGCCCGAGTTGCCGCCGATCATGGCGGCCGAGACGAAGATCGTCTGCTCGACCTTGCGCACCTGCCCCGTGGCCGGCGACGTCTCGGCCACGCCGGCCTCGAGGATCATGGGGCCCGCCGGGAAGCCGAGGACCATGACCTCGTCGAGCTTCTCCACGGAGTCGCTGCTGCCGAAGGTCACCGCGGGCACGGGCGCGGCCACGCGGGCGCGCAGGATCGCGAGGTCCTCGTTGCCCTGGTCGTCGTGGTAGCGGAGCGAGCGCGCCCCGCCGCCGCCGACCTGGATCGTCTCCCACTTGTCAGGCGCCGTGCGCACGACCTCGAGGGTGTTCGTCGCCGTCGAGTAGCCGGTCGACAGGTCCATCTGGCGCTCGTTGCCGGCGCCGCGCAGGAAGCGCGTCCCGGCCACCCACACGTGGATCTGGTAGGAGCCCTCGATCACCTCGATCCCCTCGACGGCCATGCGCTCGGCCATCTCGCGGAACTTCCAGGGCTCGATCACGTGCTTGTTGGTGACGATGTGCCCGGCCGACGAGGCGAAGAACCCCGTGCCGAAGCAGTTGAGCGGCACGGTCGTGCCGTCCTTGCGCCGCCCGGAGAGCTGCGTGGCGATGAACACGACCGACTGCGAGAGCCGCCGCTCGATCGCCTTCCAGTCGCCGGCGGCCGGCGCGCCCTGCGCCGTGGGCTGCTGCTCGGGCCGCGGCCGCTCCTCGCGGGCGCTCAGGCGCTGGATGAGCTGGCGCGCCTGCCCGAGCTCGCGCTCGAGCGAGGTGACGCGCTCGCCCAGGCGCTGCCCCTCCTCCTCGCCGCGGCGCCGGACGCGCTCGAGCTCGCCCTGCAGGCGCATGGTCTCGGTCTCGGCCTCGGCGCGGCCGCGCCGCGCGGCCACGAGCTGCTCCTCGAAGCCGGCGCGCGCCCCGCGGAGCTCCTCCTCGGCCTCGGCGCGCTTGTCGCGCTCGCGGGCGAACGCCGCGTCCTGCTGGCGCATCTCGAGGTAGAGCAGGCCGGCCGTGCCGGCGCCGGCGCAGGCCAGGACGCCCAGGCTCAGGGCGATCGCCAGCGGCCAGGGCGAGCCCTTGGGCCGCGGCGCCGCCGGCGGGAGGTCGGAGCGCGCGTCGAGGAGGGCCTCGTCGCGCGGCGGCACCGCCGCCGCGGCCTCCGAGAAGCGCTGCGTGGGCCGGGGCGGGCGCGGCCGGCCAGACCGGCGCGTCGAAACCGCTCGAGCGCGGCGAGACCACCGCCGGCTGGGCCCTGCGCCAGGGCGGCGGGCGCGGCAGGGGCGGCGGCCACGGCCGCGAAGTGGCCGCTCGCCGGCGCCGCGGCGAGGCGGAAGCGCAGGACGGGGCCCTTCTTGCCGAACTTGAGCACGTCGCCGTCGCGCAGCCGCGCGTTGTGGGCCCGCTCGTCGTTGACGTAGGTGCCGTTGGTGCTGCCGCGGTCGATCACCCAGAAGTCGCCGTCGCGGCGGCGGATCTCGGCGTGCTCCCAGCTCACGCCCATCTCGTCGAAGATGAGCTCGAAGTCGGCGCAGCGCCCGACGCGCACCACGTCCTGGTCGAACTGGTCGACCTTCCCGGCGCGATCACCCTGTAAGTAATCGATGGTGAACCCGGGCATGGCGTCGCGGGAGTATAGCAGCGCGGCCGGGCGCGCGCCCGCGGCCGGCGGGGCGGCGGGCGTCGCCCCCGGCGGGTACCTTCGGGCGGAAGAGGACCCGATCGTGGTGCGCGACCTGCTCCTGCTCACCCGCGCGCCGCTGGCGCTCAGCGCGGCGGCCAACGTCGTCACCGGCGCGCTCGTCCTGCGCGACCCCGCCGCCCCCTGGCGCGCCGAGGAGGCCGGCGCCCTGGCGCTGCTCGCGCTCGCCTCGTGCTGCGCCTACTGGGCCGGCATGGTCCTGAACGACCGCTTCGACCTCGAGCGCGACCGCGCGCTCTACCCCGACCGCCCGCTGCCGGCCGGGCGCGTGTCGCCCGTCACGGCGAGCCTGCTCGGGGGCGGGCTGCTCGTGGCGCTCCTGGCGCTGGCGACGCTCGCCGGGGCCGCGCTCGGCCAGGGCGCCGCCGCGCGCGGCGCGCTGGGGGCGGTCGCGCTGGCCGCGTGCATCCTGGCCTACGACGGCCTGCTCAAGGCCGAGCGCCTCCCGGGCGCCCTGGCCATGGGCGCCTGCCGCGCCGCCAACGCCCTCCTGGGCGCGTTCGTCCTCGGCGCCTGGGAGGGGCCGCGCGAGCTCGGCCCGGCGCTCCTCTACGCGCTGCTCCTGGGCATGTACGTCGTCTACCTGACGGTGCTCTCCTTCTACGAGGACGAGGACGCGCCGCCCGACGCCGTGGCGACGGGCTGCCTGGGCACGACGCTGCCGCCGGCGCTCGTGGCCCTGGCGACGCTCGCCGGGCCCGTGCGCCTGCACCCGCTGGCGCTCGTGGGCGCGCTGCCGCTGGCGCTCGTGGCCCTGGCGCAGGGCTTCGCCGTGATCGAGCAGGGGACGCGCGCCCGCGGCGAGCGCACGACGCGCGCCCTGCTGCGGGCGATCTACCTGCTCGACGTGGCCCTGCTCCTGGGCACGCGCCACTGGGTCGCCGCCGGCGCGGTCGCCCTGGCGGGGCTCGTCGCGATGGCCGCGGCGCGGCTGCTCTTCGCCCCGCCCCCGGCGCGCCTCGACGACGCCGGCTAGGATCCAGGGGCGCCCGCACCGGGGGGCGCGCGGAGGAGGCTCCCGTGGGCGACAACGGCGGCAACCGGCTGCCCGAGCCGGCGCCCGATCCGCTGCTCCCGGCGCGCCTGAGCGCCTTCTGCCCGCCCGACCTCGTGGCCGAGGGCAAGACGCGCGAGCGGCTGCGGGCCATGACGCCCGGCGCGCTGCGGACGCGGCGCGGGCGGATCGACAAGCGGCTCTACGAGCTGGGCCTGTCGGTCGGCGAGCCGGCGCTGAAGATCCCGTCGGTGCGCGGCACCGGCCTGATCGACCTCGACCGGATCCTGCGCAAGCTCGACGCGCTCGATCGCGCGCGCGAGGAGGCGCAGCTCGAGCGCGAGGCGGTCCGGCCGGAGGGGTTGATCCAGGCGCTGGCGCAGGACCTCGACTGGCTGTCCGAGGCCTTCACGGCGCGCGAGATCCGCACGCGGCGCAACCTGCTCGTGTCGGAGCTGGGGCTGGCCCTGTGCGCCGCCGACCAGCGCGTCCTCGAGGAGTACGCGCCGCACGTGCGCCGGCTGCTCGAGGAGCACGTCGACACGGCGCGCAAGGTCGACGAGATGTTCGTCCAGGCCAAGCTCGTCGACGAGGAGTTCGACGTCCGCGCCCGCGCCGGGCAGGCCGGCGAGCCGCCCAAGCAGATCGAGCGCGTCCTCTCGCGCGCGCTCGACTCGGTCGACGACGTGTCGTCGAAGGTCGGCGACGCCCTGGTCGACCTCGGCAAGACCGCCGCCAAGAGCGCCGTCGTCGGCGGCGGGCAGGCCGCGTGGGCCCTGGCCCGCGGCGCCGCCAAGGGCGCCTGGGCCCTCGGGACCCGCGGCGGGCGCCGCGCGGACGACGACGACGACCTCGACGCGCCGGCGCCGGCGCCGGCCGTCGTCCCCGCGCGGGCGGGCCCGCCGCCCGCGGGCGGCCCGCCGCCGGCCGAGATCCCCGAGCTGATCCGCAAGCTGGCGAAGCTGCGCGCCGAGGGGATCCTCGACGACGACGAGTTCCGGCGGAAGAAGGCGGAGCTGCTGGCGCGGCTCTGAGGTGAGCGACGCCCGGCTGCGCGAGCTGGAGCGGCGCTGGCGGCGCACCGGCGCCGTCGACGACGAGGCCCTCTATCTCGCCGAGCGCGCCCGCGCGGGCGACCTCGCGGCCGAGCGGCTGGCGCTGGCGGCCGCGCTCGGGCACGAGGCCGCCCGGCGGGCCGCGCCCTCGCCCCCGGCGACGGACGACGATCAGCGGCTGGTCAAGGCCGTGTCGACCTGCGGGGTCGAGGCCCTCGTGCGCGCGCAGGTCGCCCTGGCGCGCTGGAGCCTCGGCGCGCTCGCGATGGCCAGGGACCGCCCGCCGGAGCCGGCGCTCGCGGCCGCCGCCCTGGCGATCGGCGCCGCGGAGGCCTGGCTGCGCTGCCCCTGCGACCGCTGCGTCCGCGCGGCGCAGGTCGCCGCCGACCAGCGACTCGCGGGGTCGGTGCGCTTCTCGGGGCTCCTCGCCGCGCGGCACGCGGCGCTCATGGTCGGCGCGGAGAGCCTGCGCCACGCGCGGCGGCACGCGACGTTCGGGCTCGGGCAGGTCGAGGTCCTCCGGCGCGAGCTCGTGCCGTGGCTGCTCGGCCCTCCGTAACGCCTGATCAGGGCTCGACGCCGACCGGCGGGCGACGTGCGGCTGGCGCCCTCCCGCCAGGCGCGCGACGACGCCTTCCGCTGGCTAGACTTCGTGGCGCGACCGGAGGAGACATGCCCCCGCCCCCTGGCAAGGACTTCCCCGCGCTCCGCGCCGACCGCGACTTCAAGGCGCTCTCGGCCGGGCACCAGGCGGCCCTGCTCGAGTTCTGCCGCGACGGGGCGCCGCACACGCCCGAGGTGCGCGAGGCGGACGCCGTCCTCTTCTGCAGCTCGCTCGTCGCGGTCACCGAGCCGGTGCGCGACACGCTCCTGCAGAGCATCAAGGAGGACTCGCGGCGCTTCCGGCGCCTGCTCGGGCTCACCGGCACGTCCTCCTTCGGGGCGCCGCGCCTGAACGGCGCGCCGGCGACGGGCGACGAGGTGGCGCGCTGCCAGCGCCGCCTCGTCCACGTGTTCGCGCTCCTGAGCGACGCGGAGACGCGGGCGCAGTCCGGGGCGAACCACCGCCGCAAGGAGGTGATCACGAACACGATCGAGTGGTTCATCTTCGCCGGGCTGCCGATCGAGTTCGCCACCTCGAGCGACTCCTCGCTCATGGGCGAGTACGACGGCGTGAAGCACCGGATGATCCTCTACCACGAGAGCGCGCTGAAGCTCCGGCCCGAGGGCGTGGGCGACGCCAAGGAGACGCTCCGCAAGCTGGCGCACGAGGTGAACCACGCCTGTCGCCGCAAGGTCGAGGACCAGGACTCGCCGGGCGTGCGGCTCGTCGACGAGTTCCACGCCTACCTGACCGAGCTGATCGCGGGCGGGCAGGTGGTCACCGAGCAGCAGGTGAGCGAGACCTTCGGGATCCTGGCCGCGGCGCCGTACCGCCTGAAGAAGGTGATCGACTCCGATGTCGGCGTGAGCTACAGGAAGGCGCTGAAGTACGACGTGCACGGCGTCGACCTCCCGAGCAGCAACACGCTCCGCTTCCCCGTGCCCTCCCCCGGGACGGCGAACCAGGGGTGGCACCACACCAACGCGGTCCCTGGCCTCTGAGCGCGAGGACGGCATGCCCGGCGAAGACCGCAAGCTGATCGAGCTCTACCGCGACCAGACCCGCGCGATCCAGCAGATCGACGTCGCCCCCGACCTGACCAGGACCCTGCGCATCATGCGGGGGCGGCCGGTGACGATCGTCGAGCTGGAGGGCGCCGCGGCCTTCCGGCCCGGGGGGGTGGTCCTCATGGCCGGCGAGAAGGGCGCCGCGCGGTCGGCGCTCGCCGGCCTCGCGGCGGCGCTCCTCGTCCTGCGCGAGCGCCCCGAGCTGCTCCTGCTCGTCGCGGCGCACACGCAGGACGAGGAGACGAGCGCGCGCCGCGCCCGCAACGTCCTCGCGTTCGTCCGCGGCGACCGCGCCGCCTGGGCCGCCGACGCGCACGGCGGCGGCCGGGTCGAGGACTGGCAGCAGGCGCTCGGGTGGGTCTCGAGCGTGCGCGGCTGGGCCTGCGACCCGGGGCCCGCCGACGGCAAGGCCGGCCCGAACACGAAGAAGGCCCTGGCCGAGTTCCGCGCCCGCTGGGCGGCCGCCGCCGGGCAGCCCGCGCCGGCGGGCGACGTGGGCGTCGCGGACTGGGCGGCGTTCTTCGACGTCTACGACGAGGTCCTGGCGCAGGTCGTGGGCGAGGAGCGGGCCGCCCTCGCCGCGCGCCGCGCCGGGGTCGAGACCGTCCGCGCGCCGGCGGGCGGCTGCGGGGCCGCGTGGCCGCCCGAGCGGGTGCGCATCGGGGACCACGTCGTCGCCCACGCGGACCGCGTGGACCTGCTGCTCTTCGCCGCCAAGGACGCGCCGGCCCTCGAGTGCCACGAGGCGGCCGCGTGCGACTGGAAGCGCTGCGACGTCTACCGCAAGGGGAAGTACCGGGCGGTGCGCCCCGCCCTGCCGGCGACGGGCCCCGTGCGGGTGCGGCTCACGGGCATGCTCTTCGAGACCGACAAGACCTTCCTCCTGCCGCGCTCGCTGCGCTCGATCAAGGCCTTCAAGCGCGTCTACGACAAGCGGGCGCCGGGCGCCGTGCTGGTCGTGGGCCACACCGACACGGCCGGCTCGGACGCCTACAACCTGCGGCTGTCGGTCGACCGGGCCGAGGCCGTCCGGGCCTTCCTCGTCGACGACGCCGACGACTGGCGCGCGCGCTACGCGGCCACGGGCAAGAGCGCGCCCTGGGGGGTCCGCGAGGACAAGCACATGCTCGCCCGGCTGAAGGGCGACGACGGCGCGCCCCTCTACGCCGGGCCGATCGACGCCAACCCGACGAAGGACTACCAGGCGGCCGTGAAGGCCTTCCAGGCGGCGACCAACGCCAAGGGCGGCGCCCTCACGCCGTCGGGCACGGCCGACGCGTCGACGCGGCGCGCCCTCTGCGCCGCCTACATGGCCGAGGACGACACGACCCTGCCCGCGGGCACGGCGATCGAGGTCCACGGCTGCGGCGAGTTCCACCCGGTCAAGGCCACGGGCGACGGGGTGGCCGACGAGGAGAACCGCCGCGTGGAGGTGTTCCTCTTCCCGCAGGCGGTCACGCCGCCGGCCCGCACCCCCTGCCCGGCGCCCGGCTGCCCCGAGTACGCCTTGTGGCTCGGCGCCCTCATCGACACGATCGACCTCACCGACGACCTCGCGACGCTCGAGGTCGTCGTCCGCGACTCCTTCGGCAAGCCGGTGGTCGACGCGAAGGTCGAGGTGGAGAGCGAGCAGGGCGCCGACAAGGGCGTGACCGACGCCGAGGGCAAGCTCCTGCTCCAGGACCAGCTCCCCGGCACCTACCGGGTCAAGGTGACCAAGCAGGGCTACCTCGACGCGACCGCCGACGCCGAGGCGCCCGGCCTGGTCGAGGTCGAGCTCGTGCGCGTCGCCCCGGCCGTGGGCTGGGCGATCCCCGGCGCGGTGTTCCTCGCCGGCACCGCCTGCCCCGGGCCCGGCGCGCTCGGGCACATCGCGTGGGTGCAGGAGCGGGCGGAGCTGACGCCGGAGCGGCAGGTGCGGATCTTCGCCCACACCCGGGAGGCGGGGTCCGAGGCCGCGGACAAGGCCCTCTCCGACCGCCGCGCCCGCGTGCTCATGGCGCTCCTGTCGCGGGACCTCGACGCCCTGGACCAGGTCGCGGCCGAGGAGGGCTGGGGCCTGTCCCACGCCCAGGCCATGCTGCGCGGGGTCGGCTGCGACCCGGGGCCGATCGACGGCGCGCCCGGCCCCTACACGCAGCGCGCGCTGCGCGGCTTCCAGCGCGACTTCAACGCCGGCGTCTTCCACCGCCTGGCCGGCCTCGCGCGCCTCCGGCCGGACGTCGCCGTGACGGGGGCCCTCGACGCGCCCACCGCCGCCGCCCTGCGCGACGCCTTCGCCGCCTGCGCCGTGGCCCGGGGGCCCGTCCTGCCCGCGGCGGCGTTCGTGCAGGGCGGGGCGTCGGGGTGCGCCGGCTTCAATCCGCGCGACGGCGAGGACCCGCGCGGCCGCGTCGAGGTGGCCGTCTTCGTGGAGCCGCCGCCGGCGGCGTTCCCCTGCAAGGTCGGCGACGCCGCCGCCTGCGCCGTCGACAGCGACACGGCGCCGCGCTGCCGCTTCTACCGCGAGGTCCTCGCCCCGGACGACACGCAGGTGCTGGCGACCTTCTTCGACCTGCAGTGGCGCCTCGATCCGGAGGGCGGGAAGGCCGTGTTCCTCAGCGCCCTCACGCCGCTGCCCGACGGCGCCGCGGTGACCTTCACGGTCCACCGCCTGCGGGCGGCCATGCCGGACCCGCTCCCGGCGTCGTGGCACCGCCACGAGCGGCCGGACCCCGGCCCCGCCCTCGGCGCCCCGGCCAAGGGCGTCGTGCAGGGGGGCGTGGTCACGGTCGCCTGGACCCCCCCCGCGGGCCTCGACCCGTTCGACTGGACGGCGTGGTTCGTCGACATGCGCGAGGACCCCGACCAGCACCCGCTGCAGCCGCCCGTCTTCGTCGTCGAGAGCGGCGAGCACTGGGCCTGGTCGCGCCCGCCCGGGCAGCGCATCGAGACCCTGCGCTTCAAGGTCGGCGGCGAGCGGGGCGGGACGGCGATCCTCGACGACGGCAGCCTCCTCCCGTTCACGTCCCTCGACGGCCTGCCGCGCGCCCGCGCCGCGCAGGTGGTCGCCGTCCATCTCCAAGGCCACGCCCTGACCGGGGTCGAGCACCCATGACGCTGAAGATCCTCGGCCCCGACCCGCTGCCGGGCCCGGAGACCACGCGCGACACCTGGGAGTCGATCGGCCCCGAGCACCAGGTCGTGTGGATCGGCTCGAACCAGACCCTCTTCTGGCACCGGCCGAGCGGGGGCTACTCCGTCTACGAGTACCGCTGGAAGGGCGTCCCGGTCGAGGCCGACCCCTACAAGGCCGACCCCACGTCGAAGGGAGAGTGGGACGACGCGCAGCGCAAGGCCTCGCAGCCGAAGCGCGGGATCGTCGGCGGGCGCCTCCTCTACCTGGGCAACCACCTGCTGCTCCACTGGGTGCCGCAGTCGCCCAAGGAGTCCCACTTCCGACTCTGGCGCCTGCAGCCGAACCACCCCTCGGACCCGGTGGTGGCGCTGCTCTCCGAGGGGGACTGGAAGAGCATCGGCCTCCTGAACCGGCTCGTCTACCTGGGCGGCGACCTGGTCCTCGACTGGAAGCCCGACGGGCCGGGGGACGAGGGCCGGCGCAGCTCCTCCTACAACGTGTGGCGCCTGGACCGCGCCGCGACGGGCAAGAAGGACCCGCTGCCCACGTTCGTCGCCAACGGCAAGTGGAGCGAGATCGGCCACGACCACGAGCTGCTCTACCTGGGCAAGGACCGCATGCTCGTGTGGGAGCACGGGCGGCGGGTGCATCCCGAGGAGCCGCAGAAGAAGGCCACCAGCCGCTACCGCGTCTACCGCGTCGACCGGACGGTGAAGAACTGGAGCCAGCTCCTCCCGGACCCGGTCCTCGCCGACGGGCTGTGGTACACGATCTTCACCAGCCCCGAGGAGGAGCACCGGCTCATCCCGATCGGCGACGCCGAGCCGCGCATGATCGACCTCGTGGCCGCGGCGAAGCAGGGCGAGCGCAAGGTCCGCGTCTGGCCGGTCCACAACGACATCCCCGAGGCCACCGGTGTGAGCGGCGTGACGATCCGGCGCGACGCGAACCTCGTGCGCGTGAAGGTGATCCCCCGCAAGCTCATGGCGGCGCGCACGGGCGTCGACGGCGGCGGCGTCGTCGGGCCGACGCTCGAGGAGCTGGGGGACGAGCTGCGCCTGTCGCCGCAGAAGACCTTCGAGGACCTGCTCGGGTTCCCCGAGAACGGGCCGACGGTGAAGCTGATCTACCAGCGCGAGTTCGAGACGGCGGCCTACCCCGGCTTCGCCGACGCCTCGCGGCGCCTGGCCAGGCAGGGGCGCGCCTTCGACAAGAGCGGCCGCTACGGCTACGTGTCGAAGAACCAGTTCAAGCAGTGGCGCGTCGACCCGAACCTGCCGCTCGTGTTCACGCTCAGCCCCGCCTTCCAGAACGAGGTGCTGACCGCGGGCGCGCACCAGCAGCAGCGCGAGCTGCGCCTGAAGATGGCCCAGCCGCACTTCGACGCCCTCAAGACGAAGATCGAGAAGCTCGAGCAGGCCCTCGTGCCGCTGCGCATCCACGGCGACCTGCTCGCGACGCAGCTCGAGCCGGCCTACGAGGACCTGGGGCTCCTCAACGCGCTGAAGCTCCTCCTCGAGTTCATGCACTCGCGCCCCAAGGCCGGGTCGAAGTTCGACGCCCAGAAGGTGACGGACCTCAAGGCGCTGGTCGAGGCGCTGATCGTCGAGCACGAGAAGCACACGATCATCGACCCGAAGCACCTGCAGGACACGAAGGCCCTGCGCGACGCCGCGGCGGACAAGGTCCTGGCCCTGCTCGAGGACCCCGACATGCTCGGGGACCTGCGGATCTTCGCCGAGAACGTGGACCTCTCGAAGACCAGCCTCGAGGCGCTGGTCCTCGACACGCTGCGCAACGCGTACGGGCTCCTGCTCCTCTCGAACCACGGCGACAGGGTGGTCGAGGAGCACGTGCGGCCGGCGATCATGCACGCGGCCCGCATGGTCAAGCTGGAGGGCCTACCCCCCAGCGGGAGCCCGGAGTTCGACAAGGTCCTCGCGGAGGACATCACGCCGCCGAACAAGGTCTCGGCCCTGTCGATCATGGCCTCGCGCACGGCGCCGCTGCCGACCGCGTTCGGCAACGTGCCGGGCCCCACGTCGCTGGCGGTGGTGATCTTCCACATGGCGGCGCCGCTGCTCGCCCGGGCGATCCCGACCGTGGCCGGGGTGAACCGCTTCGGGGGCTACGCCCTGCGGGCGCTCTGCTGGTGCGGGAACTTCAGCCCCCTCCAGCGCGCGGACGCGATGGCCGTCGTCGTCAAGCGCGACCTGGGGCTCACGCGCAAGATCGACTGGGCCGGCAAGTTCCAGGCCGGCCCGGCGGCCACCGCCGGCATCGGGTTCCTCAACCTGATCGCGCTGCTGGCGGCGATCGACTCGGACGAGGCGAGCACGGCGAAGAAGGTGGCCAGCATCGTCGGCAGCGCCGCCAGCCTCGGGTCGACGTCGCTCCAGTTCTCGCAGGCGTTCCTCCGCGCCATGAACGTCGGTCGGCTGGGCAACGCCGTGGGCTTCACCGGGCGCGCCCTCGGCACGGTCGCCGGCTTCGTGGCGGCCGGGCTGGGCGCGGTCCAGGCCATGGAGGAGAAGCAGTCCGGGGACGAGCTGGGCTTCTGGCTCGCCGCCGTCGGCGCGGGGGCGGCCTACGCCAGCGCGGCGGGCTTCCTCATCGGCGGCGGCCTGGCCGGCGCCTCCGGAATCGGCGCCCCCGCCGGGGCCGTGCTCATGTCGATCGGCATCGTGATCGGCCTGGGGGCCGGGCTGCTGCAGGTCTGGCGGGACATCTTCACCAACGCGACGCACTCGGTCGTCGAGGCCCTGGTCGCGCAGTACTCGCGCAGCTCGAAGGACGGCCTCAAGCCGGACGACCCGATCAAGAAGGGGTACGGCGCGTACGCGTTCGCGCACGACAAGCCCGGCGCCGGGCCGCTCAAGGCCGCCTTCGAGAAGGTCAAGAGCGCCCACCACCCGGGCGTGACGGGGTTCATGCCCTACGTGAACCCCGACCCGCTCCCGTCGGACGTGAGCACGACCCCGGGCAAGCCGGACCTCAAGGACGGCGGGGTCGAGCTGCTCTACGACGCCGGCTTCGACGTCGACGGGATCCGGGTGATCGTCGACGAGACCAAGGGGGTCACCGTGCTCAAGCGCCTGCTCGCCAACCGCGACTGGCCGCTGCGCCGCACGAAGCAGTCCGGGGCGCCGCCCCAGCCCAAGACGCAGGCGCCGCCCGTCCCCACCTAGTCGCTATCCGGCCGGCGCCTGCGCCGCCCGCGAGCGGACAGTCGCTCCCTCGCGGCTCGCGGACGAGGGCCGGTCACCCGCCGCGACGTGGTTCTTCGCCGGCCGCCAGACCGGCCGGAAGCGCCGTCGCGCCCGCGGCCGGCGCGGGCTTCATCTGCCTGCTCGCCACCAGCCCGGCAGCCATTGCCAGGGCCCCGCCCACGAGGGCCTCGGGCGCGGGCCACTCCTGGAAGCGGACGACCGAGAGCAGCCCCTGCATGGCGACCTCGGACAGGCCGGCGATCGTCACGGCGGCCGCCGGGCCGAAGCGATAGGCGGCCGTGAGGAAGAGCTGGCCCGCGGTGCCGAGGACGCCGGCGACGGCGAGGACCGCCCACACGCGCGCAGACCAGGCGGCCACGTCGCCCGGGCGCCCGACGACGAACGGCGCCGAGGCCAGCGTGAGCGCGAGCGAGAAGGCGGCCACGACGGTCACGGGGTCGTCGGTGCTCGCCAGCCGGCGCAAGGCCAGGTAGGCCAGCGCCGAGCCGAGGCCGGCCGTGAGCGACAGCGCGACGCCGAGCTGCGACAGGTCGGGGCGCCAGCCGCGCGACGGGTCGAGGCTCACGATCAGGACGCCCGTGAGCCCGAGGACCAGCGCCCCCCACACCCGCGCGCCCGGCCGCTCGCGCACGAAGGCGGGCGAGAGGACCGCCACCCACAGCGGCGACGTCTTGAGGAGCATGGCCGCGGTGACCATGTCGGTGCCGCCGGGGCCGAGCGCCCGGTAGTAGAGGCCGACGGCCGCGATCCCGGCCGTGCAGCGCAGCGCCAGCATGCGCCAGCCGCGCGGCCGGAGCGACAGCCCGCCGCGCCGCGCCCACCACAGGCACACGACGAGGCCGCACAGCCCGCGCGAGAGGACCGCCGGCGCGACGCCGACCCCCGGCGTGTTCGCCACCTCCTTGACCGTCATGGCCACGAGCGCGAACGACAGGCTGGCCAGGAGGATCAGCGCCAGCGCCCGCAGGGGGCGGTGCTCGGGGGTGGACGCGGGAGGGGCGCTCACGGGCTCAGCGGCGGCCGCTCCCCGAGAGGATCCGCGCCCGGCCCGGGTCGGGCGGCGGCGGCGCGCCCTGCCGCGCGCCGGCATGACGCCTCGGCGGCCTGCCGCGCCCAGGGGCCGTCGCCGGCGAGCGCCTCGGCCAGCGCCAGCCGCGCGCGGGCCTGCGCCGGCTCGAGCGCTGACTGCGCCAGCGGAGGTGGCCGAGCGCGTCGGCGGCGCGCGGCGCACGGCCTGCTCGGGCTCGGCGCGCGCCGCCTCGTGCAGGCGCTGCCGCGCGTAGAGCCGCCCAGCGCCAGCCGCGCCCGGTGCGACCCCGGCTCGAGGGCAGCGCCGCGCGGAGCTTCCGGTCGGCCTCGCGCTCGCGCCCGAGCGCGCCAGCGCCTCGGCGCGCAGCGCCGCCGCCCACGCCCCCTTCTGCTCGCCCGCCAGCCGCAGCGCCCCCTCGGCGGCGCCTGCGGCTGAAGTGAGTCCGGCCGCGTCCAGCGCCGCGTGCGCCTCGACCTGCTCGACGAGCGAGCGCAGGTCGAGCGGCTCGTGCAGAGGGCCGCCCACAAGGGCGCCCGCGCCAGCGCCTCGCGCGCGGCGCGCAGGCGCCGGCAGGCAACCGTGCACGGCGAGGGCAACGCCGCCGCCCCCGGGTCCGCGCGCCTCGACCGCCGCCAGCGCCGCGTAGGCCGCCTCCAGCGCCTCGCCGGCGCGGCAGGCCAGGCCCTCCAGCGCCGCCAGCGCGCGGGCGTCGGCCTCGTCGCAGCCCGCGCCCGGCCGCTCGGGGCGCTCGAGGAGGCGCAGGGCCCGGGCCGAGCGCGCGCGCGTCGCCGACCGCGGCCTCGTCGCCCTCGACCAGCGGTGTGACGCTCGAGGCCAGCGCGGCCACGCCGTGCCGCCCGAGGTCGCGCGCCAGGTGCGCCTCGGGGTGCCCGAGCGCCGCGTGCGCCGCGGCGTGGGCCAGGAGCGCCGCCACGCGCTCGACGGCGTCGGGGCCGGCGCAGGCGACGAGGAGCCCGCGGCTCACCTGCAGGTGCCCGCCCGGCAGCGCGCGCAGGACGAGGTCGCCCGTGTCGAGCACCGTCAGGTCCTGCGCCGGCGCGCGGCAGGCCTCGGCCACCTCGGCCGCCAGGGCGGCGACGCGCCGCCGCACGAGGCCGTCCTCGAGCGCGCCGCCGCCGCCGGGCTCGAGGCTGGCCGCCAGCGCGCGCGCGGCGCCGGGCGAGGGCACGAGCCGCGACCCGACCGGCGCCACCTCGCCGCCGAACGCGCCGTCGTGGCCCGGCGGCCCCGCGCAGGCGGCGAGGAGCAGGGCCAGCGGGGCGAGCGCGGCGCGGGTCATGGGGCGCATTCTACCCCCGTGGCGGGCCCGGGACGTCGTTGCCCCTCGGGCCGCCGCTCTTAGAATCGCGCGCCTGAGGACCCCATGCAGCAGCACGACCCCAGCGCCTCGCCCTTCCCCTCGGCCCGCCGCGTCCACGTGGGCGACCTGCGCGTGCCCTTCCGGGAGGTCAGCCTGGCCGGCGGCGAGCCGCCCGTGCGCCTCTACGACACCGCCGGCCCGCAGGGGATCCCGGCCGCCGACGGGCTGCCGAAGCTGCGCCAGGAGTGGGTCGCGCGGCGCGTGGCCCGCGGCGACACGAACTTCTCGCAGATGCACTACGCCCGGAAGGGCGAGGTCACCGAGGAGATGCGCTTCGTCGCCCTGCGCGAGGGCGTCTCGCCGGAGCTGGTCCGCGACGAGGTCGCCCGCGGCCGGGCGATCATCCCCTCGAACAGGAACCACCTCGAGCTCGAGCCCATGATCATTGGCTCGCGGTTCCTGGTGAAGATCAACGCGAACATCGGCAACTCCGCCATCTCGTCCGGGATCGAGGAGGAGGTGGAGAAGATGCGCTGGGCCACGCGCTGGGGCGCCGACACGGTCATGGACCTGTCGACCGGCGCGGACATCCACGCCACGCGCGAGGCGATCATCCGCAGCTCGCCCGTGCCGATCGGCACGGTGCCGATCTACCAGGCGCTCGAGAAGGTCAAGGGCCGGGCCGAGAAGCTCGACCTGCGGGTGTTCCTCGACACGCTCGTCGAGCAGGCCGAGCAGGGCGTCGACTACTTCACGATCCACTCGGGCGTGCGGCTGGCCTACATCCCGCTCACGGCGAAGCGCCTGACCGGGATCGTCTCGCGCGGCGGGTCGATCCTCGCCAAGTGGTGCCTGGCGCACCACAAGGAGAACTTCCTCTACACGGGCTTCGAGGAGATCTGCGAGGTCATGAAGCGCTACGGCGTGTCGTTCTCGCTCGGCGACGGCCTGCGGCCGGGGTCGATCAAGGACGCCAACGACGAGGCGCAGTTCGCCGAGCTCGACACGCTGGGCGAGCTGACCGAGGTCGCCTGGCGCCACGACGTGCAGGTCATGATCGAGGGCCCGGGCCACGTGCCCATGCACCTGATCAAGGAGAACGTCGACCGTCAGATGCGCGTGTGCCGCGAGGCGCCCTTCTACACGCTCGGGCCGCTGACGACCGACGTCGCGCCGGGCTACGACCACATCACGTCGGCGATCGGCGCCGCCATGATCGGCATGTACGGCACGGCCATGCTCTGCTACGTCACGCCCAAGGAGCACCTGGGGCTCCCCGACCGCGATGACGTGAAGGACGGCGTGATCGCCTACAAGATCGCCGCCCACGCGGCCGACCTCGCCAAGGGCCACCCGGGCGCGCAGGCCTGGGACGACGCGCTGTCGAAGGCCCGCTTCGAGTTCCGCTGGCAGGACCAGTTCAACCTGTCCATGGACCCCGACACGGCGCGCGAGTTCCACGACCAGACCCTGCCGGCCGAGGGCGCCAAGGTGGCCCACTTCTGCTCCATGTGCGGGCCGCACTTCTGCTCCATGAAGCTCACGCAGGACGTGCGGTCGATGGAGTCCAGCGGCGTCGAGGCGGCGAAGGCCGAGGTCGAGCAGGGCCTCGAGCAGAAGGCCGCCGAGTTCCGCGAGGGCGGCGGCGAGCTCTACGTGGCGGTCGACGCGGCGGCCAGCACCTAGCCCGGATCATTCACCAGCACCGCAGAGCTCTGGCAGAAGAAGAAGAATTGAACCGCCAAGACGCCACGCGCGCACGCGGGGACCCGCTTCGCGGGTCCCCGCGTGCGCGCGCGCCAAGGGACGAAGGTCATCGAGGACGAAGAACTTGTGGCGGAGCATCTCATACCCCCTTGGCGCTCGGTCGCTGGCCCGGGACCCGCGAAGCGGGTCCCGGGCCAGGGACCGAGTGGCGTCTTGGCGGTTCAATTCCTTCGCCTTGGCGGTGTCGCGGCGCGGACGTTCGTGAAACGAAGGCCTGTCCACGATCCATGCCTGGTGTCGGCCGTTCTTGGCGGTTGCATGGCCTCGCTCATGCATGATCCAGGCTAGCGGCGTGGCCCGCCCGCGCGTCGTCCTGGTCGCGGCCTCGTCCCTCGACGGCAAGCTGTCGACGGTCGGCCGCGCGCCGGTCACCTGGACCAGCCGCGCCGACCGCGCGCGCCTGTTCGAGCGGCGCGACGCGGCCGACGCCCTCCTCGTCGGCGCGGCGACGATCCGCGCCGAGGACCCGCCGCTCCTGCCCACGCCGGAGCGCCGCGCGGCGCGGGCGGCGGCGGGCCGCGCTCCGAACCCGCTGCGCGTCGTGGTCAGCCGGAGCCTCGACCTGCCCGTCGCGCGCGCGCTCACGCCGGCGCCCGACGCGCCGGTCCTGGTCCTCGGCCCGGCGCCGGGCTCGGGCGTGCCCGACGAGCGCGCGCGCGCGCTGACCGCCAGGGGGCTCGAGATCCTGCCGGTCCTGGGCGCGCCCGACGATCTGGCCCGCGCCCTCGAGGCGCTCGCCGCCCGCGGCGTGCGCGAGGTGGCCTGCGAGGGCGGCGGCGCCCTCAACGCGGCCATGCTCGCCCAGGGCCTCGTCGACGAGGTGCACCTGACGGTGTGCCCGGTGCTCCTCGGCGGGGCGGCCGCGCCGACGCTGGTCGACGGCCCGGGCCTGCCGGCGCTCGCGCGCGCCCGCCTCCTCGAGTGCCGGGCGGTGGGTGACGAGGTGTTCCTCACCTACGCGCTGGGGCCAGGTTGTGAAAACCGGCCGGGCTGAATAGGGTGGACGTGCCGATCTCCGCGTGGCCGGGTGGTCACGAGGGGTCGTCGGCGGACCAGGACGTTCCCCCCATGGAAGACCGCGACATCACGTGCGTCCAGTGCCAGACGCCCTTCGTCTTCACGGCGAAGGACCAGCAGTTCTACACCGAGCGAGGGTTCCAGGACCCGAAGCGGTGCAAGGGCTGCCGCGAGAACCGCAGCGCGAAGGGCGGGGCGGCGAGCAGCGGACGCGCGCCGCGGCAGGGCGGCGGCGATCGCCCGCGCGGGGGCGGCGGCTTCGGCGGCGGCGGCGGCGGGTTCGGCGGCGGCGGGCGGGGCGGCGATCGCGGCCCGCGCCAGACGTTCCCGGCCGTGTGCGCGGCCTGCGGGCAGGAGACCGAGGTGCCGTTCGCGCCCAAGGGCGATCGGCCGGTCTATTGCCGCAACTGCTTCCGCGAGCGCAAGCCCTCGCGCGTCTGACGCGCGCGCGCGACCCTCGGGCGTGGCGGCCGGGCCGCCACGCCCCGACGGGTCGCTGCGTCGGTCACACGGGGCGGCGGAGGTAGTGGACGAGGGCCGGCGTGAGGTTCCAGGGGATCAGGCGGTCCTTGACCTCGTAGCGCTGCCGGAACTCCTTCGTGATCCGCAGGACCTCCTTCATGCGGCGCCGCTCGCGCGGGCCGACGACGAAGGTCCGCAGCTCCTTGGCCCAGTAGTCGTAGTAGCTGAGCGTCCCGCCCGGCTTGAGCAGCTCGGTCAAGAACAGCTCGAACACGCGCCGCACCTTCTCGGGCGGGAAGTTGAGCAGGGGCAGCGACGAGACGATCACGTCGTACTGCTCGTCGCGCGGGAGGAGCTCGACGTCGCGCTGATCGACGCGCACCTCGGGGCCGCCCGGCCGCGTGCCGAACTGCTCCTGCAGGACATGCACGAACTCGGGGTTGATCTCGATCAGGTCGAGCTGGTCGCCCGGGCCGAGCCGGCGCACGATCGAGCGCGTGAGCGCGCCCGTGCCGGCCCCCACCTCGAGGACGCGCAGCGGGCGGTCGCCGCGGACGATCGGCTCGGCGATCGCGTCGGCGACGGCCTTCGAGGTGTGCGTGAAGGCGCCGACCTCCTGGGACTGGCGGAACGCCTCGCGGTAGAACACCAGTCGGTTGCGCAGGAACTTCGTGACCATGTGCTCCTCGTGGGGCCCCCGACCGGAGCCCGTTGGCCCTAGCACATAGCATTTTCCCGGCCAGACGTCAGCCGGCTTCTCGCCCGCCGCAACCCGCGCCTCTGCAACTCCATGGGACGGAGGCGTCAGGACCTGGACGGCGGCGACCCGTCAGTGGGCGCCCTTGGTGGCCAGGACGATCACGATGTCTAGGGCGATCAGGAGGACGATCGTCAGCTCGAGGAGCATGGCCCGGCGCGTGTCGATCTGGCCCTTGAGGAGGGCGTAGACCTGCGCGACGAGCTGCTGCTTCCTGTACACGGCGCGCTGCCACTCCGGGACACGGAAGCGCTCGAGGGCGCCCCGGTAGACCCGGGCCAGGTAGAAGTCGCCCACGATCTTGATCGAGGCCTCGATCCGCTCGGTGACCTCGGTCATGTCGAGCCAGCGCTCGTGCACCGCCCGGGCCACCCGGTCGTAGGGGCTCCACAGGAGCTGGATCGTGCCCGCGCGGTTGGCGCGCTCGACGTCGTCGTAGATGTGCCCCAGCTCCGTGTCCATGAGCTGGTCGTAGTAGCGCATGCCCTGGAGCTGTCCGCAGCCGAGCTCGAGGACGTCGGGGACGTCGCGGCTGCCCGACGGCTCGAGCACGAAGGCGCTGTCCCAGTCGATGAGCACCAGGTCGTCGTCGAGGTAGGAGTAGGCGTGGCGGTGCATCTCGCCGCGCACGCCCTCGGAGATCGGCCGCGGGCTGCGCTCGCCCAGGAGCAGCTTGGGCAGGACGTCCTGCGCCAGGACCTCCTTGGCCGTCGGGTGGCCGTCGAGCTCCTCGACGAAGATCACCGTGTAGGTCTCGACGTCGGACCACGTGTGCGGCCGGACGACGTTCGTGCCCAGGCGGGCGACGAGGGCCACGGCGTCGCGCCGGGACTCCTCGGAGAGCAGCTCCGACTCGTAGAGCTCGTCGCACAGCGGCACGAGGTCGACGAGCGGCGTGCCGGGCGCGATCGGCAGCTCGAAGCGCAAGGAGACGTTGCCGTGGTCGAACACCCGCGCCGAGACGGCGACCTCCGCCGCGCCGCCGCCGGGCAGGAGCGGCAGGGCGCGGGTCCCCAGCGACACATCGAGCGGTGGCGACTTGAACACGAGCGCCATGGACGCGGCGCGAGAGAGCTTGAGGCGCTTGGCGTCCTCCGCCCGCGCCATGGTGCGCTCGGCGGCGTCGAGGAGGACCTCGTCGCCGATGTCGAGCAGCCGGAAGCAGAGGATCCGCCCGCGGCGGACGATCAGATCAACGCTCACGTGGAGGTCACCGGGGTCCGACGATACCGGATCGACCGTCCTGATGTATGAAGGTCCCGCCCCGCGGGCACGCCGGGGCGTCGAGGTGACCTGCATGCGCCTCCGGGACCACGTCGGCTTCGCCGCGGCGCAGCTCCTGCGCAACAAGGGCCGCACGGCGCTGACCGCCACGGGCGTGGCCGTGGGCGTGTTCGCCTTCACGTCGATCGTGGCGATCGGCCGCGGCCTCGAGACGGCCGTGATCGAGCAGCTCACCGACGACGAGAGCCCGACGCGGGTCGTCGTGCGGCCGGGGTTCGGCGCCCTGCCGCCCGGCTCGCTCGACGCGGCCGTCCAGGGCGTCGCCGACCCCGCCAAGGCCGACCGGCTGCGCAAGGCGATCGCCAAGCGGCGCCGCGGGGGGCCGGGGCCGCTGCGCCGCACGCTCCTCACGCCCGACGCCGTCGAGGGCATGCGCGGCCGCCCGCACGTGACGGCGGTCCGGCCGCTGGTGATCGACCGCTTCGAGCTGACCCTCGGCGACCACGCCGAGGCGGTGGCGATCTCCTACGGCGTGGCCGCCGACGACCCGCGCTGGCAGGCGCGCGTGATCGCCGGCCAGCCGCTGGCCGACGACGCCCACGGCGTGTGGCTGCACGAGTTCCTGCTCTACACCTGGGGCTACCGCAGCGACGAGGAGCAGGCGGCGCTCGTCGGCCGCGAGGTGCGCCTCGGGCGGCCCAGCCAGGCGGCCGGCGCGAGCGCCATGCTCGAGGCCGCCCGCCGCAGCGGGGTCGACGTGCCGATCGACCCGCGCATGCTCGAGCTCCTCGTGCGCATGGGGACCGCCCGGACGCCGCGCGACGACGGTGACACGGCCGACCCGCCCGCCCCGGCCGGCGTGGCCCTGCCGCTCCTCGGCGTCGTGCGCGAGCGCGTCGAGGACGACGGGTTCGAGATGGTCGAGGACAGCTTCTCCATGCAGGCCGACCTGTTCCTGCCGCAGGGGCTGGCCGAGGCGCTGTTCCTGCAGGACCCGTCGAACCTGGCCCGCGGCTACACGGCGGCCACGCTGGAGGTGGCCGACGCCGAGCAGGTCGGGCCGGTCGAGCGCGGCCTGCGCGCCGACGGCTGGAACACCAGCTCCGTGCGCTCGATCCTCGAGCGGCTGACGCGCGCGCTGGCCCTGATCACCGTGATCGTCGCCGGGCTCACCAGCGTGGCCGTCCTCGTGGCCGTGCTGGGGATCGTCAACACGATGATCATGAACGTCAGCGAGCGCACGCGCGAGATCGGCACGCTCAAGGCGCTGGGCGCCTCCGACCGGCAGGTGCGCGGGCTGTTCGTCGTCGAGAGCGGGCTGATCGGCCTCCTCGGCGGCGCCGTCGGCCTGGCCGCCGCGCTCCTCGGCTCCTTCCCGGGCGACTGGGCGGCGCGCGCGGCGATCCAGCGCATGACGGAGTACTCCTACCCCGGCAGCGTGTTCGCCTTCCCCGCCTGGCTGCTCGTGGCCGCGCTGGGCTTCGCGCTCGTCCTCAGCGTGCTCGCCGCGCTCGGCCCGGCGCGGGTGGCCAGCCGCGTCGACCCGGTCGTGGCGCTGCGGGACGAGTGACGTCGTCGAGTGACGCGCGAGGTGTCCGACCGAGGGGGAGGCGGTGACAGCGCCCCCGGCGCCGCGCGTCCGCGCATGCCCGCGCGGAGGCCGCGACGCGGCCGGAGCGGGGCGACCGTGAGCGGAGGTGCGTTGTGCCTCGGTTGAACGACGTGCGTGTGGCGCGGCTGACCCCGGTCGAGGGCGAGCGGCTGCGCGCGCTGCGCCTGGCGTCGCTCCGCGACGCGCCCCACGCCTTCGCCTCGACCCACGAGGAGGCGGCGGCCCGTCCGCCGGAGAGCTGGCGCCAGCAGCTCGTGGAGCTGGCCACCTTCGTGGCCGTCGCCGACGGCGTCGACGTGGGCCTCGTGCGCGCCGGCCCGTTCACGGAGGACGCCGGCGCCGCCATGCTCCTCTCCATGTGGGTGGCGCCGCAGGCGCGCGGCGCGGGGGTCGGCGACGCGCTGATCGACGCGGTCGTCGACTGGGCCCGTGACGAGGGCTTCGCGCGGGTGGTGCTCGACGTCGGCGACGAGAACGCCTCCGCGCAGCGGCTCTACGCCCGTCACGGCTTCGCCCCCACGGGGGAGCGCAGCCGGCTGCCGCCGCCGCGCGAGCACGTCCACGAGCACAGGCGCGCGCGCACGCTCTGACCTCCCTGGACCAGCCGACGCTCCTCGGCGGCGACCAACCACGTGGTGGCGCCCGCTCCGGGTTACGCTCGGGGTGGAGGCGCCATGAGCGAGGACCGGCCCCACGTCGTGATCGTGGGGGGCGGGTTCGGCGGGCTCGCGGCCGCGCGCGCGCTGCGCCGCGCGCCCGTGCGCATCACCCTCGTCGACCGGCAGAACCACCACCTGTTCCAGCCGCTGCTCTACCAGGTGGCGACGGCCGGGCTGAACCCGGCGGACATCGCGGCCCCGATCCGCGGGATCCTGCGCCGCCAGAAGAACGCGCTCATGCTGCTCGCCGACGTGCGCCGCGTCGACGTGGCCGCCCGGCGGCTGGTCCTCGACCGGACCGAGCTGGCCTACGACCACCTGATCCTGGCCTGCGGCGCGACGCACTCCTACTTCGGCCACGACGAGTGGGCGGAGGTGGCGCCGGGGCTGAAGACGATCACGGACGCCGCGGAGATCCGGCACCGGGTGCTGTGGGCGTTCGAGGCCGCCGAGCAGGAGGACGACCCGGCGCGGCGCGCCACCTGGCAGACGTTCGCCGTCGTCGGCGGCGGGCCGACGGGGGTCGAGCTGGCCGGCGCCCTGGCCGAGCTGGCGCGGCACACGCTCCGGAAGGACTTCCGCCGCTTCGACCCGCGCGCGTCGCGCGTGCTGCTCCTCGAGGCCGGGCCGGCGCTCCTGCCGGCGTTCCCCGAGGACCTGCGCGACGACGCGCGGCGGCGCCTCGAGCGGCTCGGCGTCGAGGTGCGCCTCGGCGCGGCGGTGAGCGACATCACCCGCGAGGGGCTGCGCGCAGGCGGCGAGTGGATCGGGGCGCGCACGGTCCTGTGGGCGGCCGGCGTGGCCGCCTCACCCCTGGCCCGCACCCTCGACGCGCCGCTCGACCGGGCCGGCCGCGTGCTCGTGCGCCCCGACCTCTCCGTCCCGGGCCACCCCGAGGTCCGCGTCGTGGGCGACATGGCCGCCCTCGAGCAGGACGGCAAGCCCGTGCCTGGCGTCGCGCCGGCCGCCATGCAGATGGGCCGCCACGCGGCCATGAACGTGCGCCGCGCCCTGCGCGGGCTGCCGCCGCTGCCCTTCCGCTACAAGGACAAGGGCTCCATGGCCACGATCGGCCGCGCCGCCGGCGTCGCCGACCTCGGGCGGCTCCGGCTGACGGGCTATCTCGGCTGGCTGGCCTGGCTCTTCGTGCACCTGATCTTCCTGATCGGGTTCCGCAGCCGGGTGCTGGTCCTGTTGCAGTGGGTCTGGGCCTACGTGACCTACGAGCGCGGCGCGCGCTTGATCACCGTGCCCGTCGAGGCGCTGCGCCGCGGCGAGGCCCGCCCCGAGCCGGACGTGCCGGAGCCCAGGCCGCTCGACCTGCCGGCCGAGGGGTCGATCGAGCGGGCGCGGACGTCCTGAAAACGGCGACGCCCGGGGCGCGTGGCGCGGCCCGGGCGTCGAGATGTCGCGGTGCGTTGTGCGGGTCAGGTCGGAATGACGTTGACCACGCGCTCCTTCATGATCCGGCCGGGCTTGAAGGCCACGACCGTGCGCGCGGGCACGTGGACGGCCTCGCCGGTCTTCGGGTTGCGCGCCGTGCGCTCCTTGCGGCGCTTGAGCTCGAACACGCCGAAGTCGCGGAACTCGAGACGGTTGCCCTTGGCGAGCTCCTCGACGATCTGGTCGAGGAAGCTCTGGCAAACCGCCGACGCCTCCGCGCTCGGGCGGCCGGTCTTGTTCGCGACCGCGAGCACGATCTCCTTCTTGCTGGCCGTGGGCATCCCAGGTCCTCCGGTGTTCCGGCGCGCGTCGGGCCCGCCGCTGTTGAGCCGGAGTCTACTGCGCAAGTCATTGAACCGCAAGCCCAGATTGTCCTAAGCGCCTGGCCGGCCTGACTGGCCGCCGTCCGGGGACCGGCCAGGAGGGTGACGCGCCCGCCGGGGCGCTCACGCCGTGCAGGCGCAGCGGAGCCGGCCGCAGGCCGCGCAGGCCCAGGAGGGATCGTCGTCGGTGCCCGACGGGCGCAGGGCGGCCAGGCCGCAGCGCGTGCAGCGCAGGAGGGACCAGGCCTTCGTCCAGCCCTGGCTCCCGGTCCACTCGGGGACCGAGCCGAGCGCGTGCTCGCAGCCGGGCGGCGCGTCGCGCGGGGCCGGGTCGAGGCCGGTGCCGTCGCACGTGGCGCAGGGGCTCGTCCCGAGCCCCTCGCAGTCGCGGCACTCTGCCGGCCAGTCGGCGTGGCCCGTGAACTCGGACACCTGCCCGCGACCGCCGCAGGCCGGGCACTCGACCGCGCCCTCGCGGCAGCCGGCGGCGCGGCAGGCCGGCGGCGGGACGAGCACCAGCGGCGCGGGGGCCTCCCCGTGCGCCCGCAGGAGGCGCGCCCCCGGCCAGCGCGCATCCGGGACGTCGGGCGCGGCGACGACGCGCGGGTCGTAGGGGGCGAGGTCCACGAGCCACTCGCCCTCGGCGCCGGGGGGCGCGACGCGCACGTCGGCGGCGCCCGGGCGGGGCGCGACCAGGCGCTCCCAGCGCGCGCTGGCCCAGGCGCGCGCCTGCGCGGCCACGGTCAGCTCGTGGCAGGCGGCGGCGTGGTGCCCCAGCCGCAACAGGAGCCGCCCGTAGGCGGCGCGCGCCTCGAGGTCCCGCGGGTCGGCCTGCGCCTTCCGATACGCCTCGCGCCACGCGTCGTCCACTACGTCTTCGTCTCCCAGGGCAGGTGCAGGTCGCCCGGCGGGCGCGCCGGGTCGCGGCCGATCACGCCGCCCGACATGAGGAACTTGAGCGCCTCGTCGACGGTCATGTCGACCGGCACGATCTCGCTCTCGCGCGCGAGCACGATCTGCCCGGCGGCCGGCGTCCCCAGGTAGACGCCGCGCACGCGCTCGCCCGAGCGGGCCTCGATCTCGGGGAGGTTCTCCGAGGTGAGGAAGCCGACCGACCACAGCCCCTTGCGCGGGAACTCCACGGCGACGACGGCCTGGAAGCTGCGCTGCTCGTCGCCCGACAGGAAGAAGTTCACCATCTGCTTGGCGCCGGGGTAGATGTTCTTCACCAGCGGGATCCGCGAGGCCCAGCTCTCGCCCAGCGCCCAGGCCGACGCGCCGACGAAGCTGGCCATGACGAACCCGACCGAGAACACGGCCACGATCGCGAGCACGAAGCCGACCCAGCCCGGGAAGCGCCGGTCGAGCTCGGCCCGCAGGTCCTGCTGGCGCTGCGGCTCGGCCAGCTCGAGGCGGTCGCGCTCGGCGAGGTCGTGGCGCGCGCGCTCGGCGGGTCCGAGCCCGGCGGCGGCCGGGGCGGGGGCCGGGCGGCGCAGGAACTCGAGCTCGTCCCACACCGTGAACACGACCTCGTTGCCGAGCGAGGTGGCCACGAGGCGCGTCTTGATCGCCTCGGAGATCGGCCGGGCGATGTTGCCCTCGAGGAACTGCCAGGTCGCGATCACGATCCAGAGCGTCAGGAGCGTCGGCAGGACCGTCGCCAGCCCGCGCAGGAAGGTGCTCTTGTAGGCGGCGACGAGGTCGCGCGAGGCGGCGGTGCTGCTCATGGGCGGGCCCCCGACCACCGTCTTAGCACGGTCGGCGTCAGGCGCCCTTCTGGCCGGCGCGCCGGCGGCGCCAGCGCAGGGTCAGCGCGAACCCGGCCGCCGCGGCGACGAGCAGGTCGATCGGGAGGGGCACCTCGCGAGGGATCACGACCACCCGGGCGGGCGGCAGCTTCGGGGCCTGCGTCGGGTCACGAGAGAAGAGCACCTCGTAGCGCCCCCGCGCACGCCCTGCTCCGGGTCCGTCTCACGCCGCCCTCCTGGACCGACATCGGCCCACCCGTCGGCCGTCTTACACGATGGGGCGGGCGACCTTACACTGTCGGGCCTCCGGAGTCGAAGCATGGCCAGGTCGAAGCAAGAGGTCGAGGACAAGCTCTTCCGCCAGCGTCACTCGCTGGCCCACGTGCTGGCGCAGGCCATGCAGCGCTACCGGCCGGGCGCGACCCTGGGCTTCGGCCCGGCGATCGACGACGGCTTCTACTACGACTTCATCCTCCCCCAGCCGATCTCCGACGAGGACCTGCCGAAGCTCGAGGAGCTCATGCGCGAGATCCTCGCCCAGGACCAGGGCTTCGCGCGGGAGGAGCTCCCGGGCGAGCAGGCGCTCGCGCGCCTCCAGCAGATGAACGAGCCGCACAAGGTCGAGTACGCGCGCGAGCTGCTGGACAAGAAGGGGCTCGGGTCGCTCTCGTTCTACGTGTCGGGGCCGTTCGTCGACATGTGCGAGGGGCCGCACGTGCAGAGCACCCGCGAGATCCCGAAGGACGCCTTCAAGCTGCACTCGATCGCCGGCGCCTACTGGAGGGGCGACAGCGACAACGCCATGATGACCCGCGTCTACGGGTGGGCGTTCGCCAACAAGAAGGAGCTGAAGGAGTACGAGAAGGCCCGCGAGGAGGCGCAGAAGCGCGACCACCGCAAGCTCGGCCAGGAGCTGGACATCTACGCCATCGATGACGAGGTGGGGAAGGGCCTCGTCCTGTGGCTCCCCAACGGCGCCGTGCTCTGCAACGAGCTCGAGCGGCTGGCCGAGGAGTGGGAGTTCAAGGACGGCTACCACCGCGTTCGCACCCCGCACCTGACCCGCGGGATCCTCTACCAGAAGTCGGGCCACCTGAGCCTCTACAAGGCGGCCATGTACCCGCCCATGCAGCTCGAGGACGAGGACATCTCGGTCCTGCAGCACGAGGCGCAGAAGGCGCAGCCCGAGGGCGAGGAGTGGAACCTGGACCTGTCCGGGGCCTACTTCCTCAAGCCCATGAACTGCCCGCACCACCACCGGGTCTACGCGGCGCGCCCGCGCTCCTACCGGCAGCTCCCGCTGCGCCTGGCGGAGTACGGGTTCGTCTACCGCTACGAGCTCTCGGGGTCGCTGCAGGGCCTGACCCGCGTGCGCGGCATGTGCATGAACGACGCGCACATCTACATCACCGAGGAGCAGATCCGCGACGAGTTCATCCGCGTCATGGACCTGCACCGGCGCTACTACGACCTGTTCGAGTTCAAGGACTACTACATGCGCCTGTCGCTGTGGGACCCCGAGGACCCGAAGGGGAAGGAGAAGTACGTCAACGACCCGACCGCGTGGGAGTACTCGCAGGAGCGCCTGCGCGAGGCGATGAAGGAGGTCGGGCTGCCCTACGAGGAGGTCAAGGGCGAGGCGGCCTTCTACGGGCCGAAGATCGACATCCAGTTCAAGACCGTCGGCATGAAGGAGTTCACCGTCTCGACCAACCAGCTCGACTTCGCCGTCGGCAAGCGCATGGGGCTCAGCTTCACCGACCGCGACGGGCAGGAGAAGGTGCCCTACATCATCCACCGCGCGCCGCTCGGCACCCACGAGCGCTTCGTGTCGTTCCTGATCGAGCACTACGGCGGCGCCTTCCCCACCTGGCTGGCGCCGGTGCAGGTGCTCGTCCTGCCGCTGTCGGAGAACTTCCTCGGCTACGCCGACCGCGTGGCCGAGGCCCTGCGCGGGCACCTCGTGCGGGCGGAGGTCGACCGCAGCGACGAGAAGCTGGGCAAGAAGGTCCGCCAGGGCGCGATCCGCAAGGTGCCGCTGCTGCTGATCGTCGGCGAGAAGGAGAAGGATGAGGAGCGCGTGACCGTGCGCCGCTACGGGATCGAGGAGCAGCGCAGCTTCAAGGTGGCCGAGCTCGTCGAGCAGGTCCGGCGCGAGGTCGCCGCGCGCAAGCACGTGAAGAGCTGGGCCGACGTCGAGGCGCTGCCGCCGCTCAGGTGAGCTGCGTCAGATCGCCGCGCCGAGCGCGCCGCCTGCACGGATAGAATGCCGGCATGTGGCGCGTCCTCGCGTTCCTGTTCGTGTGCTTCCTCTGCTTCAGCCTGATGTGGACCGTCTACCACTACGCGGCCAAGGACGACGACCCCCCTCGGCCGTGACGGCCGGCTGCTCCGCCAACCACGCGCTTTCCGCGGCCCCGGCCGGGCCGTAGACTACCTCCCCTTCAGGGCGGACGCGGCGATGGCGCCGCCCGGGCGAGGGGGAGCCATGGGTGAGACGGCGAGGCGCTGGGGGCTCCTGGCGCTGGCGGGGGTCGTGCTCGTCGTGGCGCTCGCCGCGCCGGCGCTGGCGCAGGACGCGGCGCCGGTGGCGAGCGACGGCCGGATCAGCATGGCCGCCCTCCGCGACGCCAACGCGGACCTGCACACGACCTGGGGCGAGCGCCTCCAGAGCCTGTTCGGCATGGCCGTGATCCTGGGGATCTGCTACGGGATCTCGAACAACAGGAAGCGCATCTCCTGGCGCCTCGTCGGCTGGGGCATGGGCCTCCAGCTCATCCTCGGCGTCCTGGTCCTCAAGACCGGCCCCGGCCGGGCGCTGTTCCGCTGGGCGAACGACGTGATCACGGGCCTGCTCGGGTTCACCGAGAAGGGCGCCTCCTTCCTGTTCGGCAACCTGGCCGTGCAGAACAACATGCCCGTCGGCCCCGGCGGCCCCCACGGCCCCGTCCAGGCGGCCGGCTCGATGGCCGAGGTCGGCGCGTTCTTCGCCTTCGGCGTCCTGCCGACGATCATCTTCTTCTCGTCGCTCATGGCCGTCCTCTACCACCTGGGCGTCATGACCCTGGTCGTCAAGGGGATCGCCTGGGTCATGCAGCGGACCATGGGCACGTCGGGCTCGGAGACGCTCTCGGCCTCGGGGAACATCTTCGTCGGCCAGACCGAGGCGCCGCTGCTCGTGCGGCCCTTCGTGAAGGGGATGACCGAGTCGGAGCTCATGGCGATCATGACGGGCGGCTTCGCCACCGTCGCCGGCGGCGTCATGGCCGCCTACGTGGGCTTCCTCCAGGCGAGCTTCAGCGACATCGCCGGGCACCTGCTGGCGGCGTCGGTCATGAGCGCGCCGGCCGCGCTGGTGTGCGCCAAGCTCATGATCCCTGAGCCCGAGCCGGAGAAGAGCGAGACCTTCGGCCAGCTCAAGGTCACCCTGGAGAAGGTCGACGCCAACGTGATCGACGCCGCCGCGCGCGGCGCGGGCGACGGGCTCAAGCTGGCGCTGAACGTGGGCGCCATGCTGCTGGCGTTCATCGCCTTGATCGCCATGGTGAACCACGTGATCGGCTGGTCCTGTGCCCTCGTCGGCGCCGAGGGCGTCACGCTCCAGGGGATCCTCGGCACGCTGCTGGCGCCGCTCGCCTGGCTCATGGGCACGCCCTGGCAGGACTGCTCGTCGGTCGGCCAGCTCATCGGCGTGAAGACGATCATGAACGAGTTCGTGGCGTTCATCGACCTGTCGGGCATGGTCAACGACACGACGAAGCTCACGCACCCGCGCTCGGTGATCATCGCGACCTACGCCCTGTGCGGCTTCGCCAACTTCTCCTCGATCGCCATCCAGATCGGCGGGATCGGCGGGATCGCCCCAGAGCGGCGCAGCGACCTGGCGAAGCTGGGCCTCCGGGCGATGATCGCCGGGTCGTTCGCCTGCTTCCTCACGGCCACCGTCGCCGGCCTGCTCGTCTGACCCGGGAGGACCTCGTGCACCGCCTCGCCCCGCTCGCCGCGCTCCTCCTCGCCGTCACCGGCTGCCCGGCCGGCGGCCCCACCGGCGGCCCGGCCGGCGACCTCGACGCGATCAAGGCGCGCGGGCGCCTCGTCGTGGCCATGGACGTGGGCTACGACCCGTTCGAGACGCTCGGCCCCGACGGCAAGCCGCAGGGCTTCGACGTGGACCTCGTGCACGAGGTGGCCGCCGACCTCGGCGTGCAGGTCGAGCTCAAGAACGTCGCCTGGGACGGGATCGTGGGCGAGCTGCAGACGGGCAAGGTCGACGTGATCTTCTCGGGCATGTCGATCACCGAGGACCGGCAGCGCGCCGTGGCCTTCTCCGAGCCCTACTACCGCGTGGGGCAGGTCGTGGTGAAGAAGAAGGGCGACGGGCGGATCAAGAGCTTCCGCGACCTCGACGACCCGCAGATGCGCGTGGCCACGCAGCAGGGGACGACGGGCGAGCAGGCGATCCGGGAGTTCATGCCCAAGGCGCAGCTGATGAAGTTCGCCAAGACCGACGAGGCCTGCCTGACGCTGATCCAGGGCAAGTGCGACGCGGTCGTCTTCGACCACCCGTTCCTGCTCAAGTACGTCACCGAGCAGACGACCGAGCTCGAGGGGCTCTGGCAGCCGTTCACCGAGGAGGCGATCGCCGCCGCCGTGCGCCTCGACAACCAGCGCCTCGTCGACGCGATCAACGCCACGCTGGCCCGCCTGCGCCAGAGCGGCCGCCTGGCCCAGCTCGAGGCGCGCTGGTTCCCGCGGCTGCCCGACGCCCAGTGACCCGCGCCCGGCGCCGCCTCGCCATCCGGATCGCGATCTACGCGGCCGTCGTCGGCCTGGCGCTCGTCGTGATCGCCCGCGCCGACCTGCGCTACCGCTGGGCCTGGGGGCTGTTCTTCGACCGCTGGGCGCACCTGCTCCTCGAGGGGCTCGTGCTCACGGTCGAGGTCTCGCTCGTGAGCATGCTGCTCGCCCTGCCGCTGGGCGTCGTGATCGGCCTGTGCCGCACGGCGCACGACCCGGGGGCGCGGCTGCTCGGCTTCGGCTTCGTCGAGGTGTTCCGCGGCACGCCGCTGCTCGTGCAGGTCATGATCTGGTACCACGTCCTCGCCGGCCCCATGGGCCTCGAGGGCCCGGGCGCCTGGCTCGTGGCCGCGCTCGGCCCGATCAACCGGGCGCTCGGCGTGTCGCACGCCGTCCAGCCGACGACGATCGCCGCGGCCGTCGCGGCGCTGGCCTGCTTCGCCGCCAGCTACATCGCCGAGATCGTGCGCGCGGGCGTGCAGAGCATCGACCGCGGGCAGATGGAGGCCGCGCGCTCGCTCGGCCTCACGCACTACCAGGCCATGCGCCACGTGATCTTGCCGCAGGCGCTGCGGCGGATCCTCCCGCCGCTGGCCAGCGAGTTCATCGCGCTGGTCAAGGACAGCTCGCTGGCCTCGGTGATCGGCCTGCAGGAGCTGACCATGGCCACGCGCGACGTGCAGGCCGGCGCCTACATGACCTTCGAGCCCTGGCTGGTCACGGCCGCCCTCTACCTGGGGATCAACGTGCTCCTGTCGCTCGGCGTGCGCCGCCTGGAGAAGCGCCTGGGCGTCGCGCGGCGCGGGGAGGCGATCCAGTGAGGTGTGCTCGACGGCTGCGGGCGATGACTCCGGACCCGACGACCGAGCGCAGCGAGGGAGGAGGGCCATGACTCCGGACCCGACGACCGAGCGCAGCGAGGGAGGAGGGCGATGATCTCGGGCGACGCGAACCCGGCCGCCAAGCTGCGGCCGCTCGTCGAGGCCAGGGGCCTGCGGAAGACCTATCGGACCGGGGTGGACCGGGTGGTGAACGCCCTCGCCGGCTTCGACCTCGCCGTGACCGAGGGCGAGATCGTCTGCCTGATCGGGCCGTCGGGCTCCGGCAAGTCGACGGCGCTGCGCATGCTGAACGCCCTCGAGCGGCCGGACGCCGACTCGGGCGCCCTGCGCGTCCTCGGCCACGACCTCCTCGACCCCGAGACCGACATGGACCGGGTCCGCGCCGAGGTCGGCATGGTCTTCCAGCACTTCAACCTGTTCCCGCACCTGAGCGTGATCGAGAACCTGGCCCTGGCCCCGCGCCTCGTGCGCGGCGCGGCGCCGGCCGACGCGCGCGCGAGGGGGCTCGAGCTGCTCGAGCGGGTGGGGATCGCCGACAAGGCCGGCGAGCCGCCCGACCGGCTGTCGGGCGGGCAGAAGCAGCGCGTGGCGATCGCCCGCGCCCTGGCGATGAACCCGCGGCTCATGCTCTTCGACGAGCCGACCTCGGCGCTCGACCCCGAGATGGTCGGCGAGGTCCTCGACGTCATGCGCGACCTCGCCGCGAAGATGACCATGATCGTCGTCACGCACGAGATGGGCTTCGCCCGCGAGGTCGCCTCGAGGGTCGTGTTCATGGACGAGGGCCGCGTGGTCGAGGACGGCCCTCCCGACCAGGTCTTCGGCGCCCCGAGCCACCCCAGGACGAGGACGTTCCTGGAGAAGGTCCTGTAGCCGCGGAGGTCGTCGTCGTCATGGACCGCCGGGCGCGCGCGATCCTGTGCCTCGACGCCGGCGCGGGCGCGACCGTGGGGCTCCTGCTCCTCGTCCTGCGCGCGTGGGTCGCCGAGCTCTACGGCCTCCCGCTGGCGCTCGTCGAGGTCGTCGGCGCGGCGAACCTCGCCTACGGCTGCTGCTCGGGCACGCTCGCCCTTCGCGCCGCGCTCGGGCGGGCGCCGTCGCGCGCGGCCGTCGCCGCCCTGATCGCCGCCAACGCGACCTGGGCCGTCGTGTGCGTCGGACTCGTCGCGCTTACGTGGCCCTCGGCGACGGCGTTCGGCGTCGCGCACCTCGCGCTCGAGGGGCTGTTCGTCGGCGGCCTCGCCGCGCTCGAGGCGCGCCTCGTGCTGCCGCCCCGACGCTGAGGTGTGCTCGACGGCTGCGGCCGACGATGCCGGCCGCGGCGGCGCGCGCGCGGGCTCGAAGTAGGTCGCTACGTCGTCGCCCGCGCGCATCGCCGCCGCGGCTCGGCCTCGTCGGCCTCGCCTCCCTTGTCGCTCCGATCGAAGGCTGGTCACCAGCACACGGCCGAGACGGTCGTCTTGCTTCACACGCTCTCAGCGGCCCGGCGTGCGACGCGCCGGCCGGGCAGTAGCATGGCGCCCTCCATGAACGCGCCGGTCGCCCCGCTCGCCTCGGTCCTCACGCCTGCCCGCGAGCGGGCGCTCGTGTTCGTGGTCGCGGCCGTGCAGTTCGTCAACGTCCTCGAGTTCATGATCGTCATGCCGCTCGGGCCGGACTTCGCCCAGGCGCTGGGCTTCCCGCTCGACGCGGTCGGCTACCTGGGCGCCGCCTACACGGGCGCCGGCGCGGTCGCGGGGCTCCTCGGCGCGCTGCTCCTCGACCGCTTCGACCGCCGCCGGGCGCTCGTCGTCCTGATGTTCGGCCTCGTGCTCGCGACGGTCCTCGCCGGCCTGGCGCGCGACCTGCGCGAGCTCGTGGCGGCGCGCCTCGTCGCCGGCGCGTTCGGCGGGCCGGCGACGTCGGTGTCGATCGCGATCGTGGCCGACCTCGTCCCGCCCGCGCGCCGCGGCCGGGCCATGGCGGTCGTCATGGGCGCGTTCTCGGTCTCGTCGATCCTGGGCGTCCCGGCGGCGCTCGAGCTGGCCCGCCTGGGCGGCTGGGCGGCGCCGTTCTTCGCCGTGGCCGTCCTCGCCGCCGTCGTCACGGCCTTCGCCCGCCTGGCCCTGCCCGCGATGACCGCCCACGTGGCCGGGGCGGCCGTCGGTCCGCAGGGGCTGCGGCGCCTGTGGGGCCTCGTGCGCCGGCCGGAGGCCGCCCTGTCGCTCGCCGCCGTGGGCCTGTCCATGGTCACGATCTTCCTGATCGTGCCCAACCTCTCGGCCTACCTGCAGTTCAACGCCCTGTGGCCGCGCGAGCGCCTCTCGGTGCTCTACCTGTTCGGCGGCCTCACGAGCCTGGCGCTCATGGCCGTCGCCGGGCGGGCGGTCGACCGGTTCGGCGCCACGCCCGTCGTCGCCTTCGCCGCCGTGGCGATCTCCGCCGTCATGGCCGTGGGCGTCCTGCCTGGCCGGCCCGCGATCCCCACGCTGCTGTTCTTCGTCCTGTTCATGGGCTCGACCTCGGTCCGCGGGGTGGCCGTGAGCGCGCTCTCGTCGCGGGTGCCGCCGCCCGACGAGCGCGCCGGCTACCAGTCGGCCCAGTCGGCCGTGCAGCACCTGGCCGGTGCGATCGGCGCGCTGTCGTCGACCTTGGTCCTCGTCGAGCGCCCCGACAAGAGCCTGGCCGGCATGGAGGTCCTGGGCGCCTGCACGATCGCCGGCACGCTGCTCGTGCCCCTGTGCGCCCGCGCCGTCGAGCGGCGGGTCCGCGCCCGTGAGGCGGCGATTCCGCCATCGGCGGGTTCTGGTGGCGAAACGAAGCCGTCCGGGCCGTAAGCGCCTGGCCCGGCCAGGGCCCGGCCGTGGCCCGGAGTTTGTTCGACCGGGCGCCGTGCGCCCCCTCGCCCTGTCGCTCGCCCTGCTCGCCCTGGTGCCCCTGGGGGCCCTCGTCGCGCCCGACGACGAGGCCGCTCGGGTCGCCCCCGCGACCTCCCCGGCGGCGGCGATCGGGGCGCCGCGCGCCGTCACGCTCGTCGCCCCGGCGCGGGCGGCGACGCCCGAGGTCGCCGAGGCGCTCGATCTCCCGTCTTCGATCGACGACCTCCTCGAGGCCCTCGACGACGACCCCGACCACCCGCTGAGCGCCGACGACCTCGCGCGCCTCGAGGCCGCCTGGCTCGACGGCGACCTCGACCTGCCCCTGCGCGCCGGCGCCCTGCGCGCCCTGCTCGCGCGCGGCGGCCGCGGCGCCCTGGCCCGGGTCGTCGACGCCTTCGACCGCGACGAGGTCGCCCCGTTGCGCGAGCACGTGGCCCACGCCGCCTCCCGCGGCGCCGGCCCCGACGACGCCCCCTCGCGCGCCTGCGACCGCGCGACGACCGCTGACGCCTGCCCTGGCCGCCCTGGCTGCCGTCCACGCGCGCGCCGGCCGCTCGATCCGGTGCCCCTCGGACCGCGCTCGAGGCCCGCGTCGTGCGCACGCTCGCCGCCCTCCCGGCCGAGCACGCCGCCGACGTCGCCGAGGCCCTCGCCGCCCTGCGCACGCCCGACGCCGTGGCCGCGCTCGCCCTGCGCGCCGAGGCGGGCGACGACGACGAGGCGCGCCTCGAGGCGGCGCTCGCGCTGGCCGAGGTCGACGCCGACCGCGCCGCGCCGGCGCTCGCTCGCCTGCGCGCGACCCTGACCTGCCCTCTCCTGCGCGACCGCGTGCCGACGGAGGCCCCGTGCGACTGACGCTCTCGCTCGCCCTGCTCGTCGCCCTCGTCGGGCAGGCCCAGGCGGCCGGCTACAAGCGCGGCCTGACCCACCGGCCGCGCGCCTCGTTCGACGCGCGCGACCCGGCCCACCTCGCGCGGGCCCGCGACCGGATCCACGCCCAGGAGCGCCCCTGGGCCGACGCCTACGCGGCCCTGCGCGACCACGCCGACGGCCCGGTCGTCCACCACTCGGCGCACGGCTGGAAGAACCAGCCGGACAAGTGGGTGCACCTCTACGAGCGGGAGGTGCGCAACGCCCTCGTCGCCCGGGCCAAGGCGGCCGTGGCCTGGCTGGGGACGCAGGGGGTCGACCCCGCCTGGCGCCCGCTGCCCAGGCTGCCGGGCGAGGCCACGCCCGAGGGCTGGCTGCGCCAGCAGGCGCGCGAGGCCCGCCAGATCGTCGACGGCGTGTACGACCGCTTCCCCGGCTGGCGCGGCTACGGCGTGCTCACGCGCGGGATCGTCGCGGCCGAGTCGCTCATGGTCAACGCGCAGGCCTGGGACCTGCTCGCCGCCTGCCCGCGGGCCTGGGGCCTCGACCTCGCCCCGGGCAAGAAGCGCCTGGTCCAGCTCGCCGAGGACCTCCAGTTCTACGCGCCGATCGTCAGCGGCGAGAAGGACAACCACCGCATCCGGATCGACGCCGGCGTGGCCGTGGCGGGGATCGTCTTCAACGACCACGACCGCGCCCGCTGGTGGAAGCCCGGCACCTGGTGGGAGGACCCGGCCGACTGGGTCGGGCGCGCCGAGCGGACGCTCGACCCCGAGCGCAAGGGGAGCCACCTGCGTCACCAGGTCGAGTCGGGCGCCTACGGCGAGGGCACGGCCTACCACGCCTACGCCGAGGACATGTACTCGCCCTTCTTCGTCGTCTACACGCGCTTCGACGGGGCGAAGCCCTTCCTGCAGAGCGCGCGGCTCGACCGGGCGCACCGCTGGAACGTGGCCCTGCGCCTGCCCGACGGGGCGCGCCCGCCGGTCGACAACTCGCCGCTCTCGGCCTTCAGGACGGGCTACCCCGTCAACCGCCTGCCGCGCGGCTCGCGCGACGCGGGCCAGCGGGCGCTGTTCGGCTGGGACTGGGCCGACCAGGGCTACTTCGGCGTCGGCGGCGCGCGCGCCCTCGACCTGCTCGCCGCCTACGACCCGTCGGACGCCGACGCGCAGGCGATCGCCGGCTTCACGCCGCCCGGGGCCAGCGTGTTCCTGCCCTCCGAGGGCCAGGCGGTCCTGCGCACGGGCGGCGGGCGCGACGCCGCCTACGCCGTGCTCACCGCCGAGCACGGCTCGGCGCGGTCGGCCGGCGGCGGGCACGACGACGCCGACCAGCTGGCCTACTTCGTCTACGCCGAGGGCGACGTGATCGCCACCGACGGCGGCTACGGCGGCTGGCCGCAGGTCAAGCGCACGCACGCCGCGCGGCACCACAGCGTGGTCCTCGTCGACGGCGAGGGCCCGCGCGCCGCGCGGCGCGTGCTCCTCTCCTGGCGGGCCAGCCCCGTCGACGCGTTCCTCGAGGCCACCAGCCCGCGCACGTTCGACGGGCCGCGCCTGCGCTCGGCCGAGGCGCGGACGGAGTACGAGGGCGTGGCCCTGCGGCGCACGCTGACGCTCGTGGGCGACCGGGCCCTGATCGTCGAGGACCGGGCCGAGGCGCGGCGCGACAAGGACCTGACCGCGCTGTTCCACGCCAGCGGCGGGGCCAAGAAGCAGGGGCCGGCGACGCTCACCGGGCTGGGGCTGTCGTTCGTCACGCACGCGCGGCAGGTGCCGGTCGAGGTCGCCGTCGACACGACGCGCGGCGCGCCGCGCCTGTCGCTCGGCCGCGAGTTCGACGCGCTCGGCGGCGCGCAGGGCGGCGGCGGCGCCGACGAGCACGCCGTGCTCGAGGCCACCGTCCGCGCGCGGCGCGCCAACCTGCTCACGCTCGTCGTGTGGGGCAAGCCCGGCCAGCCGCCCGCCGCCCCCGTGCGCCTGACGCCGCGCCAGGGCTCGTCGGCCCTCGTCGGCGCCTGGGGCACGACGACCGTCGTCGCCGTCACGCAGGAGGCCCGCGGCCCGCTCGTCGTGCCGGCCACGGCCACGTCGCCCGAGGTCGAGACCGACGCCACGCTCGTCGTGCTGCTCCTCGAACAGGGACAGCTCTCGGCGGCCGTGGCCCACGAGGCCACGCTCCTGCGCGTGGGCGCGGCCCGCTTCCAGCGCTCGACCCCGGGGACGATCCGGCCGTGAGGGCGTCCTACCGCTTCACGATCCGCGCCACCGCCTGCCGCACCTCGGGGTCGGGGGGCAGGTCGCCTCGCGGCGGGCCGGGCTCGTGGGTCGCGTGGACGCCGTGCGACGAGAGCCAGCGCACGGCGACCTCGCCGTCGACCGCGATGCTCACGCTGTCGATCCCGCGCGCCGAGTCGGCGATCGTCTTGGCCACGACGACGCCGACGAAGCAGCCGCGCGCGTCGACCAGCGGGCCGCCGCTGTTGCCCGGGTTGACGTGGGCGTCGAACAGGATCAGGCCGTCCTCGAGGTAGGCCACCGAGCCGCGCGTCGTCAGGCAGCGCGACGCGTCGTCGCCGCGGGCCGACAGCACGCCGAAGCCGTAGGCGAACACGACCACGCCGGGGCGCCGCGCCGCCGGCGCGAAGCGCAGCGGCTCGCCGAGCGAGGCGCCGACGCGGATCAGCGCCAGGTCCAGCGCCGGGTCGCGGGCGACGACCTGCCCGCTGACCGTCCGGCCGGCGTGCTCGACCTCGACCACCTGCGCGTTGCCGACGACGTGGGCGTTCGTGATCAGGTGGCGGCCGTCGCCCACGAGGAAGCCCGTGCCCGTGCCGGCGCCCTCCTCCGCGGCGCCGCCGCGCGGCGGCGCGACCGCGTCGGGGTCGACCGCGCCGACCACCTTGCACGCGTTCCAGATGGCCAGGACGACGTCGTAGAACGGCCCGGTCCCGGCCTCGCCGAGGATCGACGTCACCTGCTCGAGCCCGCCGCGCCCGGCGCAGAGGCTCAGGCAGCGGTTGAGCTGGTTCTCGACGTCGACGGCGACGTTCAGCCCGGCCGTGAGCCGCGTCGCGACGTGGGGGTGCGCCGCGGCCGGGGCGCGCCGCGCCTCGGCCTCGAGGCCCCTGGCGACCTCGCTCGCCGCGGCCAGGCGGTCGCGCACGCGCTCGGCGGCCGCGACGCGGGAGGTCGAGCGCTCGAGCGCCCCCTCGAGGCGCCCGGCCGCCTCGAGGGCCTCGCGCAGGTGGCCTTCGACCCGGTCCAGCGTCGGCAGGTCGGCCCGGACGGGCGCCGCCGGCGCGGGCTCGCGCCCGGTCGTGCCGCGCAGGCCGCCGGCGCCGGCGCCCGGCGCCCCGCCGGTGCGGACGCGGGTGGTGGTGGTCGTGACCGTGCGGACGCTGCCGGCCATGCGGCGCGTCACGGCCCCGGTGTCGCCCGTCGTGGGCGTGGCGGCGTAGGCCGCGGCGGCGTTGCTGCCGCCCGTGAAGTGGTCGGGCACGCCGTCGCCGTCGCGGTCGAACAGGTCGGCGACCCCGTCGCCGTCGCGGTCCCAGCCGATCACCCGGCCTTCGGCGTCGCGGACCTCGCGGCCGTGCGGCCCCTCGGCGCGCGGCGCCCCCTCGGCGATCGGCCCGTCGGCCGGCGCGCCGACCCCGTGCATGCGGTCGCGCACGCGCTCGAGCGCCTCGACGCGGCCCAGGTTGTCGCCGTTCGGGGCGTCGGCCCAGCGGCCGAGCGCCTCGTGCAGGGCGCCGTCGACCTGCCCCAGCGCGTCGTGGCCGAGGACGTCCCAGAAGTCCTTGCCGAGGGGCGCGTCGGCGGGGCGGCGGCCGGCGCCGCGGACCTCGCCCGCCAGGCCGGCGCCGGGGCCCTTGTGCCAGTCCTGCAGGAAGCGGTCGAACGCCTCGTCGGGGCGGTCCTCGCGCAGGGCCTGGCCCAGGCGGGAGAGCCACGCGTCGCGGTCGATCGGCGCCGGCGCGCGCTGGGCGAGCGCGGTCGACGATCCGCCGAGCAGACCCAGCACCAGCAGCGTGACGATCCGGAGGCGCGCCCCCGGTCCATGGACTCGTCCCATGGCCCCTCCTCTTCCGCCGCATGGTGGAGCACACGGGGGGCCGCCCGCAACCCCCTGTCATGACTCTGTATCTCGGGCGGTCCGGCGCAACCAGTCCGTTGCTGGAGCGACGCGTTGCGTCGCTGGACGGCCGGGCGCTACTTTCGAACGTGAGGGGCGGGCGATGGTCGCGAGTCCCGGGCTGGCACGACGGGCCCGTTCCGCCCGTCTTCCGTTCCCGTTCCCGTTCCCGTTCCCGTTCCCGCACCTCCGAGGTTGTTGATCATGCGAGTGAGCATGGAGATCACGCGGAGGAGGAGGTTTCGACCAGCGCTCGTGGTCGAAGTTCATGTGGCCCCAACAGCCGGGAACGGGAACGGGAACGGGAACGGGAACGGGTCGACGCAGCAGCTTGCGCGCTGACCCTTCGGCAACGCGGGTCGGGGGACGAGGCGACGAGCGGCGGTGGAGGGGCACGTGGACGTGGAGCAACTGCGCTGGGGGGCCCGGGGCCCCGCGACCCTGGCCGGGCTGCGGGCCTACGCGCTCGAGGTCGCCCGCGACCTCGACCCCGGTTCGCGCTACGTGCGCGAGCTGCTGGCGGCGCTCGACGCCTCGACCTCCGTCGACGACTACCTGGCGCGGCTGTGCGACGCCGAGCGGACGGCCGGCTTCCGCCAGGACGGCAGCCAGGCCTCCCACGGCGAGCGCGGCTTCTCCTGGGTCGACGGCGAGACCTGGGCGGAGATGGACCCCTGGGAGCGGACGCTCTCGAACCTGCTCACGGGCGAGACGCGCATGATGTGGGCGGGCGACGGCGCCGCCGACTTCGCCCGCCTGGACGAGGTCCTCGCCGCCCTGCCGCCGGGCGGGCGGGTCCTCTCGGTCCCCTGCTCGACCGGCAAGGAGCCGTTCTCGATCGCGGTCGCCGCCCTGCGCGCGGGCCGCGGCGACCTGGCGATCACCGGCGTCGACCGCCAGCCCGCCTACGTGGCGCGCGCCCGCTCGGGCCGCCTCGTCGCCCACCACCGCGACCGCGGCGCCGACGCGGCGCGCTGGCTCGTGAGCGACCCCGACGGCCGGACGCGCGTCGCGCCCGAGGTGCTGGCGCTGTGCGCCTTCGAGGTCGGCGACGTGCTCACGGGCGCCCTGCCGCCGGCGGCGAGCTTCGACCTCGTCTCCTGCCGCAACCTCCTCGGCTACTTCCGCGGCGAGAGCCTGGACCTCGCGCTCGACAACGTCCTCGCCCGCGTCCGCCCGGGCGGCGTCGTGCTCCTCGACCCGTTCGTCGCCCACGCGCCGGAGATGCGCCAGGCGCAGGAGCGCCTCGCCGCCGCCCGGCTACGCCGGCGCTGGGCGGGGCTGTCGTTCTTCGACGCGCCTACTTGAGCCGCGCCTCGAGGGCGACCACCTGCCCCCACGTCTCGTCGAACGCCTCGCCCAGCGTCCTGGGGCCGTAGCGCGCGTGGCGGAAGTACTCGATCAGGTGCCCGGCGAGGCGGTTGATCCGCTGGACGTTCCTGAGCGAGTGGCCGCGGGTCAGGGCGTCGGGGCGCCGCAGCACGTAGGCCGAGAGGGAGTAGGTCTGCAGGACGCGCGGCAGGACGTCGGCGCGCAGGCGGAAGTCGTAGCTCTTGTAGCCGGCGCGCACCTGCTCGGGGTCGCCGGCGTCCACCTTCTGCTCGACGATCGCGCGCATGCTCCGGAGCTGCGCGTCGGTGACGTTGTGCTCGAAGAACGTGCAGGCCAGCCGGTGGATCGACCGGACCATCTCCTGGAAGCCCTGCACGCGCTCGGTCAGGCCCCGGACCTCGCCGTAGCCGGGGATCTCGTCGTAGGCCGCCTCGAGCGCGCGGCGCGTGCGGATCGCGTGCACGCCCTCGGCCTTGAGCTCGGCGATCGTCTGCTGCCCGCGCGAGAAGAACTTCGTGAAGCGCGAGCGCCCGGCCTCCTCCGCCTGCATGGCCAGGATCCGCTGCTTGATCATGTCGAGGCGCGCCTCGGCCTCGGCGATCCCATGGCTCAGCTCGCGGAGCCGCTCGCCGTGCTCGGCCTCGAACGCCTGGTAGCCGGTGAGCAGCTCGCTGATCGCCTGGCGCCCCTTCCCGTCCCGCACGTCGGCGACCGTGTTGAAGTCGCCCTCGTCGACGCGGAAGCGCGTGGCGACGGCGGCGGCCTGCACGGCGTCGATCCGCTCGCTCGTGGCCAGCGCCTCGACGGCGTCGACCTCGTCGCGCTCGAAGACGCTCTCGACGCACCCGCGGAGCGACGGGCGGCCGAGGAGGGCGTGGAGCTGGCGCAGGGCCTCGAGCGGGTCGCGCGGGCGCATGAGCAGCGTCGTGAGCCGGAAGAGCTCGAGGAGCTCGAGGTCGAGCTCGAGCAGGTCGCGCGCGTAGGGGAGCGCCGGGTCGCCCGCGCCCAGGGCGCGGTGGCGGATCACGCCGAGCGCGCCGAAGTAGCTCTCGGCCACGAACTCGGCGTCGGGCAGCCCGGCGCCGACCTCGTCGTAGAGGCGCACGCCGCCCTTCCCGCGCACGTGCAGGCGCGCGCCCAGGACGCCGCGCCCGGGGGCGTTGAAGAAGGCCACGTCGGTCGGGAAGACCGAGTAGGGGTGGGTGAAGAAGCGCCAGGCCTCGCGGCTGCCGAGGTCGACGCCCTCGCGCCGCACGGCCATGGGCAGCGTGTAGGGCCCGCGGGCCACGAACGCGTGGCGGCGGCGCCCCCGCGCCTCGTCCTGGCCCTCGGGGACCACGGCCATGACGCGGGCCCACTTCTCGCTCGACGCGCGCTCCAGCTCGCGCACGCTCACGGGCGGGCCGCGGCGCACGAAGTCTGGCGCGGGGAAGTTCTCGTCCTGGTCGTTCGGCACGGGGGAGGCCCTGGCCCGCCCGGTCTACAGCGGCGGGCAAGGGACCATAACCCAGGGTGCCCTCCGGCGGCCACCCGCGACGGGAGTGACGCGGGGGAGTAACGCGCGCGCGATCGGCTCCGCTCGCCTGGGGCCGCTCGGGCGCGTAAGCCCGTGGCGCCCGTGGCCTTCCTTGACACCGAGCCGGGCCATGCACTATCGTCCGGCGGCGGCGCCCGGGGCGCCGCCGTCCGGCACAGGAGCCCTCCCCTGCAGGCTGCACACGGCGGATCTCAGGCCCACGCCGCGCTCAGCCCCGAGGACGTGATCTTCGGGCGCGCCTGCATGTCGTTCTCGCTCCTCACGCGGGACCAGCTCAACGCCTGCGTGGCCGATCAGCAGCGCCTGGCGGCGCAGGGCCGGGTCCTGACGCTCCCGCAGGTCGTCGTCGGCCGCCAGCTCATCACCCGCGAGCAGTACCAGCAGGTCGCCGAGCGCATCCGCACGCACCTCGCCCAGCAGGATGCGCCGCCAGGGACCGGCCGGCACCCCGCCCCCCCCGCGCGCCCGCAGCCGGTCGTCTTCTCGCCGCCGCCGCAGACGCAGTCGCAGGCGGTCATGTGGCAGCAGGCGCCGGCGCCGCGCCCCGACGAGATCGCCGAGGCCGCGCGCACCTGGGACGACGCGGCCTCGAGCGTCGCCGGCGCCAGCTACGACGTCGTGCCCGAGCCGGTCGAGGTCCACGTGGTCACGCCGCAGCAGGCGCGCGACCGCAAGGACACCGGGATCCGCAGCCTGCTCGGCGTCCCCGAGGACGCCGAGGAGTTCGACTTCGGCCCCTACCGGATCCTGGGCGAGGTCGCCTCGGGCGGCATGGGGATCATCTACCGCGCCCGCGCCAGCGACACGGGGCAGGTCTACGCGCTCAAGGCGCTGATCAACGTCGAGAACGCCAACGAGAAGCAGCTGCGCCGGTTCATCCAGGAGGCCCAGAGCGCCATGCGCCTGGACCACCCGGGGATCGTGAAGATCCACGACATCGGGATCTTCGAGAACGTGCCCTACTTCACCATGGACCTGATCCAGGGCCAGGACCTGCACACGGTGCTGCGCAACCACGCCATGCCGCCGCAGCAGCTCCTCGAGGTCGTCGTGCGCGTGTGCGAGGCGGTGCACTACGCCCACGAGCACGGCGTGATCCACCGCGACCTCAAGCCGGCCAACGTGCTCGTGCGCGCGAGCGACCGCTTCCCGATCCTCACCGACTTCGGCCTGGCCAAGAACCTCGACAGCACCTTCAAGCTCACGGCCGAGGGCGCCATGGTCGGCACGCCGCTGTTCCTCTCGCCCGAGCAGGTCTCGGGCAAGGCGGCGGAGATCGACCGCCGCTGCGACGTCTACGGCATGGGCGTCATGCTCTACCAGATCCTCACCGACCGCCTGCCGTTCGTCGGGCGCAACCCCTACGAGGTCTACAAGAAGGTCCTCGAGGAGGACCCGACGCCGCCCAGCCAGGTCCGCCCGCAGGTCCCGCCCGACCTGGAGAAGATCTGCCTCATGGCCCTGGCCAAGGACCGCGAGGAGCGCTACCCCACCGCCCTCGCCATGGCCGAGGACCTGCGGCGCCAGCTCTCCGGCCAGCCGGTCGTGGCCAAGCTGCCGACCCCGGCGTCCGTCGCCCGGGCCAAGGCCGCGCCCGCCGGCAAGGACAAGAAGGAGAAGCGGGCCGCCGCCGCGACCGCCTCGCGCCCGGCGCACGACGACGGCCCCTCGGTCCTGACCCTCGTGGCGATCGGCGGGCTCGTGCTCGTGATCGTCCTCGGGCTGGCGTTCATCGCCTACACGCTCCTCGCGTAGCCCCATGACCTCGCGCCGCGTCGGCCCCTACGAGGTCGTCCGCGAGCTGGGCCGCGGCGGCATGGGCGTCGTGCTCGAGGTGCGCCACCCCGACGTCCCGCGCCCCCTGGCGCTCAAGCTGCTCCTCGGGCTCGAGGCCGACGACGAGGCCATGGCGCGCTTCGCGCGCGAGGCCCAGCTCCTGGCGCGCGTGCAGCACCCGAACGTCGTCCGCGTGCACACCGTCGGGCGCGCGCCCGAGGGCGCCTACATCGTGTCGGAGCTGGTCGAGGGGGAGCCGCTCCTCGACCGCTGCCGGCGCGGGCCGCTCGACCCGCGCCAGGCCGCGGCCCTCGTGCGCGACCTCGCCCGGGCCGTCGCCGCCGTCCACGCGGTCGGCGTCCTGCACCGCGACCTCAAGCCGCACAACGTGATCGTCCGCCCGGACGGCGCGCCGGTGCTGCTCGACTTCGGCGTCGCGCGCGACCTGGACTCGAGGGAGCGCCTCACCCGCACCGGGGCCATGATCGGCACGCCCGCCTACATGGCGCCCGAGCAGGCGGACGGCACGCCGTCGGGCGAGCTCGACGAGCGCGTCGACGTCTACGGCCTCGGCGCCGTCCTCTTCGAGGCCCTGGCGGGCCGCCCGCCGTTCGAGGGCGGCGCCACGGTCGCGCTCCTCAAGCAGGTGATCCTCGACCCGCCGCGCTGGCCCGCCGGCCTCCCGCCGGGGCTCGACGCGGTGCTGCGCGCTGGCATGGCCAAGGCGCGGGACGCGCGCCCTGGTTCTGCCCGCGCGCTGGCCGACGACCTCGACCGCTGGCTGCGCGGCGAGCGGCCCCTGGCCCTCGGCCCGCCCCGACGACGGGCCCCGGCCGCGGCGCTCGCCGCCGCTCTGGTCGCCGCGGTGGCCCTCGCGCTCGCCGCCGCCGCCGTCGCCCGGCGGGCGCCGCCGCCGGCGGACCCCCCTGCACCCCCCCCGCCCCGCGCGCCCCTCCGGCCGCCTCCTCCACCCGCGCCGACGCCGGTCGACCCGCGACCGCCCTTCGTGTTCGCCATCGGCGACGGCGCGCTGACCGACGCCTGCGGGCTCGGCGGCCAGGACCTGGTCGTGTTCGCCCTCCGGCCCGGAGGCCCGCTGCTCCAGCTCCGCGCGGGGCGGAGCGGGATGAGCCAGGTCGGGCGCCTGGCCGTGGCGGCCGGCGAGGCGCCGCTGGCGGCCGCGCTCCTGCCCGGGCGGCGGCTCCTGCTGTCTCTCGGCGGCGTCCGGGCCTCGCGCCTGGTGACCGTGGACCTCGATCAGGTCGACGCCGCGCCCGTCCCGTTCGGACCTGACGGGGCGCCCGACGGGCCGCTCACGGCGCTCGCCTGCTCGGCCGACGGCGCCCTCGTGCTCGTCGGCGGGCCGGGCCTCCGAGTGCGTCTGCTGCGGGCCGCCGACGGCGCGCTCGCCGCGGAGCTGCCCCCCGGCGAGGACGACGGCCACCCGTGGAGCCTCCGCATGGTGGCGCTCTCCCCCGACGGGCTGCACCTCGCCGACGCGTCGCGGCGGGCCGACGCGCAGAAGTCGTGGGGGCTCGTGCGCCGCTGGACCCGGTCCGCCGACGGCGCCTTCAGCGTCGAGCGGCAGCCCATGGGCTCGGCGGCCTCCTGCCTGGCCTTCGGCGCGGGCGGAGAGCTGTTCGTCGGGCTCCACGACGGCACCGTGCGCCGCTGGCGGTGGGGCGCCGCGCCGGAGTTGCTGCGGGTCCGGCGCGAGGTGCCCCCGCAGCTCTCGGACGACTCGCTCCAGGGGGGCGTGACGGACGTGACGGCCTTCGCCCACGCGGGCGACCTCACAGGGATCGTGGTGCTCCCCGACGGCGCGCTCGTGACCGCCTCCACCGGCAAGACGAAGGACGCCCCGGCGGCCCCGCGCTACAACGAGCTCGCCTGCTGGCGGCTCGAGGACGACACGCTGGTCGAGGTCCCCTTCCACGCCGGCGCCATGCACGCGGCGAAGCGGCCCTACGCCGGCCTGAGGCTCGCGGGGGAGCACCTGGTGGCCACCACGCACGCGGGCGTGGTCGAGGTCTGGCCCCTGCCTCGGTAGCTCCGGCGCTACGGCCGCGCCCCGCCGGCGCGCCGCTCGTCGAGCCGCCGCACGAGGTCGGCCAGGCGCTCGCGCGCGCCCGCCGCGCCGGCGCCCAGGGCCTCGGCGAGCGCGGCGACCTCGGGCGCGAGGCCGCGCAGCCAGGGCGCCTCCTCCTCTGCGAACCACGAGGCCGCCCGCTCGAGCGAGGCTCGCGCGGGGTCCGGCTCGTCGGCCTCCACCTGCAGGAGGGCCAGGCGCACCCACCAGCCGGAGTACATGGGGCGCCCCGAGACCAGCCGCTCGACCGCCGCGCGCACGGGGGCCGTCTCGCCGCGCGGGCGGCCCTGGTCCCAGAGCAGGCACACCATGCGGTCGCTCTCGATCGACCCGGCGTCCGGGAGGAGGCGGAGGGTCTGGCTCGCGTCGGCCAGGGCGCCCGTCGGGTCGCCGGCCGCCAGGCGCGCCAGGGCCCGCTCGTGCGTCGCCTTGAAGTCGACCGGGGCCAGGGCCACCGCCTCGTCGAGGTCCGCGAGGGCCGGACCGATCTGGCCCAGGGCCCGGCGCACGCGGCCCCGCGCGACCAGGATCACGGAGCGGGCCTCGGCGTCGTCGGCCACGAGCGGCAGGAACCGGTCGCAGGCCGCGACGCACTCCTCGCGCGCGCCGGTGGTCGACAGGAGCGCGCACAGGCGCACGCCGAGCTCGACCTGGTCCTTCGCCGGCGCCAAGTCCACCGCGCGGCGGAGCGCGGGCAGGCACAGGCGCTTGCCCTCGACCCCGCGCTGGCGGTCGGCCAGGAGCCCGACCAGGCGCTGGACCTCGTAGTCGTCGGGCGTCACCTCGGCCAGGGCCGTGGCGGTCTCGACGTCGCCGCTGCCGGCGTAGCTGCAGCTCGCCTCGAGGAGCGCGGCGACGACCGCCCGCGGGAGCGGCTCGTCGGGCGCGAGGCGGCGGAGGACGCGCAGCCCGGCCACCAGGGCGCCGCGCCGGGCGGGCGGCGGCGGGGCGCCGCCGACGTCGAGCAGGCCCCGCGCGACGGCCACCGAGCTGGCGAGCGACGCGCCCGCGCGCGCCTCTCGGCGGGCGGTGGCCTGGCCGCGCCGTCGAGCGCACGGCGTCCCGGCGGCGAGGAGGTCGCGCTCGGGCCGAGCGCCCGCGCGGCGGCCGCCAGGGCCAGCTGCCAGTCGACCCGGGCGGCGGCGCGGAGGTCGCCGAGCGCCGACGCCGCCTCGTCTGCGCCCGACCGAGGACGAGGAGGAGGGCGCGCGCGCGGACGACGCGCGCGGCCCCGGTCTGGCCGGCGGCGTCGCCCGCCGCGTCGAGGTCGGCGAGCGCCCTTCGGCGCGCCGCCACCCGGCGTCGAGCGGCCCGAGCGCCGCCGCGCCCAGCGCCCGCCACGCGCGCAGCTCCGGGCGCCGCGCGCCGGCACTCGATCGCCGCGTCCAGGGGCGGCGACGGCGGCCGGCGTGGCGCTCGTCAGATGCGGCGAGGGCGGCGGCGAGGACCGCGGCGCCTCGGGCCGCGTCGTCGTGGCGTCGGGGGCGAGGTCGAGCCGGCCTCCTGGCGGCCGCCGCGTCGCCCCGGGCCAGCGCGACCAGCCCCTCGGACGGCGGCCACGCGCCTAGGCCGCCGGCGCCCCCGCGCCGTCGAGCGCCGCCGCAAGCCGCGCCGCGAGCGCAGGCCCGTCGTCCGCCAGCGGTCGGCGGCCCTTCAGGGCGTCCTCGAGGCCGGCCGCGAGCGCCTGGTCGGCCTCGGCGCGCGCGGCCGCGCCCCGCGCGCCGCGACCGTCGCCGACACACGACCCCGAAGGCGACCCCCACGCCGGAATGACGACCAGCGCGGCGACCCGCGAGGGCCGCCGCCTGCCGGCCACGCCGCCGCGGCGCGCGCCGCCCGCGCGCGCTCCCAGCCGGCCGACGACTCCGGGCGCCCCGCGAGCACGGCCGCCAGGTCGCGGCCGAGGGCCACCGCGCTCGGGTGGCGGTCGGCGGGGTCCTTCTGCAGGGCCATCGCCACGACCGTCGCCAGGCCGCGCGGCAGGCCGCTCACGCGCGCGTCGAGGTCGACCGGGGCGTCCTCGAGGATCCCGCGCATGACCTCGACCGACGTCTGGCCGCTGAACGGCACCTCGCCGGCGACGAGCTCGAACAGCACCACCCCGAGCGCGTAGACGTCGGTGCGCGCGTCGGCGTGGGCCGTCTGGCCCTTCACCTGCTCGGGCGCCATGTACTCGATCGTGCCCATGGTCGCGCCGCTCTGCGTGAGCCGCTCCTCGTCGAGGAGGCGCGCCAGGCCCAGGTCCACGACCTTCACCCGCCCGTCGGGCGTGACGAGCAGGTTCTGCGGCTTGAGGTCGCGGTGGATCGCCCCCTGCTCGTGCGCGTGCTGCACGGCGTCGCAGGCCTGCACGACCAGGTCGACGCGCGCGCGGGCGTCGAGGCCGCGCGCGGCGGCGAAGCGGTCCATGGGCAGGGCGCCCTCGAGCAGCTCCATGGTCAGCCAGGCGCGGCCGTCGTCCTCGCCGTGGTCGAGCACGCGGACGATCCCGGGGTGGTCGAGGCGCTGGCCGAGCGCCGCCTCGCGGCGGAAGCGCTCGGCGTGGACCCCGCCGCGCCAGCCGGCGAGCAGCACCTTGAGCGCCACGGGGCGGCCCTGCGCGTCGCGGGCGGCGAACACGGCGCCCGCGCCGCCGCGCGCCAGCTCGCGCTCGACCACGTGCCCGGCGACCGACGACCCCGGCCGGGGCAGCCCGATCGGCGCCACGCGCCGCCCGCTCGCCGCGGGATCGGACGGGCGGGCCGCGGTCGGCCGCTCGGAGGTCGGGGTCGACAGCGCCGCGCGGACGCGGGCGTCCTGCTCGGCCGTGACCCGCCCGGTCCGCAGGAGGTGCTCGCGCAGCCCGACGCCGCCGGCGGCCGCGGCGGCGGCCTCGCGGCGCACGGCCTCGGCCGGCGCGAGGCCGAACGAGACGAGCTGCCGGCCGTAGGCCAGGTCCGCGGGGGAGGGCGCCACGGAGGGAGCGTAGTGCGGCCCAGGCCTCGCGCTCAAGTCCTCGCCCTCGCAGGCCGAAGAGGGGGTGAGGGCGACGCGCAGGTCGCCCCGGCGGAGGGGGGACGAGTGGCCGAGGCGCCGACGCCCGGAGAGGACCCGCGGGGTCAGGCGAGGACGGGCTCGGGGCGCACGGCGCGCTTCGGGCTGGCCTGGGGGGACGTCGAGCGCCCGGACGGGGTGCGGGGCGGCGACCGGCTGACGATCCGCTGGTTCACGCCGCGCGGCCGCGCCACCCGCCAGGAGCTGCTCGACGACCTGCGCTTCGAGGAGGGCGCGCACCTGCGCGAGCTCCTGGCCGAGGTGCGGCGCGAGGGCGTCGCCGAGGGCGCGCTCGACCTGCGCGGGATCGACCTGCGCGGCGAGGACCTCGCCGGCGCGCGCCTGGCCGGGGCGGACCTGAGCGGCGCGCGCCTCGACGACTGCGACCTGAGCCAGGCCGACCTGCGCGGGGCGCGCCTGGAGCGGGCGCACCTGACCGGGGCCCGCCTGCGCGGGGCCAAGCTGCAGAAGGCCTGCCTGCGCGGGGCCGACCTGTCGCGCGCCGACCTGGGCGAGGCCTGGCTGGAGGAGGCCGACCTCGAGCACGCGCGCCTCCCCGGCGCGTCGCTGCACCGGGCGCGGATCGCCGGCGCGGCGCTCTCGCGCGCCGACCTCAGCGGCGTCGACCTGAGCACCGCCTTCCGCCAGCCGCTGCCGTTCGTCGACCCGCGCCCCACCGTCGTGCGCCGCCGCCCGGTGGGCGCCCCGCCCGACTCCGAGCCGCGCCGCCCGACCGAGCGCCTCCCGGCGACGGCGCGCCTGCGGCCGCCGCCGCCGCCGCTGCGCGGGCGGATCATCCCCCACGAGACCGTGCGCATGGCCCGCGGCGACGTCGCCGCCCCCCACGAGGACCTCGACGCGGCCGTGTCCGAGCTCCTGGCCCTGCGCGGCAAGGTGGAGCGGGTGACCGTCGTCGTCGACGGCGTCGAGCGCGTCCTGTTCCTCGGCGACGAGCAGCCGCGCGTCAGCGTGCGGGTGGGCTGACCTCGGGCTCGCGCGCCCCGGCGAGCGTCCGCCGCGCGTCCGCGAGCGCCGGGTGCCCCGGCGGCAGGAGGCCCTCGGCGCGGCGCAGGTCGTCCTCGGCCCCGGCGAGCTCGCCGCGCACGCCGCGCACCGTCGCGCGCGCCGCCCAGACCCCGCCCTGCCCCGGCTCGAGCTCGACCGCCCGGGTGAGGGCGGCCTCGGCGCTCGCGAGGTCCCCCGCCCGCGCGCGCAGGAGCCCGAGGTGCAGCCAGAGGCCCCCGACCGCGGGCAGCGCCGCGAGCGCCGCCTCCATGTCCTCGAGCGCGCCCGGCAGGTCGCCCATGAGCTCGCGCACCCGCGCGCGGTCGGAGAGGAGCCGGCCGTGGCCGGGGGCGAGGCGCAGCGCCGCCTCCAGGTCGGCCCTCGCCTCGGCCAGCTGCCCGAGCGCGACACGCGCCCTCGCGCGGGCGCCGAACGCCTCCGGAGTCGGCCGGAGCTCGAGCGCCTGCGAGGCGTCGAGCGCCGCGGCCCGGGGGTCCCCGAGCTCCAGGCGAGCGCTCGCCCGCGCGACGAGGAACACGTCGGGCTCCGGGGTGCCCCGCTCGAGGGCCGCGTGGGCGTCCGCGACGACCTCCTGCCAGCGCCCGAGCCGCGCGTTGACGTCGACGCGCACCCGCCGCCCTGCCGGGTTGTACGGGTTCAGCCGCAGCGACTCGTCGAGGTCCGCGAGGGCGCCTTGCAGGTCCCCGTCGAGCGCGCGCGCCCGGCCTCGCACCGTCCAGGCCCAGGCGAGCGTCGGCTGGAGCCGCAGGGCCTCCTCCAGCAGCGCTCGCGCCGCCTCGCGGCGGCCGCGCCGGAGCTCGAGCTCTGCCACCGCGCTCAGGAGCCAGGGGAGCCGCTCCTGCGCCAGGGCGGGCGCCAGGTCCGCCGCCGCCGCCTCGAGCTCGTTGCGGTGGAGCCGCACGAGCCCCCGGGCGGCCAGCGCCGCCAGGCTGTCCGGTGACCGCCGCAGGACGCGCTCCGCGTCGGCGAGCCCCTCCTCGACGCGCCCGGTGCCGGCGCGGGCCCACGCGCGCAGCTCGAGCGCGTCGAGGTCGTCGGGGTCGCGCTCCAGGAGCGGCGTGACCGTGGAGGTGACGGCCTCGTGCCGCCCCGTGTGGTACCCCGCGCGCGCCATGCCGAGCAGCGCGTCGCGGTGATCCGGGGCGAGCGCGAGCGCCGCCTCGAAGTCGCGCGCGGCGCGGTCCGGGTCACCCGACGCCATGAGCGCGCGTCCGCGCCGGGTGTGGAGCGTGGCGACCGCGTCGCGCCAGCGCGCTCGCCAGGCCCCCGGGAGGGCGTCGGCGAGCTTGACCAGCGCGTCGGCGCGCGCCAGCTCCGTGGTCGGGGGCTCGACCGCCGGCGCCGCGACCCACTCGCGCGCCAGCCGCTCGCGCGCAGCCTCGCGGGCCGCGGTGACGCCGCCCAGCGTCACGGCGGCCCCCACGGCGACGCCGCCCCAGACCGTCGCTCGCGCGGCCGCCGCCCGCTGCCGCCGGGACCGCCGGAGCAGGCGGCGCAGCCGCCCCTCGGGCCGGGCGTGGACCGGCTCGCCGTCGAGGAAGCGGCGCAGGTCGGCGGCGAGGGCGGCGGCGGTCGGGTAGCGCGCGGGCGGGGCCTTCGCCAGGCACGTGAGGCAGATCGCCTCCAGCTCCGGCGGGAGCCCCGGGCGCAGCGACGACGGCGGCGTCGGGTCCGTGCCGAGGACCGCGGCGAGCACGTTCACGGCGGACGTCCCGGAGAAGGGCGGGCGGCCCGTGAGCGCCTCGTAGAGCGTCGCCCCCAGGCCGTAGACGTCGGTGCGCGCGTCGACGGCGCCCTGCCGCCCCTCGGCCTGCTCGGGCGCCATGTAGGCGGGCGTGCCCAGGACCTGGCCGGTCACGGTGATCGCGTCCTCGCCCTTGTCGAGGCGCTTGGCCAGGCCGAAGTCGGTGAGGAGCGGCGTGCCGTCGCGCGCCAGGAGCACGTTGTGCGGCTTGAGGTCGCGGTGCAGGACGCCCACGGCGTGCGCGGCGGCGAGGGCGCGCGCGAGCGCCTCGGCGACGCCCGCCGCGTGCGTGGGCTCGAGGGGGCCGTCGCGGGCGACGCGCGCCTTGAGCGACTCGCCGTCGACGAGCTGCATGGCGATCCAGGGCACGCCGTCGTCGACGCCGGCGCCGTGGACGGCCACGACGTTGGGGTGCTGCACGCGCGCCGCGACGCGGGCCTCGAGCTCGAACCGCGCCAGCAGCTCGGCGTCGGCCTCGAACGCGAGCAGCGTCTTGAGGGCCACCTCGCGCCCGAGGCGCGGGTCGCGCGCGCGGTGGACGCGCCCCATGCCGCCGCGGCCGAGCTCGCCCAGGAGCTCGTGGCCGCCGATCGTCCTCTTCGCCGCCGGCGCCGGGCGCCAGGACGCCGTGAGCGGCAGGGAGTCGTCCGGCAGCGGCAGGGGCGGCGCGTCGCCGGGCAGCCGGCGGGTCGTCTCGCCGGTGGCGGCCAGGAAGGCGCGCACCGGCTCGGGGTCGTCGTCGTCGGGCCGGCGCAGGCGCGCCAGCGACCGCTGGCTGGCCTCGGCCGTGACCGGCGGCGGCGGGCGGGGCGGTCGCAGGCCGCTGGCGGCCAGGGCGCGGGTCCACGCGGCGCGCGCGGCGACCCGCCCCTCGGGCGGCAGGTGGTCCTCGAGGAGCGGCAGGAGCGGCGCGGGCCCGCCCGCGGCGCGCAGCTCCTCGCGCAGGAGCAGGGCCGCGCGCAGGGCGTCGCGCCCGAGCCAGCCGCCCTGCAGCGCCGCCCGGACGGCCGCCACCTCGGCCTGCTCGAAGGCGTCCAGCGCCCGCGTCGTCACGCGGCCAGCTTGGCCCGGCCGCCGGGTCGGCGCCACCGGCGTCGTGAAGCGGGCGGCGCTATACTCCGCCCGTGCGCGTCCACCACCTCAACTGCGCCACGCTGTGCCCGCTCGGCGGGCACCTCGTCAACGGCGACGGCGCGCCCTTCGAGCGCGCGCGCCTCGTGTGCCACTGCCTGCTCGTCGAGACGAGCGACGGCCTGGCGCTCGTCGACACCGGCCTGGGCGAGTCGGACGTGCTCGGCCGGCGCGGCGTCGTCTGGGACAAGCGCCTGCGCCTCATGGGCGCGCGGCTGGCGCGCGAGGAGACGGCCGTCCAGCAGCTCGCGCGGCTGGGCTTCTCGCCCGACGAGGTGCGGCACGTCGTGCTCACGCACCTCGACTTCGACCACGCCGGCGCGCTCGACGACTTCCCGCGCGCCGAGGTGCACGTGCTGGCGCGCGAGCACGAGGCCGCCATGTGCCGGCGCACCTGGCACGAGCGCATGCGCTACCGGCCCGAGACCTGGGCGCACCGGCCGCGCTGGGTCCTGCACCACCCCGACCAGGGGGAGCGCTGGTTCGGCTTCGAGGCCGTGCGGCGGATCTCGGGCCTGCCGCCCGAGCTGCTCCTCGTGCCGCTCGCCGGCCACACGCGCGGCCACGCCGGCGTGGCCGTCGACACGCCGGACGGCTGGCTGCTCCACGCGGGCGACGCCTACTTCTTCCACGGCGAGGTCGATCCGGCGCGCCCGCGCTGCACGCCCGGGCTCGACGCGTTCCAGCGCCTCATGGCCCACGACGACCACGCGCGGCGCCACAACCAGGCGCGCCTGCGCGAGCTCGTGCGCGACCAGGGCGCGGGCGTGCGCGTGTTCTGCGCGCACGACCCGACCGAGCTCGAGCGCGCCGGGGGCTGATCGACGGCCGTTCAGGTCCCTGCGGCCGCGCGCGGGCGCAGCGTCCAGCGCCCCTTCGCGCGCGCGAGCGTCCACGGGCCGCCCTCGAGCGCGCGCGCGAGGCGCGCGCAGGCCGCCCCGACCGCGCGCGCCGTCGCGCCGTCGCCGAGCGCCGGCGCCAGCTCGCGCGCGGTGAGCGGCCGCCCTGCGGCGGTGAGCGCGTCGAGCAGCGCCTTGAGGCCCGGGTCGCCGTCGGCGAGCGCCAGGTGGAACAGCTCGCGCGCCTGGGCCTCGGGCGCCGCGCGGTCACGGAGGGCCACGGCGAGGAGGCCCTCGCGGTCGAGCCGCTCGAGGAGGTCCTGCACGCGGGCGACGAAGCGGGCGGGCACGGCGCCGAGGCGGCGGAAGCGGAACTCGAGGACCAGCGCCCGCACGCGGGCGGCGATCGGGATCTGCTTGACGATGTCGAGCAGCTCGAGGTGCGCGAGCCCCTGCTGCAGGAGCCGCCCGGTGGCGGGGTCGGCGCAGCCCAGCGCCACGCAGGCCAGCGCGGCCGTGGCCCGCTCGGCCGCGCCGGCGTCGCGCTCGGCGGCCTGCTCGCGCAGGAGCAGCGCCAGGGCCGCGCGCGCGCGGCCGGCCGACGTGACGACCTCGCCCGGCTCGCCCTCGACGTCCCCGCGACGGCGTGGCCGGCCCACCACGTCCCGGCGAGCAGGCGCTCGAGGTCGCCCGCGACGCGGCCGCCCAGGGCCATGAGCGCCAGCCACGCCGCCTCGTCGGCGAGCGCCGCGCGGGGGTCGCCGCCGCGGCCGAGGCCGGCCAGGGCCAGGACGGCGTCGACGAGGCGGCGCTCCGGCGGGGCGAGCGGGTCGTGGCGCATGGCGCGAACCTACCGCGCCGGGGGCGCGCGGCCCAGGGCCGACGACCTGCGCGCCTCCGGTATCTTCGAGGGGGCGGCGGTGCGCGCCGCGGAGGCGGCGTCATGCACGAGGGGGAGCTCCTGCGCCAGGTGGAGGTCGAGCGCCGGCTGTGGCGGCTCACCTGCGGCGCGCTCCTCCTCGTCGTCGTGCTGCTCGGGCTGTCGCTCGCCGCCGCCTGGCGCGGCCCGCGCTTCCTCGCCCCGCCGCCGGTCGAGCCGCGCGTGGTCACGGCGCGCGGCGACCTCGCCCAGGACGAGCGGGCGCAGGTGGAGCTGTTCGAGCGCGCGGCGCCGTCGGTCGTCAACGTGACGAACCTCGCCGTGCGGCGCGACCGCTGGACGCTCGACCTGGCGCAGATCCCGCAGGGCACCGGCACCGGGTTCGTCTGGGACGCGGCCGGCCACGTCGTGACCAACTTCCACGTGATCGACGGCGCCCACCAGGTGGTGGTGACCCTCGTCGACGGGACCGAGCTGGCGGCGCGCGTCGTGGGCGTCTTCCCCGACAAGGACACGGCCGTGCTGCGCGTCGACCCGGGCGCCGGGCGGGTGCTCAGCCCGATCGCGCTCGGGACGTCGGCCGACCTGCGCGTCGGGCAGCGCGTCTACGCGATCGGCAACCCGTTCGGCCTCGACCACACCATGACCTCGGGGATCGTCAGCGCGCTCGAGCGCGAGATCCAGGCGGCCAACGGGCGGATCATCGACGGCGTGATCCAGTCGGACGCGGCGATCAACCCGGGCAACTCGGGCGGGCCGCTCCTCGACAGCGCCGGGCGGCTGATCGGCATGAACACGGCGATCCTCAGCCAGACGGGCGCCTACGCCGGAATCGGCTTCGCCGTGCCCGTGGACACGGTCCGCCACGTCGTGCAGCAGCTGATCGAGCACGGGCGCGTGCTCCGCCCGACGCTCGGCGTGCAGCTCGCCGCCGAGGCGCTCGCGCGGCGCGCCGGCCTCGAGGGGGCGCTGGTCCTCGACGTCGTCCCCGGCTCGCCCGCCGCCCGGGCCGGGCTGCGCGGGACGGTCCGCGCCGGGCGGCAGGTGCGGCTCGGCGACCTGATCACCGCGATCGACGGCAAGGGCGTGCGGCGCCCCGACGACCTGCTCAACGCCCTCGAGCGCCGGCAGCCGGGCGACACCGTGCGCCTGGCGGTGCAGCGCGACGGCCAGCGCCTCGAGGTCGAGGTCACGCTCGAGGCGGCGCGCTGAGGTGACTCCGGGCGCTCCGGGCCGGCGTCCAGGCCCCGGGTGAGCACGGCCGGCCCCGGCCGTCTATGATGCGCCCGGGCCATCCGGCCCCTGGCAGCCGAGGTCGGCATGAACGATCGGGACAGGGCCCTGGGCCGCTTGCTCCTGCAGCGGAACCTGTGCACCCGCGAGGTGCTGCAGCAGGCGGGCCAGACCACCCTCGCGCGCCGCCAGGCCGGCCAGCAGGTGGAGATCCTCGTCGTCCTCGTGGAGATGGGCGTCCTCGAGACGTCCGTCGCGCGCCAGCTCTGGTCCGAGGTCGCCGGCGGGGCGGCCGTCACGCCGGCGGCCGCGCCGCCGCCGCGCCCGGCGCGCGTCGAGGAGGGCTCCGGCGAGTTCTCGCCGGTGTCGACGCTCTCGACCATGGGCGAGGCGCCTCCCGCCGTGCCGCCGGGCTACAGCCCGCTCGCCGCGAGCACCCGGCCGGGGACGGGGTCGTTCGTGCGCCCGGCGACGGGCTCGTTCGCGCGCCCGGCGACGGGCTCGTTCGCGGGGTCAGCGTCAGGGTCGTACGCAGGGCCGGCGTCGGGGTCGTACGCAGGCCCGGCGTCGGGGTCGTACGCAGGCCCGGCGCCGACTGCCAACGGCGCCTTCTTCGTCGACGACGCGCCGACGCTCGGCGGTGCGCCGCCCCCTGGCGCCTTCAGCGCGAGCGACCCGACGCTGCGGGGCAACCTCCTCGACGCGCTGGCGCCCGGGGCGAGCCCGTTCGACGCGCCGCCCGGCGACCGCTTCGACTTCGGGCCGCCGCCGCCCATGCCGGCGAGCGGGCCGGGCGGGTTCGACTTCGGGGCCCCGGCGAGCGCGCCGGGCGGGTTCGACTTCGGCGCGCCGCCGCCCATGCCGGGGAGCGCGCCGGGCGGCTTCGACTTCGGCGCGCCGCCGCCCATGCCGGCGAGCGCGCCGGGCGGGTTCGACTTCGGGGCGCCGCCGCCCATGCCGGCGAACGCGCCCGGCGGCTTCGACTTCGGGGCACCTCCGGCGGCGCCGACGAGCGCGCCGGGCGGCGGGTTCGACTTCGGGCCGCCCCCGGCGGCGGCGCCGCCGGCCATCGACTTCGCCGCGCCGGCTAGCCAGGGCGGCTACGGGTTCGGCCCGCCGCCTGCCATGTCTGCCGTGCCCACGAACGGCCACGCGCCAGCCGCGCCGGCCCCGACCGCGCCGGTCGAGCCCGGCAAGGGCTCGCAGCGGGGGAAGAAGGGCGGCTCGGGACGGAGCCCGGGGACGCCGTCGGCGCGCCTGAGCAAGACGCGGGCGGGCGGCGCGCCTCCGCGCGGGAGCGGCCCGCCGGTGGCCCTGATCGGCGGCCTGGCGGCCCTGGGCCTCGTGGTCGTCGTCGGCGCCGTGCTCGTGTCGCGCGGGGGCGATAAGGACGGCGCGACCGCCGCGGCGACGCCGACGGGCCAGCAGCCTCCGCCCGCGCGGCCGTCGCCCACGGACCCGGAGGCCGATCCGGGTCGGCCGCGCCCGCCCGGGCCGCGCGAGCCGCGCAAGCTCGTGGCGCCGACGGCGCCGCCCTCGACGAAGGCCGAGACCGACGCGCAGTCGGAGGTCTGGGCCGAGCAGCTCCTGATCGAGGCCTGGGAGCTCCAGGACCGCGAGCGCTACGAGGACGCGGTCAAGGTGCTCGAGGGCTTCCCGGCGGCGCTGCGCGGCGGAAAGGGCTACCACGACGTCAAGGAGAAGCTGGCCGAGTACTCGCGCTTCGCCGGCTACAAGCGCAAGCTCGAGGGGGCGATCGCCGCCGGCGGCGGGTCCGAGGAGCTGCGGAGCCTCGTCGGGCGTGTGGAGAGCGGGCGCATGGAGCGCGACCTGCTCAAGCTGCCGTGCACCGACCGCTTCAAGGACGACGCGCGCCGCGTCCTGGGCTCGAGCGTCTACGACGAGATCGCGATGAAGGCGATCGACCTCCCGCCCGAGGTCACCGTCCCCGACGACGAGGAGTAGCCCGCTCGCAACCTGCTTTCCGGCAGCACCTTGTGCCGCCGGGGGGGACCGACGGCGGTCGCGGCTGCATCATGAAGGGCCGGAGGCGTGTATGGAGGCGGTCCGCGTCGCCGTCCACCTGCGGGTGAAGGATCGGGTGCGGGTGCTCGAGGCCTTGCGCGCCGTCATGGAGCGCCAGGGCCTCGCGCGCGCCGACCGCGCCGCCGCCGACGCGCGGCGGGTGCTCGTCGCGCCGAGCCACGGCGAGTGGACGGCCGTGTATCCCGAGGTCACGGGGTCGGCGCGCGACCTGGCGCGCGGCCTGGCCGCCGAGCTGAAGGCGCCGGCGCTGGTCGTGGGGACGATCGGCGAGGAGGCGCTGTTCTACTCCGCCTACGACGACGCGGGCGACGGCGTCGACGACTACCACTCGTGCCCCGACTTCGAGAAGGAGTTCGGCGACGACGACGCCAGCCCCGAGGAGCTCGAGCGCACGCGCGGCGACGTCGACCGGCTCGCCGAGCTGCTCGGCGGCCTGGGCCCCGGGGCCGACCTGCTGCGCGCCGCCCTGGCCGAGGCCCGGCTCGAGCGGCTGCGCGACGTCGACGCGTGGCAGCAGCGGCCCGACGTCGAGGAGGTCCTCGTGCGCCTGCGCGACGCGCTCAAGCTGCCGCCGTTCGCCGACTACGAGGAGATGGTCAGCGAGGGCGAGGACGGCCTCGACGTGCGCGTCCTCGCCTTCAGGAAGCCGCGCGCCGAGCGGGGGTTCAAGCTGCCCTTCCGGCCGCGCGGCCCCTGAGCCGCGGCGGCCCCTCGACGCGAGGGACCCGCTACTTGTAGGCGACGGCCGCGCTCGCCGGGCCGGTGAGGGGGAGGACCTCGAACCGGGTGAAGCCGACCTCCCGGCACCAGCGCTCGAAGTCGGCGCCGGTGAAGTCGAACGCGTCGCCGAACTCGATCAGCATGTTGAGCGACATGAGCAGCCCGAAGGCGTTCTCGCGCCGCGCGTCGTCGATCAGGTTCTCGATCGCGACGAACGCGCCGCCGGGCGGGAGGGCGTCGTAGGCCGCGCGGATCAGCCGCATCTTCCGCTCGAGGTTCCAGTCGTGCAGGATCATGCCCATGGTGATCACGTCGGCGCGGGGGAGCGGCTCCTCGAAGAAGTCGACGGCGACCGGCGTGACGCGGTCCTGCAGGCCCGCCGCCTCGATCGTGCGCCGCGCGATCGGCACCACCACCGGCAGGTCCGTCGTGGTGCAGGTCATGTGCGGGTGGCGGCGCGCGACCAGGATCGAGAGCTGGCCGGTCGCGCCCCCGATGTCGCACAGGGTCCGATAGCCGCCGAAGCCGAACCTCTCGGCGAACGCGCGGAAGTTGCCGGCGGAGATCCCCGCCATGGCGCGCATGAACTGCTCGAGGCGCGCCGGATCGCGGTACAGCTCCTCGAACATGCCCGCGCCCGTGCGCTTGATCTCGTTCTGCGGGCGCCCCGTCCGCAGGGCCTCCGTGAGGTCGCCCCAGAACGGATAGAGGCGGGCGTTGGCCATCTCCAGGATCCCGCCCACGTAGTCCGGGCTGCCCTTGTCGAGGAAGCGCGCCCCCTCGGGCGTGTTCCGGTAGCGCGCCCCCTCGCCGTCGCCGTCGCGGTCGAGGAGCTTCAGCGCCACGAGCGCGTCGAGGAAGTCGAGCACGCCGCGCGGGTGCAGCCCGAGCTGCTCCTGGAGCTCGTGCGCCGCGCGCGGCCCCCGCGCGAGGTGCGTGAACAGCTCCAGCTCGACCGCGCTGAGGAGCGTCTTCGAGCTCCAGAAGCCGAAGCCGACCTGCAGGATGTGCGCGGGATCCATCGTCGCCTCCCCGGGCGGTGACGAGCCCGGGAGCCGGAGCCGCGTCGCTGCCGGCGGGTCAGCCTCGCCGACCGGCGCGTCGTCCGCCACCCTCTCCGATCCGAGCACCATGGCCGAGACGCCGTGCGCGACGGTGAACAGGCTGCAGCCATGGGTACGCGCTTGGGTCTCAACCCGCCGGCGGCAGAAGCGCAGCTACCTCCGCCGTCTTTGCTGCCTTGTATAGAAGGCGGGCAAGGTCGGCACTGCCTCGAGAAATCGCATCGCCATGACCCCGGACGAGGAGCTTCATCGAGCGGTCCGCAGGAGTGATCGTCGCGTCCCACTTTCGGAGATCGGGACCGAACGGCGGGAGTGTGAAGATGCGAATAGAATCCCAGGTCACCGGGTACCACCCATGTCCATGTAGTACTGGCTCGCGTGGGCCTGCTCCGCGGGGTTCAGGAGACCCCGCGTCGGTTGGTGTTTAGGTCGTTCTCGTACACAAACCATTCGGGCACGTTCTTGGTCGGAGCCCTGGGAACGCTGTGCTGCCGAGGATGACCCCATGGCCGCCGGAGCACCAGCGCAGTTAGGATGAGGACATGACGCGGGTTCGCCTTTCCCCTGCAGTCCGCAAGAAGCTTCAGGCTCCAGTCCGGGGGCGGGGTGGCTTCCAGCACTTCCTCCGCGAGCTGCAGGCCCACGTCGAGGGCCACGAGCTCGTCGTCGACGAGGAGCTCCGCGGGCGCATCGAGCACTACGCCGTCGACTTCGGCCGCGGCAACTGGCAGACCTTCTTCCGCCAGTTGCTCGACGAGGTGGAGAGCGCGACTGCCGCGTGAGGAAGAAGCGCGCTTCGCGGCCTCGCCGTGCCGTGCGCCTCGACTACTCGCAGCGGCTGGCGCGCGGCCTCCCCCGTCTCGGTAGTCACCTCGCGATCGTCGTTACCCTGCATCTTCTCACCGAGTTCGTCCTCGACCGGCTGATCAAGTCGAAGTCGCCGACCCCGAAGCGAATCCTGGACGACTCGCGGACCTTCACCTACTCGGTGAAGCTCGTGCTCGTGCGGAACATGGGGTTGATCGACGAGCCGCTGTTCCGGAACCTCGACGCGCTCCGGCGGCTTCGCAACGAGTACGCGCACGGGCTCGACGTCGATCTCGCCGCGAAGCTCAACCTCGGCTTCGTCGAGAGGGACGGGAAGCCGGTGTTTCGTCGCCTCTCGGAGACGGTGAAGACGGTCCGCGACGACCCCGAAGGCGCCGGCATCTCCGCGCTCATGTCGATCGCGGACGCCACCTTTGGCCAGCTTCACGCGACCTGCGTCGCGCTCGGCGTGGACCTCGAGCACGACGCGGTCGCGAAGTAGAAGGAAGAGAGCGGATCCCGCCGGACGTCGCTGCAGGAAGAAGGTTTCCTGTGCCCTCAGCTCGTCCGTAAGGCGCGAGCTGAGTTGTCTACCAGGCGCTACCGGGTCCGCGCCCAGGCCGCGCCGACGCGCGCGACGAGGTCGTCGCCGGCGGTCGTCGCGCGGCCGGCGCTGGTCGTCAGTCCGCCCGGGCGCACCTCGAACACGCCGAGCACGGCGCCGGTGACCGCGTGCAGGAGGACGCCGTCGCGGGCGGCGCCCTGGCGCACGTCGACGAGCAGGAGGTCGAAGCCCTGCGCGTCGGCCTCGTCGGCCAGGGCGGCGAGGTCGACGCGCGTCACGCCGGCGGGGAGCGCGCCCAGGCCGACGACGGGGGCCAGGCGCGGGTCGTCGAGCTCGCGCCCGAGGTCGAGGAGCGCCTGCGCCGGCCGGACCAGCCGCGCGTCCTGCGCGCCCACGAGCGCCAGGCGCGCGCGCTCGGGCAGCAGGGGGCGCTCGTCCGCGGGCAGCGCCGTGGGGCGGGCCGGCGGGAGGTCGAGGCGCACCTGCCCGTCGTCGCCCGGCCTCGCGCCCTCGCGGCCCTCGGCGCGCTCGGTCCAGGGCTCGGAGGGGGGGCGCGCGAGCGGCTCCGCCGGCGTCGGCGGCGACGCCCCCTCCTCCCGGCCGTCGGCCGCGCGGGCGCTGCGCTCGGGCGCCGCCGCCGCGCTGGCGCAGCCCGAGAGCGAGGCCAGGAGCCCCGCCGCCGCGCACAGCCCCAGCGCCGCGCGCGCTCGCCCTCGCCAGACGTGCGAGACCACGCTCACCTCCTCACCACGTGCTCGGCCCAGGGCGGGTCGAGCGCCTCGTCGCGCGCCTCGTCGGCCCCGAGGCGCCGTCCGTCGGTCCAGCGCTCGCCCGCGGACAGCGCCGCGCCGGCGGCCAGCGTCGGCCGGCCGGTGGCCGGGTCGACGACGACCAGCAGCAGGCGGTCGAGCGCGTGGACGACCCGGTGCAGGACGCGCGCCCGCCCGTCGGGGCCGCGGGCGACGAACACGTCCTCGGCCGAGGCCGCCCGCGCCGGGCCGAGCGCGTGGAGCGCCGGCGCGTAATCGCGCAGGGCGTCGACGGTCGCTGGCGCCGGCGCGCGCCCCTCGAGCGCCGCGAGCGACGCGTCGCGCAGGGCCGCCTCGAGGCGCGCCACGCGCCGCAGGTCGGCGGCGGCGGCGTGCAGGCGCGGGTGCGGGCCGGGGGGCGCGAGGTCGTCGAGGACGCGGGCCAGGCGGTCGGCCGTGAAGGCCAGCCGCGCGTGCAGCCGCGGCAGCGGCTCGACCAGCGGCACGGGGCCGCCGCCTTCGGGTGAGGGGGCCGGCGCGGTCGTGGGCGGCAGGGGCTCGGGCGCGTTCAGCGCCGCCAGCGCGGCCAGGAGCAGGCGGTCGCCGTAACGGCCGCGCCCGGCGGCGACGCCCTCGGCCGCCTCCGGCTCGACGAGCGCCGCCGCCGCCCACAGGCGCGCCTGCTCGAGGCAGGTGCGGGCGGAGATCGGCCCCGGGCCGCCGAGCGTCGCGCGGGCCTCGACGGCGAGGGCGCCGGCGGCGGCGTCGTAGCCGGGCGCGTCGAGGCCCAGGGCCGAGACGACCGTGCGCGCGCGCTGGGCGCCGAGGACGACCAGCAGGTCGAACGACGTCGGGGCGGGCCGCTCCGGCAGCCTGGGCGCGGCGAGCCGCGTCAGCGCCACGCCCTCGAGCGAGCGCGCGCCGCCGAGGAGG
>JAHBXY010000059.1 GCA_019636275.1 Planctomycetota bacterium | reverse complement strand
GTCGTCCTGCCGCGCCCGGGCCTCGTGACCTTCTCCCTGGGCGCCGCGCAGGTCGCCTGCCGCGTCGAGCCGGCGGAGCTCCCCGCGCGCGACCTGGCGCTCCTGGCGCTCCGCGCCGACGTCACGCCCGAGGGCGGGCTCGTCGTCACCTGCGAGGTCGAGGGCCGCGGCGCCTTCGCCGAGCAGGGGCAGGTGGCGCTCGACGTCTCGGGGCTGCGCCCCGCGCCGCAGGGCTTCGCCCCGCTCGGCCCGGGCGACGTGGCCACGCTGGCCTGGGAGCTCGCGCCGGCCGACGTCGCGCGCCTGGGCGACCGCCTGCTGCTCGCGCGCGCCTGGCTCCTGCAGGAGCGCCCCGACGACGACCCGCGCGCCGACGTGGCCTTCCTCGACCTCCTCCCGCCGACCGGCGGCGAGCGCGCCGTGCGCACGCAGTACCAGCAGAGCGGCGACCTCAACGTCGTGATCGACGCCCCCTGGCGGCTGGCGCCCGGGCGCCCCTACCTGCCGGTGATGCTCTTCCTGCCCGAGAAGGGCGACACCGACCCGGCCACGTGGGTGCGCTTCGACCGCGTGCGCATCGGCCACCGCCTGGTCGCCAATCCGGCCGCGACGACGACGCCGCTGTTCGAGGACGTCCACGGCCGCGCGCAGGTCGTGGCGCCGACGGGCGCGCAGGTGTGCGACGACGACGGCCTCGTGCAGACGACCCAGGGCGGCGCCCCCGACCTGCGCCTCTTCCGCCACGACGACCACGACGTGCCCGGCCGCTCGACGGTCGTGCGCCTGCCGCGGGCAGCGTTCGGCGTCACGGGCGACGACGTGCGCTTCGTGGCGGTCGACGTCGAGTGGTCGAACCGCCGCCGCTTCCTGTGGGTCTTCAGCCAGACGGTCAGCGGCGCGGCGCACAAGACGCTGCGCGTGCAGTTCGCCGCGCGCCCCCGCCCGCGCCTCCCCGGCGCCGGCCACTACTACGACGCGCACATCCACACGGGCGCCGAGTGGTACCAGGACGACTCGTTCAGCCTGATCGCCCCGCGCAAGGCCTGGGGCGGGCCGATCCCCATGCTCAAGGAGGCCGCCCTGGCCCTCGGCCTGACCGACGCGCTCGACGCGACGGCGGGCCGCGTGATCACGACCGACCACAACACCTACTACAACGCGGGCGACTCCCTGCGCGACCGGCCGCCGTTCGGGCCGCTGTCGGTGGCCCGGAGCGGCGGCAAGAGCGAGTTCGAGCGCATGCGCGAGCTGTTCGGCGCCACGGCCAGCGAGGAGGTGGCCTTCAGCGCGCCGCAGAACGTGATCGCCTTCCTGAACCTGCCCACGGGCGCGCACCTGCTCTCCTACCGCGCGCAGCACGTCGACGGCCCGTGGCACGGCGGCAGCGGCCTCATGCGCGGGCTGGGCGACGCGAGCCCCGACCTGCGCCTCGCCGACGTCGTGCGCACGCTGGGCAAGGAGAACCGGGCCGAGAACCGGCACGCGGCCCTCTACGCGGCGCACCCGTACGTGGGGGGCAACGTGTGGCGCGACGAGCACTTCGACCTGGCGTTCGAGCGCGACCCGCGCACGCGCACCGACGCCACGGTCAACGCCGAGGGCACGGGCTTCCTCACCAAGGGGCTGCAGCTGTGGAACGGCAACTTCGGCAAGCGGCGCCTGCCGGGCACGGTCACCTGGGAGCGCATGAACCCGTGGGCCGACGCGACGTTCGCCCAGGGCAACCCCGACTGGGACGACCCGGTCCATCGCGGGCTCGAGGCCTGGCACGCCGACCTGGCGCGGCTGGTCGAGTACGAGCGCGCGGCCGCGCCGGGCGTGCGCTTCCCCCGCAAGGTGTTCATCAGCGCCGGCACCGACGCGCACGGCGACTTCAACATCACCGAGGACCGCCTGGCGACCGTCGTCGGCCTGCAGTCGACGTTCACGGTCGACGGCAACGCCTTCGGGCAGGTGCTCACCTACGCGCTGGGCGACGAGGCGCCCGGCGCCACGCCCGACGAGCGCGCCTTCCAGGCCCTGCTCGACGGCAACTCGGTCCTGACCGACGGTCCGGTGATCGGCTTCTCGATCGACGCCGACGGCCGCTTCGACGGCGCGCGCCTGCGCTGGACCGACGCCGCGTCGCGCCACCAGGACCGCGACGGGCGCATCGGCGGCGGCGGCGCCTTCGACGGGCGCGGCACGGCCCTCGTCCCGCGCGGCTCGCCGCACGTGCGCTTCGGCTACCGCTACGCGTCGTCGCCCGAGTTCGGCGGCGAGGTGCGCTCGATCGCGATCTACCGCACGAGCGCCGGCGACCCGAACCCGGGCGCGCGGCGCGCGTCGGGCGCGCGCATCCTGGAGGCGCGGGGGGCCCTGACGCCCGGCGGCGCCGACCAGGACCTCGACGAGGCGATCGACCCGACGCAGGAGGGCGTGGTCACGGCGACGACCGTGTTCCAGCTCGGCGCGTTCACGGGCGTCACGCCCGAGCAGACGCCGGTCGACGGCGGGCGCTGCTTCACCAACCCGATCTGGGTCGTCCCGTTCGACGTGACGGTCGACGTGGCGCGCACCGAGGTCGACGCGCAGGGCAACGGCGTCATCCCGGCCGGCGCGCTGACGGTGCGCTTCGACTTCGACATGTCGCTCAGCCCGCTCCCCTACGCCGTCGAGCTCAAGGCGCTCGACACGACCGGCGCCTCGAGCGACGTGGCCACGGGGCCGATCGACGTCCTGGCGCCGGCGAGCGGCACGGGCTGGAGCGACCGCGCCGGGGTCAAGGACGCGCGCTACGAGGTCACGAACACGCGGCCGATCCCGCTGAACCTCGACCGCTGGCCGGCCGGCAGCGGCAGCGTGACGTTCGTGGCCTACCTGCACGACGCCCCGCAGGACCCGTTCGGCAACGAGCTCAACCGGGTGGCCACCACCTTCGAGGTCGCGGGCGTCGGCACGGGCGGCGGCACGGGGCCGGCGGTCGGCCGCGCCGGGTGTTTCCGGCGCCGGCGACGGCTGGCGCCCCGGTCAGGCGGGCGCTCGGGCGGCGGCGGCGGGTGCGCGATCGCGCCGGCGACGGCAGGCGGCACGCCGGGCGCGGCGCTGGCGCTGCTCGTCGGGCTGGGGCTCCTCGCCCTGCGCCGCCGTAGCCGCTGCTCGACGGCTGCGGCCGCGGATGCTGGGCGGGGCGGCGCGCGCGCGGGCTAGAAGTATACCGATACGACGTCGCCCGCGCGCGCGCCGCCTCGCCTCAGCCTCCGCGGCCTCGCCTCACCCGCTGCTCCGGTCGAGGGCTGGTCACCAGCGACACGTCGTAGCGCCAATTTCTTCAGTGGCTCAGGCGCGGCTACAGCGGGGGCACGCGCGTGGCCACGGTCAGCGCGACGGCGAGGGCCACCCCGAGGAGGAACAGCGACACCGAGATGCCCATCCACCGCCCGCGGTCGGAGTGGCACTCGGCGAGGACCGCCGCGGGCCTGGCCCACAGGTCGCGCAGGAGGGCCTGCGCGGCCTCCCACCGGGCGCGCAGGCGGCCGGGCGTCGCGCGCCGGGCGCGGTGGGTGACCTCCACCCGCAGGTCCTCGCCGCAGCCGCCGCAGCGGGGCGCGTCCCACGAGCAGCCCACGTGGACGGCGGCGCCGCAGCGCGGGCAGTCGACCTGGTCGGCGGGCGCGATGCCGCCGCGGCAGGTCCGGCAGCGCCGCTCGCGGCGGGAGATCGAGCCGAGCATGAGGACACCTCGCGCGGGCCGGTGCTCCCTGGACCGTAGCGCCGGCGGGCCAGCGCTGCAAACAAACCGTCAGGTCTTCTGCTGCTTCTTCGCCCGCCGCCGGCGCACCCACGCGAGCACCAGCCCGGCCGCCACGGGGCCGAGGGTGATGACCGCGAACGCGCCTGCGATGATGAGGATCTCGTAGGGGCCGAGCGAGAAGAGCACGGCGGGAGCATACCGCCGGCCCGCCGGTCTGGTCGAACGGGGCGGCAGCGAGTACCCTCGTCGGCTTCCCCCGGGGAGGGCAGCCCTTGAGGCGAGTCACGGGCATCGTCGGCGCCACCGGCGCGGTGGGCCAGGAGTTCCTGCAGGTCCTCGCGGAGCGGCGCTTCCCGGTCGGGGAGCTGCGGCTGTTCGCGTCGCCGCGCTCGGCGGGGCAGCGGGTCGCGTTCGAGGGCCAGGAGCACGAGGTCGAGCCGCTCGACGAGCGGCGGCTCGGCGAGTGCCAGGTGGCCTTCTTCTCCGCCGGCGCGTCGGTGTCGAAGGAGTGGGCCCCGCGGGCGGCCGCGCGCGGCGCGGTGGTCGTCGACAACTCGAGCGCCTTCCGCCTCGACCCCGAGGTGCCGCTCGTCGTGCCCGAGGTGAACCCCGACGCGATCCCGGCCCGGGCCGGGGTGATCATCGCCAACCCGAACTGCACGACGATCCTCCTGGCGGTGGTCCTCGAGCCGATCCGGAAGCTCGCCGGGCTCGAGCGCGTGGTCGTGGCCACCTACCAGGCGGCCTCCGGCGCCGGCGCGCAGGCCATGCAGGAGCTCGAGGACCAGACGCGCGCGCTGCTCGCCGGTCAGCCCGAGCCGGCGCCCAGGAAGCTCCCCCAGCCGATCGCCTTCAACCTCTTCCCGCAGGTCGACGTGTTCCTGCCGGACGCCGGCGACTTCACCAAGGAGGAGATGAAGGTCGTCTGGGAGACGCGCAAGATCATGGGGCTGCCCGACCTCAAGGTCGTGAGCACGTGCGTGCGCGTGCCCGTGCGCCGCGCCCACTCGGAGGCCGTGTTCCTCGAGCTCGAGCGCGACGTCACGGTCGACGCCGTGCGCGCGGCCCTGGGGGTGGCGCCCGGCGTCGAGGTCGTCGACGACCCGGCGACGGCGCGCTACCCGACGCCGCGCCAGGCCGACGGGCGCGACCCGGTGCTCGTCGGGCGCCTGCGCAGGGACCCGACGGTCGAGCGCGGGCTGTGCCTGTTCCTCGCCGGCGACCAGCTGCGCAAGGGCGCGGCGCTCAACGCCGTGCAGATCGCCGAGCACGTCGTGCGTCGAGGCTGACCGCGCGCCGTGGACGGGGGAGCGGGGGGCGAGCGAGGCGGGGAGCCGGCGAGCGGCGATGGCGCCGACCCGGCCGGGGAGCCGGCTTCCGAGCCGGAGCAGGCGCTGCCGCCGCCGGTCGACTCAGGGACCGGCTGGGTCGAGGGCGACGACGTCGGGCGCGCCTGCCCGGGCTGCGCCGCGCGCGTGCCCGCGCGGGCGCGCACCTGCCCGGCGTGCGGCCTGACCCTGCGGGACCCCATGCGCGAGAGCCGCGTCAGCCAGCGCCTGCGCGCGCTGCACCGCGCGCGGCGGGACGTCTCCGACGAGTCCGACACGCTCGAGGGGCACCCGCCCATCCGCGACGACGATCCGCTGCCCGAGGTCGTCCCGCGCCAGCCCGCCGGGCCGCCCTTGCCGCCGGTGCATCCGCGCCGGCTCACCTGGCTCCTCATCCTGGGGCTGGCCCTGGCCTGCTGGGCCAGCGGCGTGACGCACCAGGCGGAGCTCTCGCCCGCTCGCACGATCGAGGTCGGCGGCCTCGTGGCCCGCGGCTGGGGCGAGCCCTGGCGGCTGGTCGTCGGGACGTTCGTCCACGCGTCGATTTCGTTCGCGGCGCTCGGCGCGTTCATGATGTTCGTCTTCGGCGGCGAGCTCGAGCGGCGCGTCGGCGCCGGGGCCCTCCTGTTCCTGCTGGTCGTCGTCGGCGTCGGCCTCAACGCCGCGCGCGTGCTGGTCGAGGACGCCCGCTCGCTCTGGCTCCTGGCGGGCGTGTGGCCGGCGGGTCTGGCGCTCGGCGGGGCGGCCCTGGCCCTCACCGTGCTCGCCCCGGCGCCGGGCGTGCGCGGACCGCTGAGCCTGATCGGGTCGCTGGCGATCCACCTGGCGATCATCCTCACGGTGGCCAGCTCGCAGGGCATGCTCACGGCCGGCCTGCAGGCGGTGCTGTTCCTCGCCGTCGGGTCCGGGCTCGTCGCGGGGCTCCTCCTCAGCCTGACGCGCGGGGCGGGGCAGGGGACCGGCTGCCTCCTCGGCGGCGTGGCCGTGGCCACGCTCGTGGCGGCCGAGGCCGAGCGCGCCCGCGGGCGGCCCGCGACGAGCCCGCCGCCGTGGGAGCCGCAGGTCGCGCGCGTCGCGGTCGGCGAGCTGACGCCCGTGACCGTCGAGGACCTCAAGGTGCGCCTCGAGCTGCCGCGCGGCTGGAGCGAGGGCGGGCCGGCGACCTGCGAGGTGCGCTGCGCCGGCTGCGAGCAGGAGGTGCGCGTCCAGGCGACGCGCGGCCGGCCGACGGGCGACGTCCCCTGCCCGTCGTGCGGCCAGGCCGTGCGCCCGCGGGCGCGCAGCTACGTCGACTACCGCGAGGGCGGCCGGATCTGGGGCGGCGGGCGCACCCTGCGCCTCTACTCGGCGCAGCGCGGGCCGTTCGACGCGGCCGACACGCTCGCCGAGCGCATCGGCGCGCAGATGGTCCAGGGCGAGGGCTGGCTGAAGGACGTCGTGCCGGTGGCCGACGGGCCGCTGGGCGAGGGGGTCGACGGCTGGCTGGCGGCGTCGGGGTGGCGCTCGGCCTGGATGCTGGTCCTGCGCGGGCGCAGCGGGCGCGACCCGCTCCTGTGCCGCATGTACTTCCTCGTCGGCGAGCGGCGGACGGTGCAGCTCGTGTCGGTCGAGCACGACGACGGCGGCGCCGACGGCGGCCAGGCCGGGGCGCTCCTCGACGCGGTCGCCCGCAGCGTCCGCGAGCTCAAGGACTGACCCGGTCCCGGCCGAAGGGCCGAGGGGGAGGAGTCCGCCCATGACCACGTCCGCCCGCGCCGGCCTGCTGGCGCTCCTGCTCGTCGCCCTCGCCCCGGCCGTCCGCGCCGACGACCTCGCCGGCATGGGCGCCGTCCTGGCGAAGGCGCGCGAGACGACGTTCGGCGCGCTGGTCGTCGACGAGCGCACGGGCGAGGCCCTCTTCGCCCACGGGGCCGAGGCGCCGCTCGTGCCGGCGTCGAACATGAAGGTCGTCACCACCGCGGCGGCGCTGGCGCGCCTCGGGGCGGACTTCGCCCACGAGACGCGCGTCATGTGCGCGGCGGCGCCGGCGGGCGGCGTGGTCGAGGGCGACCTGGTCGTCGTGGGCGACGGCGACCCGACGCTCTCGCGGCGCTTCGACCAGGACCCGCTCCTGGCCGACTGGGCCGAGGCGCTGTGGCGCGCCGGCGTGCGGCGGGTCACGGGCGACGTCGTCGCCGACGACCGCGCGTTCGACGACGTGCGCCTGCACCCCGACTGGCACCCGTCCGACGCGGAGCGCTGGTACGGCGCCGAGGTGGGCGCGCTGTCGCTCAACGACAACTGCGTCGACGTGACCGTGGGCGCCGCCGGCGGCCGGCCGACGGCGCGCCTCGCGCCCGACACGGGCTACGTGACCGTCGAGGTGGCGGCGACGCTCACCGACGACCGCAAGCAGCACGTGTTCTCGCTCCTGCGCGCCGGGCCCGAGCGCCGGACGATCCGGCTCACCGGGCGCGTGTGGTCGCGCGCCGGCGGGCAGGAGAGCTCGGTGCCCGTGGCCGACCCGGGGCTGTTCCTGGCCACGGTCCTGCGCGAGCGCCTCGTGGCGCGCGGGATCGAGGTCGGCGGCGCGGCGCGCCGGGCGCGGGCGGGCGACCCGGCGCCCGGGTTCACGCTGCACCGCCGGCTCGCGCCGCTGCCGCGCACGCTGGCCGTGACCAACCAGCGCTCGCAGAACCTCTACGCCGAGTGCCTGACGAAGACGCTCGGCCGGCGCTGCGCGGCGGGGGGCACGTGGCCCGAGGGGGCCAAGGTGATCGCCGAGTTCGCCCGCGCCAGCGGGGCGGCGGCGGCGCAGGTGACCGTGCGCGACGGCTCCGGGCTCTCGCGCGAGAACCGCCTCTCGGCCGCCGCCCTCGTGGCGGTCCTGCGCGCGGCCAGCCGCGCGCCCACGGGGGAGGTGTTCCGCGCCAGCCTGGCGGCGCCCGGCGAGGAGGGCACGCTCCAGCGGCGCCTGGGCGACCTGCCGCGGGGGGCGGCGCTCCGGGGCAAGACGGGCACGCTGCGCGGGGTGGCCTCGCTCTGCGGCTACGTCGAGGTCGGCGGCCGGCGGGCGGTGTTCGCCGTGATCGGCAACGGCGGGTCCGGCGGGCGCGAGGAGGCCGACGCGCTGGCGCGCGCCGTCGCCCGGCGCCTGCTCGCCGACCGGTGAAAGGCCCCGTCACGCGTGAGGATGCGTCGCCGATCGCCTATCATGTGCCCCGCTCCGCCAGGGGCGGACGCGTGAGGGGATGACCGACAAGCCACCCGTGCTCGTCGTCGAGGACGACGACGCCCTGCGCGAGTTCCTCGTGCGGGCGCTGAAGGTGGACGGCTACGCCGTCCAGGCGGCGCCCGACGCGGCCTCCGCCCTCGGCATCGCCGAGGGCCAGGAGCCGGCGGTGCTCGTGGCGGAGGTGTTCCTGAAGGGGATGAACGGGGTGGAGCTGGTGAAGCAGCTCCGCCAGCGGCAGGTCTCCACCCAGGTGGTCCTGGTCGCCCGGAACATCCCCACCTACACGGTCGTGGCGGCGATGAAGCAGGGCGCGTTCGACTTCGTGGAGAAGCCGATCGACCCCGACTACTTCCTGCTCGTCGTCCGGCGCGCGGTCGAGCACTGGCGGCTGACGCACGAGAACCAGGCGCTGCGGCGCCTCTCCGGCCTGGCCGCGCAGGACCGCGACGGCATGGTGGCCGAGAGCCCGTCGATGCGGGAGGTGTGCAAGACGATCGAGCTCGTGGCGCCGAGCGACCTGACGGTGCTCATCACGGGCGAGAGCGGCGTCGGCAAGGAGCTGGTGGCCAACCGCCTGCACGCGCTGTCGCGCCGGCAGGGCAAGCCGTTCGTGGCCGTCAACTGCGGCGCGATCCAGGAGACGCTCCTCGAGAGCGAGCTCTTCGGCCACGTGAAGGGGGCCTTCACCGGCGCGCACCAGGACCACCAGGGCCTGTTCGAGGTGGCCGACGGCGGGACGCTGTTCCTGGACGAGATCGGGGAGATGAACCTCGACCTGCAGGTGAAGCTCCTGCGGGTGCTCGAGACGAGCGAGTTCCGCCGGGTCGGCGGCACGAAGCTGGTGAAGGTCGACGTTCGCGTGGTCGCGGCCACGAACAAGCGCCTGGCCGAGCAGGTGCAGGCGGGGCGCTTCCGCGAGGACCTGTTCTACCGGCTGAACGTCATCCACATCGAGGTGCCGCCCTTGCGCGAGCGCGCCGACGACATCCCGGCCCTCGTGCGCGCCTTCCTCGAGGCGCACCACCGCAAGGGGCTGCCGCGGCGCGAGGTGTCGCCCGAGGCCCTGGCGGCGCTCACGGCCTACCCCTGGCCGGGCAACGTGCGCGAGCTGCGCAACATCATCGAGCGCTCGCTCATCCTCTGCCGCGGCGAGACGATCCTCGCCGACGACCTCCCGGCGGCGCTCGTCCGCGGCGCCCACACCGAGGCGGCGAGCCGGCGCAGCGAGCCCACCTACGACCTCGCGACCCCGCTGGCCGAGGTCGAGCGCCGGCACATCCTGCGCGTCCTCGGCGCCAACGGCGGCAACAAGGTGCGGACCGCCCGCGTGCTCGGGATCAACGTCAAGACGCTCTACAACAAGCTGAAGGCGTACGAGAGCGCGGCGGGTAGGGTCGAGGGGATCTGACGTTCAGGCGTCGAGGCGCGCCACGCCACGGCGCTCGAGGAGCTCGACGACGTCGTGCTGGAGGCGGCCCTCGCAGGGGATCGTCGGGCCGAGGAGGCGGGTCCAGGGGCGGCCGCGCACGACGACGCGCACCCCGCCGCCGGTGATGCGGTAGGCGGCGATCCGGCGCCAGTCGAGGCGCGCGCCGTGCCAGGCGGGGGAGTGGTCGAGGAGCAGGCCGTGCGCGTCGATGAGCACGTCGCGGTGAGCGGCGCTCTCGACCCAGGCGAGGACGAGCATGGCCACCCAGGGGGTCAGCGTCAGGCTCACGAGCGCCGAGACGAGCAGCCAGCGGTCGAGGACACCCGCGCCGATGAGCTCGCGCCCCGCCTCGGCGAGCTCCTTGCCGTCGGGGCGGCCGGCGAGGGGTAGCGCGGCCAGGAGCATGAGGACGCGCAGCCAGCGGGCAGGACGCGGCGCGCGCAGGAGGAGCCAGTCCTGGGCCCTGGCCTGGACCGTCCACGCCGGGTGGCTCGGGCGGGCCTGCGGGCAGGCGGCGTGGGCGCAGCGACCGGCCTGGTCGGCGCAGGCGCGGTGATAGCCCGCGGCACAGCCCACGCACGCCCGGGCGGGGTCGCCCCCGAGGGGCTCGGCGCACCAGCCGCAGTCGCCGGTCACGCTGGCGTCGCTCACGCTGGCGTCGCTCACGCCTCGGGCCTCGCCCGCGGCCAGAGCCGCTCGTAGAGCCCGGCCACCATGAGCGCCGCCAGCGGCGCGGCGACGAGCAGCCCCACGCAGAGCACGGCGGCGCCGACGATCACGACGACATAGGCGACGATGAACGTGATCGCGATGCTCAGCCGTCGCTCCTCGGCGGCGGCGCGCGAGGCCTGGATCGCGGGCCAGGGGAGGAGCCGCTTGTCGGCGACGAAGGGCGCCGTGAGGGCGGAGGAGCAGGCGAACAGGAGCCCGGGGATGAGGCAGGCCAGCATGCCGAACACGATGATCGCCTTGGCGATCAGCCCCGAGACGAGCCCCGGAACGACGACGTCGGTCGCGCGGAGCACGTCGCCGGCGGCGACCTGCTGGCCGCGCAGGGCGGCGAGGCTCATGCGCAGGAGGCCCAGCGTGACCAGCTCCGCGTAGACCGCCATGGCCGCGCCCGCGCCCCAGCTCAGGGCGAGCTGGCCCACCGGGTCGTGCCAGTCGAGCTCGTCGGCGAGGGCCAGGGGGACGACGGCGGGGAGCGCGCAGGCGATGAGCCCGATCCCCGCGAGCGCCGTCGCGCCGATGAAGGCCCCGGCGTTGCGGCTGAACGCGGCCCAGGCCTCGCTCAGCAGGTCGCCGACGTAGATCTCGCCCCGCGCCATCGCCGCTCCGGAGCACTTGTTACCACGAGCCAGCCGCCCACCGCCACCCCGCGCCGTGGCGGCGGCCTCCGGCGCGAGGATCGGGGCGCCGGGTGGTGTAGCCTGTCCCGCGATGAGCGGGCCCGGGCCGTGGATCGTCTCGCCGCGCTTCGACCTGGCGCTCCTCGCCGCGCCGGCGGCGGCGACCGCGGTCGCGCTCCTCCTGCCGGCGACCGACGGCGTGCCGCTGTGGGCGTTCCTGCTCCTGGTCGTGGCCTTCGACGTGGCCCACGTGTGGTCGACGCTCTACCTGAGCTACCTCGACCGCGAGGCGATGGCCCGCCGGCGGCTCCTGTTCCTCCTCCCCGTGCCGCTGTCGCTCCTCGTCGCCTACCGCCTGCACGCCCACTCGCCCGTGCTGTTCTGGACGCTCCTGGCCTACGTGGCGATCCACCACTTCGCCGCGCAGCAGTGGGGGTTCATCGCCCTCTACAAGCTGCGCGCGGGCGAGCGCGACCCGGTCGACCGCTACCTCGACAAGTGGACGCTGTGGGTGGGCGCCCTCGGGCCGGTCCTGTGGTGGCACGCGTCGCCAGGCCGGCGCTTCGACTGGTTCGGGCACGGCGAGGAGTTCCTCTTCGCCCTCGACCCCGGCCTGCGGCCCGACATCGCCGTCGTCATGGGCGCGTTCGCGGCGGTGTGGGTGGCGCGGCAGACGTGGCACCTGGCCTGGGGGCGGCTGTGCGCGGGCAAGGCGCTGTGGATGGTGGCCGCCTGGCTCTCGTGGTCGCTCGGCATCGGCCTGGCCGACCACCCGCTCGTGTCGCTGGCGGCGATCAACCTCCTGCACGGGGTCCCGTTCCTGGGGCTCGTCTGGTTTCGCTGCAACCGGCGCTGGGAGGGGCGCACCGACGCGGCGCCGTCGCCGCTCCTCGCCCGGCTGTCGCAGCGGCGCGCGCTGTGGGCCTTCTACGGGCTCATCGTCCTCCTGGCCCTGCTCGAGGAGGGCCTGTGGGACGGGGCGCTGTGGGGCGTCTACCTGGCCGGGCTCACCGGGCTCGAGCCGCCGGCGCTGTCCGACGCCGGGCGCTCGCTCCTCGTCGCGGCGCTCGCCACGCCGCAGATCGTCCACTACTACCTCGACGCCTGGCTGTGGAAGCTCGACGGGTCGAACCCCGACCTCCACGAGGCGCTCGGGGTGCCACAACGCGGCTGAAACCCGGACGACACGATCCGGCTTCGTTCCTTTCGTGGACCGTGAAAGGCAGGAGCGTTGCGGGCGGGGGCGGGCGGCGATGCGCGACACAACCGGCCAGCCGGCGAGCTGTTGCGCGCCTTTACGCGAGGACGACACGGCCTCGGCGCGCGCCGTGCACGGGAGGGCGGGGCAGGAGAGCCCCGATGAACCGCTCGCTCGCGCTGGTGCTGGTCGTCTCCTCGTTCGGTCTCGTCGCCGCCGGCTGCAACAACAGCTCGCGGAAGGACCACTCGGCCCGCGGCCAGGCCACTGGCGTGGCGGGCGTGGCGAGCTTCCAGGTGACCGTGGCCACGGCCGGCGGCGGCGCGGGGGCGGTGACGCTCGACCCGCCGAGCGCCACGGGCTGGTACCCCGACGGCGCCACGGTGACCGTGACGGCCGCGGCGGACGCGACGACCTCCTACTTCGCCGGCTGGGAGGGCGACCTGGCCGGCCAGCCGACGAGCGCCGTGCAGGTCACGGTCCGCGCCGCCCTGCAGGTGACGGCGCGCTTCGAGCGGCCGGCGGCCGGCGCGCCGCGCTCGGAGTTCACGAGCTCGCCCGCCCGGCCGTCGGGCGTGGCGCCGCTCACGGTGACGTTCACCGACGGCTCGACGGGGACGCCGACGGGCTGGCGCTGGGACCTCGGCGACGGCCGGACCGCCGCCGGGCGCACCGTCACGCACACCTACACGACGCCGGGCCGCTACACGGTCACCCTGCAGGCCGAGAACCAGGCCGGGCCGGGCCTGCCGGCGATCAAGCGCGAGCTGGTGGTCGTCGTCGACCGTGATGCGGGCTCGCCCTACTGGTACGTCAACGACGACTACGCCAACCCGCTCAAGACGCACTCGTCCAGCGAGGCCACCCTCGCCCAGCAGGTGCTGACGCTGGTCAACCAGGAGCGCGCGGCGGCCGGCCTCGCCCCGCTCCAGGCCGACGTCCAGGCGGAGCGCGCGGCCAAGGCGCACGTCGAGGACATGGCTGGCCGCAGCTACTTCGACCACGTGAGCCCCGAGGGCTGGACGCCGACCGACCGCATGCGGATGACCAAGGGCAGCGGCTACCGCATGGTCGGCGAGAACATCGCGGTCGGGCAGCGCAGCGCCCAGGCCGTGATGAACGCCTGGATGGCGTCGCCGGGCCACCGCGCGAACATCCTCGACGCGCGCTACACGCACCTGGGCGTCGGCGTCGACGAGCCGAGCTGGAACTGGTGCCAGGTGTTCCTCACCCGGTAGCGCTCTCCCGACCGGATCCGATCGCAAACCCATGCGCCCGGCGCTCTCCTCGAGCGTCGGGCGCATTTGCGTTCGATTCGTGCCACGGCGCAATGCGCAGCGTTTGTGCGTGCCGCTTGCGTCGCGCATTCGGGTCGGCAGCGTGACGGAGTTTGTGTTGGCGTGAGTTACGAAGAGGTCCGGGCCTTGCGCAGAGGGGTGAGCGCTGGAGGGTCCGATGAAGCCGAATGGGACGATCGCCAAGCTGCTCGTGTCGGGGTGCCTGGGCCTGGGCCTGGGTGCGGTGGCGACGGGCTGCAACAGCAGCTCGGACGGGCAGGGCAAGGTCCTGGCGACGGGCACCGGCGCGATCACGTCGGACCTCTCGGCGATCCCGCCCGGGATGCTGCCGCCCGGCTTCGTCGGCGACCCGTCGATGCTCGAGGGGCCGCGGGTCGAGATCGTGTCGCCGGCGCGCGTCGGCCACACGACGGCGCGCCGGGTGGCGGTCGAGGGCGTCGTGACGGACCTCGGCGGCGGGGTGTCCGACGTGCGCGTGCAGGGGCGCAGCGTGACCCCCGGCGCCGACGGCAGCTTCCGCGAGGAGGTGGACCTCGCGGTCGGGATGAACACGATCGTGGTCGAGGCGTGGGACCGCGCGGGTCACCGCCGCGAGCGCTTCGTCAACCTGATCGCGGGCGAGCTCGCGCCGGCGGCCGACGCGCTGGCCGACGCGGCGACCGTGCGCGTGACCAACGAGGCGCTCGACCTGATCGAGCCGCAGATCGTGGCCGGGATCGAGGCGCAGCGGGCGCAGATCCGCCAGCAGGTGATGGCCACGCGGATCGACGGCGACACGACGATCAAGGACTTCCGCTTCGGCCGGGTCACGGCCGGGCTGGACACGATCCAGGGCGGCGTGCGCTTCACGGCGACGATCGCCGACCTCGCCATGGACATCGAGCACAAGGCGCGGGTCCTGCTCGTCTTCTCGTCGACGCAGCGGGGCACGGTCCGCGCGCAGCAGCTCCAGCTCGAGGGCCTGGCGCAGGTCAACGTGGTCAACGGCCGCGCGACGACGAACGTCGTGCAGGTGACGGCGCGCGCCGTCGGCTTCTCGGTGCCCGACTGGGCGCGCTCGGAGGAGGCGACGATCCGCCGCTCGTTCGAGAACGGCTTCGCGGCCGCGACGGCGCAGGGCCTCGGCCAGGGCCTGGGCGACGCCTTCAAGTCGACGACCGGCACGGTCGCGCAGGCGGGGCAGGGCGTCGCGACGCACCTCGACTGGACGCTCACGACGCTCACCTGCGACCCCGCCGGCGCGACGGCGCTGTTCGCCGCCAACGTGCGCCCGGCGGCCGCGACGGCCGGGAGCGAGGACCGCTCGCTCGTCGTCCGCGGCGGGCTGGCGAACCTGACCGGCGGCGGCGGCAACGGGCCGAACGTGGCGCTGGCCGTGCACCAGGACGTCGTCAACCGCGCCCTCCACGCCGCGTGGCGGGGGGGGGCGATGACCCAGGTGATCGACCAGGCCGCGTTCGCCGCCATGAACCCCGGCTCGCCCATGAGCCTGGACACGACGACGCTGTTCGCCCTGGCGCCCGAGCTCGCAGCGGTCGTCGCGCCGGGCCTGCCGATCGAGATGCACGTCGAGGGGCTCCTCCCGGCGGTCATGACCCTGCGCGCCGGGCCGCTGCCGCACCGCCTGGACATCGGCGGCCTCAAGGTGACGACCTTCGTGCTCGACCCGGTGGCCGGCCGCCGGCCCCTGGGCGAGGCCTGCTACGCGATCGGCGCCGAGGTGGCGATCGTCGAGCGCCAGGGCCAGCTCGCCCTCGAGCCCGCGGGCCGGGTGCAGGTGCACGTCGACGCCCTCGGCCCGGCCCAGCCCGGCGCCGAGCTGGTGCTCGAGAAGATGGCCGCCGGGCTCGGCCCCCAGCTCCTGCAGATGGCGCTGACCTCGCAGCAGGGCCTCGTCCTCCCCGCCGTCCAGGGCGTGACGGTCAGCGGCCTGCGCCTGCAGGCGCTCGACGGGAACCTGATCGTCCTCGGCACCGCCCAGGCGAGCGCTCCGTAAGCGGCGCCGTATCGTTGCGTCCGTATGGTCACGTAAATATATGTATGCGCTGCGCCCTGAGGGCTGGCGCTCACCGGCCGACGAGGCCACGCGCCCGCGCGGCCCACAGGGGGGCGAAGAAGGTGAGGACGGGCACCAGGGCCCACAGCCGCCCCTGGCGCACGTCGTACTCGCCCAGGAGGTCCGCCCAGGTCCTGCCGGCGAGGTAGTGACCGGCCAGGAACTCGAAGGCCAGGAGCAGGGCCAGCCACAGGCCGCCCACGGCGAGGGCGACGGTCCGCGAGCGCGGGCCGATCCAGCCGACCGTGGCGCGGGCGACGAGCGCGATGACCGCGCAGAGCATGAGGGTGCTGAGCCGGTGGGCCTGGTCGAGGCCCAGGCGGGGCACGAGCAGGGCCTCGCGCAGGGCGCCGTTGGCGCTGGCCGCCACGACCAGGACGACCCACACCGCCATGGCCCGGAGCGTCACGCCGATCATGGCTCCATCCTCGCCGCTGCGCGCCCGGCCGGGAGGGGAAGCGAGGGCAGGGCAGGGCAGGGCGAGGAGGGGGACGGTGGACGAAGACGACGACCTCGCGCGCGCGCTCGACCTCGTCGCGGCGCGGCTCGCCGGCGCCCGTCGGCTGCTGGTCGGCACCGGGGCGGGGATGTCCGCTGACTCGGGGGTGCCGACCTACCGGGCGCCGGGGCAGCGCGGCTGGCGCGACTACGGGGTGACGGACGGCCAGCGGCCGGAGGACCTCGCGTGTCCGCAGGCGCTGGAGGAGCGGCCCGCGGAGGCCTGGGCGTTCCTCGAGCGGCGGCGACGCGAGGTCTCGGCGGCCGAGCCGCACGCGGGATACGCGGCGCTGCACCGGCTCGCGGCGCGGACCGAGGCCTTCGTCCAGACGACGAACGTGGACGGGCTTCACCTGCGGGCGGGCTGGCCGGCGGCCCGGCTGCACGAGGTGCACGGGTCTCTGTGGCGCCTCCAGTGCGCCGGCCCGTGCTCGCGCCGGGTGTGGGACGAGCCGCGGGTGCCCCTGTGCGCCCTGGACGACGTGGGCGTCCGGGCGCTCGACCGGCCGCGCTGCCCGGACTGCGGTCGCCCGGCGCGCCCGCACGCCCTCCTGTTCGCGGACCTCGACTACGTCGGCGCCCCGGCGGCCGAGGAGGCCCGGCGCGCCTTCCACGCGGCGGGTCCCGACGTGGTCCTGGTCGTCGGGGAGTCCGGCGTCATCCCGACGCACCTCCACGACGCTGCCACCCTGCGGCGGGAGCGCGGCGCGTTCGTCGTCAACGTGAACCCTGCGCCTCCCCCGACGGGGACCCTCGGACCCGACGTCCACCTGCCGCTGCCAGCGCGCGATGCCATGGTCCGGCTCGCCGAGCAGGTGTTCGGGGGTGGTGGGGGCTGACCGGACCCTGCTCGCTTGCAGACCAGGAACCTGGTCGGCGCGGCGACGACATGGAGAGCGAGGCATGCGCCCGCCGAGCCGGGCGGGCTCCGACCGTCCAAGTCGCTGCGGGTCCAGGGCCGGGGCGGCTCCGAGGAGCCGCGGGCACCCATCGCGAGGCCGGCGGCTCCGAGGAGCCGCCGGCTCTGACCCGTCCAAGTCGCGGCGGGTCGGGGGCCGGGGCGGCTCCGAGGAGCCGCCGGCTCCGCCCCGTCCAAGTCGGGCGGGTCCCCGGGCCGGGGCGGCTCCGAGGAGCCGCGGGCACCCGATCCCGAGGCTGGCGTCTCCGCCCCGGCTCCGGCCCCAAGTCGCGGCGGGTCGGGGACCGGGGCGGCTCCGAGGAGCCACGGGCACCCGATCCCGAGGCCGGCGGCTCCGGGGAGCCGCCGGCTCTGACCCGTCCAAGTCGCGGCGGGTCGGGGGCCGGGGCGGCTCCGAGGAGCCGCGGGCACCCGATCCCCGAGGCTGGCGTCTCCGCCCCGGCTCCGGCCCCAAGTCGCGGCGGGTCGGGGGCCGGGGCGGCTCCGAGGAGCCGCGGGCACCCGATCCCGAGGCTGGCGGCTCCGGGGAGCCGCCGGACCCGTCCAAGTCGCGGCGGGTCGGGGGCCGGGGCGGCTCCGAGGAGCCGGCGGGCTCCGATCCCGAGACCGACCGCTCCAGCCGCGGGCGCCTCCGACCCGTCCACGTCGCTGCGGGTCCGAGGCTGGGGTGGCTCCGTCCCGATCCCGAGGGCCGGTTCGGGAGGCGCTCCGACCGCGGGTCCCGAGGCGCGGCGGCTCCGTGGCCCCGAGGTCGGGGTGGCTCCGAGGAGGCCCGAGGACTGGAGTTCGCGACGGGTTCTACGAGGTCGGGGCGGAGGTCCAGGCGTGGCGCCCGGACGGACACCGCTCAGGTCGCACGGTCGTCGCGCCGGCCCAGCGCACGACCCTCGTGGCCGTATCGGATCACGACCGCGTGGTAGACGTGCTGCGCGAGGAGGTCGCCGGCGCCCGTGCGCACGACCGCGCCGAGCGGGGCCGGCGCGAGGGCGTCCGCCTCGCGCTGGATCGCCAGGCCGCCGGCCGCGCGCAGGGCGCCCGCCACGCCGCCGCCCATCTGCATCCGATCGTTCGCGGCGTTGACGACCGCATCGACCAACCGGAAGGCGATGTCGCCCGCGACAAGCGTGACCGTGAGCGCGCCGAAGCGCCGCGGCGGAGGGAGCACGCCCGGTTGTGTGACCCCCGCCCTCCAGGCGCGCCAGGTCAATGTCCGATAAGAGCCCTTATGTTGCGTTCGGGCCCGCGTAAGTGCTTCCTGGCCCGTGCGCGATCGATCCTGGAGCCGGGGCGCCTCGCCCGGTAACGTGTCGGACCCCCCGGACCAGGCAGGAGGCGCCCCCCCGTGCAGTGCCCGAGCTGCGGCAACACCGTCGCCGACAACGCCGCCCGCTGCGACGCCTGCGGCAACGCGGTCCCGCAGGCCAACACGGCCCCGACGTCGACCGACCAGCGCGGCTACGGCGTCGCGACCCAGTCGTTCGACTGCGAGAACTGCGGCGCCCAGACCGTCTTCAGCGCCACGCAGATGACCCTCGAGTGCCCCTACTGCGGCTCGCAGAAGGTCGTCCAGCTGCCGCCCGACAAGCAGGCCACGACGGTCCAGCCGGAGTACGTCATCCCGTTCAAGATCCCGAAGGAGAAGTCGGGCGAGCTGTTCCGCCGCTGGGTCGAGGGGCTGTGGTTCGCGCCCGGCGACCTCAAGCAGCGCGCCCAGTCCGACGCGATCCGCGGCGTCTACCTGCCGTTCTGGGTCTACGACGTGGACACCCAGACCTACTTCCGCGGCGACGTCGGGCACCACTACTACGAGAACGAGACCTACCGCGACCAGCAGGGCAACACGAAGACCCGGCAGGTGCAGCGGACCCGCTGGCAGCACGGGTCGGGCTGGCACCGCGGCCAGCACCGCGACGTGCTCGTGTGCGCGTCGAAGGGCGTCGAGCGGGCCCTCGTCCAGGCGATCGAGCCCTGGCCGATGAACGACCGCCAGCCCTACGCGCCCGGGTTCCTGGCCGGCTGGGAGGCGGAGCGCTACGCCTTCGACGGCGAGGTCGCCTGGCGCGACCACGGGCGCCAGCGCGTCGAGCGGGAGGAGCAGACCGCCTGCGAGCGCAAGCTCAAGGCCGACAACCGCGGCGACGACACGCGCGGCGTGACGATCGACATGCGCGTCGACAGCCTGCGCTCGCGGCACATGCTGCTGCCGGCCTACATCTCGGCCTACAAGTACCACGACCGGACGTTCCGGTTCATGATCAACGGCCAGACGGGCGAGGTGCAGGGCCAGCGCCCCTACTCGGCGGCCAAGATCATCGCCCTGGTCGCCGCGATCGCGGCCGTGATCGTCGCCATCGCCCTCGTCGCCGCGGCCGCCGGGCGCGCCCGGCAGTCGCCGCCCCCGCCGGCGGGCGACCGGCCGGCGATCGAGCAGCCGCGCTGAGCCACGGCCCGGCGTCGCGAGCTACGTCGAGGCGCCCGCGCCGCCGTGGCCGGCAGCCGTCGAGCTCGCCTCGCTGAGCTCGACCAGCACCCCGCCGGCGCTCTTCGGGTGGATGAACGCCACGCGGTGCCCCCCGGCCCCCGGCCGGGGGGCGTCGCCCACGAACTGGAACCCGAGCCCGCGCAGTCGGGCCACCTCGGCCTCGATGTCGTCGACGGCGAGGCACACGTGGTGGACCCCCTCGCCCCTGCGCTCGATCGCCCGCGCGATCGGGCTCTCCGGGCTCGTGGCCTGGAGCAGCTCGATCCGGCTCTCGCCCACGCGGAAGAAGGACACCTCGACCTGCTCCGAGGCGACGACCTCGCGCCCGGCCGCGGGGGCGCCGAGCAGCGCCGCGAACAGCGGCTCCGCCTGCGCCAGGTCCTTGACGGCGATCCCGAGATGGTCGATCCGCGCGCTCATCGCCCTCCCCCTCCTCCGCTCGCGCCCGACTCGCGCAACGCCTCGGCGGCGCTGCGGAGCTGCTGGATCCTCAGCTCCGCCCGCTCCTGCAGGGACCGCTGCCGCGCCGCCTCGGCCGCCGCCTGCTGCGCCAGGGTCTGCGCCACCGTCGGCGCCAGCGCCTGGAGCTGCCGCTTCCACTCGCCGGCGTCGACCCCGCCCAGGCCGACCCCGGTGAGGATCTGCAGGCTGCTCGTCAGCTCCTGGCGCATGCCGTCCTCGCGGGTCGACTCGAGCATGGAGAGGAAGAACTCCACCATCTTGTCGGTCGCGTGCCCGCGGAGGGCGCGGACCGCCGCCCGGTCGCCCTTGCGCGCGAGCTGCTCGAGCGAGCGCGTGAGCGCGACCGGGCAGCGGTGCTCGCGCGCCCCGCCACCCTCGCCCAGCTCGCAGTAGAGCGTGGTCCCGGAGAGCTGCAGGAGCCCCTCCAGGGCCCGGGGCGACTTCTCGACGCGCAGGCGCTGCCCGACGACGCGCGCCCCCTCGCGCCGCAGCTCGGGGCCACGCACGGCGTTGGCCTCGCGCAGCGCGCGCGTCGCCTCGATCCGCACGTCCTCTGCCTCGTCCTGCGCCGCGATGAGCAGCGCCCGCTGCGCGCCCTCGTAGGGCCGCTCCCCGAGGAGCCGCGCCAGCTCGACCCGCGTGCCCGCGTCGGGCACCTTGTCCCAGCGGGCGGCCACGAGCCGGTCGATCCGCTCGTCGGCCAGCCGCGCCGGGCCGGTGCGCAAGATGTGGAGGAGCCGGCTGCGGTCGCCGTCGCGCGTCAGGTCGGCGACCATCCGCTCGAGCGACGCCTCGCCCCCGGCGCCCAGCCCGGCGCCGGCGACCACGCGCTCGCACTGCAGGGCCAGCGCCCCCTGCGCCCCGCGGCGCAGGGCGGCCAGCGCCCACTCGAGGAGCGCCACGGGCGGGTCACCCCCCTGCCCCACCAGCTCGGTCACGGCCGCGGCTCGGACCTCGGGGTCGAGCTCGTCGTCGAGCAGCCGCAGGTAGTCCTCGAGCGGCAGCGCCCCGCGCGTCCGTAGCATGTCGAGCGCCGCGAGCGCCGCCTGCCGCACGTCGCGCGGCTGCTCGGGCCCGAGCTGCGTCACGAGCGTCGGCACGGCCTCCTCGCCGGCCGTGTAGAGCGTGGCCATGGCCTCGCGCCGCACCGCCGGGTCGGTCAGGAGGGCCACGACGTTCGGCAGCGCCGCCGCCGGCAGGCGGATCATGGCGTCGGCCCCCTTGGCCCCCGTGCGCTGGCGCTGGCGGGCGCCGAACTCGAGGAGCTTGCGCACCGCGGGGACCCCCTCGAGCGCCTGCCGGCCGATCCAGTCGCCGGCGAGGCGCCGCGTCTCCTCGTCGAGGGCCTCCTCGGCCAGCGCCGCCATCACCGGCAGCCAGCCCTCGTCGCCGTGGCGGTGCAGGGTCACCGCCCCGCCGGCCCGGACCTCCGGGTCCTCGTCGCGCACCGCGCGCCGGGCGAGCTGCAGGGCCAGCTCCCGCGGCAAGGCCACGCGCGCGAGCATGCGCGCCGCCTGCGTGCGCACCTCGGGCGGCTCGTCGGCCCCCAGGAGCGCCGGCAGGAGCTCCTCGGGCGGCACGCCCACGCGCTCGGTGAAGAACTCGGGGTCGATCGACACGCTCTCCGTGAAGGCCGGGTCCATGTCGTCGACGCCGCCGGCGTAGGCGAGGAAGCTCTGGCGGGCGGCCTCCAGGCGGTCGCCCGCCGCCGGCGGCCGCGCGGGGGCGGTCCCCTGCCCTGCCCCGGGCCCCGGCCTGGCGGGCGGCGGCTCGGCGGGCGGCGCCCCGACGGCGAAGGGCGGCCGCTGCCTGGCCGTCTCGAGGTCCCCCTGCGTCGCGAACACCTCGACCCGACCGTCGAGCCGCAGGGCCCGCAGGACCTGGCGCCCGGTGGCGTCGACGTGGGGCTCGCGCTCCCAGGCGACCAGGTAGGCGTCGTCGGCCTGGGGCGTCACCAGCTCGGTCGTGCGCCGCCGGTAGGGGTAGAGGTCGCCCCCCACCGGGCAGCTCAGGTCGGGGCTGCCCCGCCCGAGGAGGGCCTCGAGGCCCCGGTCCCAGTCGGCGCCGGCGGGCGGGAAGCGCCGCTCCGCCTCGAGCCGCGCCCGCAGGGCCTCGCCCACCCGACCCAGCCGCGCCCGGCACTCGGCGTCGAGGCCGCCCTGGCCGGCGCGGCCGCGGCGGATGATGAGCACCCCGAGCGCCCCCAGGGCCACGACCCAGGCGACCAGCCCGACGACCCCCAGGAGGCGCACGCGCTGCAGCGCCGCCCCGTCGCGCCCGAGGGCCCGCGTCTGCCGCTCGAGGACCAGGCTGCGCACGATCAGGTAGGGGCCGAGGGCGAGGCCGAGCGGGGTCACGGCCGCCCAGGCCAGCCCGGCCAGGCGCTCCACCTCGCCGTCGGTCTCGGCCACGGCGCGCTGCCGCCCGCTGCGCTCGTCCTGCTCGTGGGCGTCCTCGATGCGCTTGCCGCTGCGGAAGTCGTAGCCGCAGCGGACGCACAGGAGGACCGTCGCCTCGTCCTGGAAGCCGCAGCTCGGGCAGCGGCGCAGCGGGTCGCGGATGTCGAGGGGCGGCGCCGACGGCGCCGCGAGCAGGTCGAGGTCGCCCCCGTCGAGGCCGTCGTCGTCGAGGCCCGGATCGCGGAACGGGATGACGACGTCGTCCGCGTCGAGCGCGGCCGGCGCCGGCGCGCGCGGGATCCGGTTGACGGCCCCGCAGCGCTTGCACTGCAGCTTCTTGCCGCCCTTGTCGTCCGGGACGGAGTAGCGGCGGCCACAGACGCACTGCACGTCGAGCACGCCGCGAGGCTACGTCCGGCGCGGCGGCCGGTCAACGCGGGCGGGGTCTCGACGGCCGGAGGTGGCCGAGCCGGCCAGTCCCGGCGGCGCTGCACTCATAGCGATAGTATGGCATACATATACATACCGGCATATCATGCTATAAGACGCATGCAGTCCGGCCTCCCGGGCGCCGCGCGCGCTCCCGCCGGGCGCGCCTCGGTTTGCGCCGCCAGCGGCGGCGCGGTAGGACGGGGGCGGGGCCGGCGTCCCCCGGACGGAGCGCGTCATGGGCAGGTGGGGGGCGAGGGTCCGCGCGGGGGCGCTGGTCGTGGCGGGCCTGCTCGGGGCCGCGACCCCGGCGGCCGCCCAGGCGCCCGGACCGCAGGTGCGGCTCACCGCCGGCGGCGTCAGCGGCCCGATCGTCCGCGCCCGCCCGCGCGGGTTCGTGGCCGTCCGCGTGCTCCTCGAGAACGACGCCCCGCGCGAGGTCTCGGGCGTCATCCGCGCCTACCGCGGGGAGGCGACGGGCAACCCCACCGCCGAGCAGCGCCTGTTCTACGAGCGCCGGGTCACCATCCCGCGCGCCGGCCGGCGCGCCGAGACGATCTACTACTACTGCCAGGAGAACGAGCCCGCGCGCCGCCTCTGCGTGGCCTTCGAGCCCGACGGCGGCGGCCCCGCCCCGGCGCCCGTCTTCCCCGAGGTGCAGGTCCACCGCACCGAGGCCCTGGTCCTCGTCGTCTCGTCCCTCGAGGCCGAGGAGGCCCTGCGCGTCTTCCGCTCGGCGCTCATCCCCGCTCCGCGCCGCGTGTGGCGCGCCGAGGCGCTCCGCGCCGACGTGAGCGCCCTGCCCGACCACGTCGCCGGCTACGACCCCTTCGACGCCGTCGTCGTCACCGACCTCGAGCCGGGCGACCTCCCCGCCGACCGCGCCCGCGCGCTCCTCGAGTGGGTCGAGGCCGGCGGCGACCTCGTCGTGGCCTTCTCCGGCCGCCGCGCCCTGCCGGCGGAGCTCCGCCCGCTGCTCCCGGTCGAGCGGCCGGGCGGCCCCGACCGCGCCGTCGAGCGCTCGCTCACCGGCCTGCGCAGCCTCGGGCGCGGGCTCGCCTGGCCCGGCGACGAGCGCGTGCTCTGCGACGAGGTCGTCCCGGCGCCGGGCGCCGAGGTCCTGGCCGGCACCCCCGAGGCCCCGCTCGTCCTCCGCGGGCGCCGCGGCGCCGGCTGGGTCACCTACCTCGCGTTCCCCTTCGACGCCGCCCCGCTGCGCGCCTGGAAGGCGCTCCCCTTCTTCGGCGGCGCGCTCGTCCGGCTGCCGCGCGCCGAGCTCTACACCAAGTCCGACGCGCCCACCGTCACGCGGTCCGACGCGCCCATGGTCGCGCCGCCCCTCGAGGAGCTGCAGTTCAACCTCTCCGAGGCGCTGGCCACCCTGGACCCGCCCTCCCCCGCCCTGATCGCCCCGCTGCTCCTCCTCTACGTGGCGCTCGTCAGCCCGCTCAACTTCTCGCTCCTGTCGCGTCGCCGCCGGCTGCACCTCGCGCAGCCCTTCGCCGCCGTCGTGGTCGTCCTCTTCGGCGGCGCCTTCTACGCGATCGGCCGCGTCTACAAGGGCGACGAGGACATGCTCACGCAGGTCGCCGTCCTCGAGCTGCCGACGACCGCCGGCCGCGCGCGCGTCGACGTCATGACCGGCTACTACTCGACGAGCCAGGCGCTCACGTCGGGCGTCGGCCCGGCCGGGGCCGTCGTCGGGCCGATCGCCGAGAAGCCGTCGAACGAGGGCCGCGTCATCGACGATCCGGACGGCGCCCGCCTCGAGGGCCTCACCGTGGCCACCTGGTCGCTCCGCCGCTTCCGCAGCCTGCGCGCGCAGGACCTCGGCGCCGTCGAGCTCGACCTGCGCCTCGAGGGCTCCGTGGTGCGCGGCGCCGTCCACAACCGCAGCGGGCTCACGCTCGCCGCCCCGCTCATCCTCCTGCCGGGCGGCTTCGTCGAGCTGCAGGAGCCGCTGGCGCCCGGCGAGCGCGCGGAGGTGGCCAAGGCGCTCCAGCGCCTCGAGCCGCAGCGCACCGACCCGATCGGGCTCCTGCAGGCGATCACCCGCGACGCCCGCGTCGGCTACTCCGCCCTCTACGCCGGCCGCGACGGTGGCGTCGGCCTCCGCGGCGACCCCTACGGCGGCTCGGAGCGGCGGCGCCTCCTCGCCTCGCTCCTGCTCCGCCACGGCCGCGTGCCGGCCTCCGCCGACCGGGCGCCGGCGCTCCTGGCCGCCTGGGCCGAGGTCGACGCGGGCGGCGTGACGATCGAGGGCACCGTCACCCCGACCCTCGCCCGCGCGCTGGTCCTCGTCGAGGGACAGGCGCGGCTCCCCGCCGGCGAGGCGGTCGCGCTCAGCGGCCTCGAGCCCCGCGTGCTCGCCCTCCCGCGCCGGGAGGAGGACTGGGTCCCCGTCGACGGGCCGACCGGCGCGCCGCCGACCCTCGGCACGGGCGCCCTCGGCGAGTCCGCCGAGGTGACCTACTGCTGGACCCTCCCCAGCAGCGAGCAGGCCCCGCTGCGCCTCAGCCAGCTCCGCGTCCGCTGGCAGGTCCCGGGCCTGACGCCGAACCTCAAGTCCTACGTCGACGTCTACGACTTCCGCCGGCGCACGTGGCTCGAGGCTACCAGCCAGAGCGACGCCGAGCGCGACGAGGGCCACAAGGTCTGGACCGTCCCCGGCCAGCGCGCGCCCGCGGAGCTCAAGGCCGAGGACCTCGTCGACCCCGCCTCGGGCACGGTCATGATCCGCTTCCGCAACGAGGTGAGCGAGCTGCGCCTGGGCTACGTCGGGCTCGACGTCCTCGGGGTTCGTTGACCGAGCGCGCTACCTCCCCCGCCCGCCAACGCGTAAGATCGAGCCCCGCGCGTCGGGAGGCTCGCATGCACCGCTCCGCTCGCCCGTCGACCGGCTGGCTCCTCGTCCTCCTCGCCCTGGCGGCGCCCGCCGCCCGCGCCGGCGAGCGCGAGTGGCGCGAGCTGAAGAAGGCCTACGACGACGCGCTGGCCGCCGTCGAGGCCGACCGCGGGCGCGACCCCGAGGCGAGCAAGAAGGCCGCCGCCGCCCTGCACGAGGCGGCGGGCAAGCTCCTGGGCGAGAGCGAGGTCAAGGCCACGGAGCACCTCCTGGGCGCGCTCTCGAACCGGCGGCGCGCGATCGCCGAGCCCGCCTTCGACGCCCTGCTCCGCGTGCGCGACGCGCGCGCCACGCGCGAGCTCATCAAGGCCTACGAGGGCGCCAGCGGGGCGACGAAGCTCCTGCTCGCCCGCGCCCTGCGCGGCAACCCCGCGCCCGAGGTCACGATGGCCTACGTCAAGGCCCTGCGCGACCGCGACGCCGAGGCGCGCGCGGCCGCCGCGGCGGCGCTGGGCGCCCGCGGGCAGGAGGCCCGCGCCACGGCCGAGGCCCCGCTCACGCGCGCGCTCAAGGACGACGCCGTCGTCGTCCGCTGGGCCGCCGCCCGGGCCCTCGAGGCGCTCGCCGGCGCGCGGCCCGACGGGTTCACCGAGCCGGGGCTGACGCCGGCCGGGCTCCTCGAGCGCTACCCCTACGACCGCGTGGCGCTCCTCTTCGACGTGAGCCTCGCCGCGGGCGAGCGCGCCTTCAGCGACCCGCTGGCCACGCCCGAGGCGCAGGACGAGGCCGCGCGCGGCGCCGAGGAGGCCCCGCGCCGGCCGGCGCGCCCGCCGCGCCGCGGCCAGGACCCCAAGGCGCCCGAGCCGCCGCCGCCGGTCTCCGCGCACGACGTCGCCGTCGCCGCCGCCCGCGACGCCCTCAAGGCCCTCGACGACGCCACCGCCGTGCACCTCCTGCGCTTCGCCGGTCCGGGCGTCCTGCGCGCCCACGGCGACGGCTTCGCCGCCCTGCGCACCGAGAAGGCGAAGAGCGAGGCCCTGGCCTTCGTCGAGCGCGCCCCCGCCGACCGCGGCCGCGACGCGCTCGGCGCCCTGCGCCGCGTGCTCGAGCTCAGCCCCCCGCCCCAGGCGATCCACGTGTTCCTCTGCGGTGGCCCCGAGGGGCGCGGCGCCGGCGGCGCCGAGGAGGTGCGCGAGGCGCTGGCCGACCTGCTCTGGGGGCGCGACGTCGCGATCCACGTGACCCAGCTCATCCTCGCCCCGGCCGTCGAGCCGACCGACGAGCGCGGGCGCCAGGCCCGCGGCGAGGCCGAGGGCGCGTTCGCCGCCTACTGCGAGGCGATCGCGCAGGCCGGCCGCGGCAACGCCGTGCGCCTGGCCATGGGGCGCCCCGCCCCGGCGCAGGAGCCGGGCAAGCCCGCGGCCGCCGAGGAGAAGAAGTTCCCGGTCGACCTGACCAAGCCCGTGACCACGCGCGACGTGGGGACGATCCGCACGGCCCTGCGCGAGGCGGCCGACCGCGCCGACGCGCCGGCGGAGACGTTCCTCGAGGACGTGGGCGCCTGCCCCGACAAGAAGGTGCTCCCGCTCCTGCTCGAGGTCGTGCGCGGCGGCGCGCACGGCGTGCAGCAGGCGGTCGTCCGCGGCCTGTCACGCAACGCCGACCCCGCCTTCCACGACGCGCTGATGACCGCGGCGAAGGAGGAGCGCGACGCCGCCGTCCAGCTCCTCCTCCTGCGCGCCGTCGGCCGCTCGCCCGGCGCCGGCGCCGCCGCCGGGCTCCTCGACGCCCTGGGCGGCCTCTCGCCCGACGCCGCGCGCGTGGCCTGGTCGCTCCTCGCCCAGCGCCCCGCCGCCGAGCTCGCCCCCCTGCAGCCGCGCCTCGTCCGCGCCGCGCGCGGCCTCACCGGGCTGGCCGACTTCCACGCCCGCACGGCCCTGGCGCTCGCCTCGGAGCAGGGCGCGCCGTCGAGCGCCGGCCTGGAGACGGCCGAGGGCGCCTTCCTTCCCCAGCGCTTCGTCGCCGGCGGCGTGGCGCTCGTCGTCGACACGCACCGCGACATGGACGCCATCTTCTGGACGCCGCCCGCGGCGCCCGAGCCCGACAAGAAGCAGGACGGCGGCCGCGGCGGCCGCGCCCGCCGCGACGGCAAGGACGAGCCCGCCCCGCCCTCCCCCGTGACGCGCCTCGGCGCGGCGCAGGTCGAGGTCCGGCGCGCGCTCGAGGCGCTCGGCCAGGCCGGGGCCAAGGGCAACGTGATCACCGCCGGCGGCCGGAGCTGGCAGGCGAGCGCCGCGCCGCTCGACGACCGCCAGCGCCCGGCGGCCGAGGCGTTCGCGGCCGGGCTGTCGACCGGCCCGGCGCGCGACGTGTGGAAGGCGCTCAAGCAGGCGATCGACGACCCGGCGGTCGAGGTCGTGCACCTCCTCGTGTGCGGCCCGCCGCTCCGCTCGCCCGGCTCGGGCGACGCCGCCGAGCTCCTGCGCGCCGTGCGCGGCCTCAACGCCACGCGCGGCGTCGCCATCCACGTCGTCTACGTGCTCGGCCCCGTGGGCGGCGCCGAGGGGACCGCGGCGGCCGCCGCGCGGGTCGACCACCTCGCCGCGCTCGACGCCGTCTACCGGACCCTGGCCGAGGAGAGCGGCGGGCGCGTCCACGTGCGCGAGGCCCTGGCCGCCCTCGCCGCGGGCGCGCAGCCGGGCAAGTAGCGCGCGGGGCCTGGCGCGACATGGGGCAGGAGACGACCGACAGCAGCGACCTCCTGACCGTCGATGAGCGCTTCTTCCTGCACATCGCGCTCAAGAACGGGCTCCTCGACCACGCGCAGGCCGAGCGCGCCATGGCCGCCTGCCGCGCGCGCGACCTCCCGCTCGAGGCGGCCCTGCGCGGTCTCGGCCTCCTCGACGAGGCGCAGACGCTCAAGGTCCGCGAGGCCATGGCCGCCAGCCAGGTCGTGCGCCTCGACTCGGTCTACGGCGACGTCGCCGTGGCCGCCGGCGCGGCCACCCGCGCGCAGGTCGAGGCCGCCCTGGCCGAGCAGCGCCGCCAGCGCTACCGCGTGCGGCTGGGCAACCTCCTCGTCGACGGCGGCGTCCTCTCGGCCGAGCAGCACCGCGCCGTCATCACCGAGGTCATCCGCCGCCTGAAGCAGCACGGGCCCGAGGCCTACGGCTCGACGGTGCTGCGCCGCGAGGCGCAGGCCGAGCGCGCGGCCCTGACGGGCGGGGCGGCGCCCTCGGCGCGCATCGTCGGCTGGAACGAGCCGGCGCCGCCGGCCGCCCGCGGCGGCCCGCTGACGCCCGGGCGCCCGCCGGGCGCCTCGGGCCTCGACAACACGGCCGTCGACACGAAGGTCGGCGGCCACGAGGACCTCGTCGAGAGCGCCATCCGCATCGGCCTGTCGAGCGAGTCGGGCGGCTTCGCCCTGCACCGCTCCGACGAGGCCGCCCTGCAGCGCGACCTCGTGGCGCTCTCGCGCTCGTCCCCACCCGACGAGTCGGGGGCGGACGACGGGGCGGATGGGGCGTCCGCGAGCTTCGTCCTCGACCGCTCGGCCCTGGCCGCCCCGGCCGCCGCCGACGAGGGGTTCGACCCGGGCGACTGGGTCGTCCGGCGCCGCCGGCGCCAGCGCGCGCTCCTCCTCGCCGGCGGCGTGGGCGGCGCGGCCCTCCTCGCCGTCGTCGTCTCGGCGGTGCTGGCCGCCGTCAGCAACCGCCACGCCCTGCGCGACGTGCGCGCCCTCATGGGCGAGGCCCAGGCGGCGCGCGACCCCGAGGCCCGGCGCCGCGCCTACCTGCGGGCCAGCGAGCGCCTGGCGGCCGTCGGCGCCCTGGGCGTGCGCGACGACGTGCGCGACGAGCTGGCCGCGCGCGTGCGCTGGGGCGCGCTCGAGGCCGAGGCCCTGGCCCACCTCGCCGCCGGGACCCCCGACGCGGCGCGGCAGCTCCTCGAGCGCCGCCGCGCCGAGGTCCCGGCGCTGGCCCAGGCCGAGCACGCGGCGCTCGTGCGCCAGGCGGCGCGCGAGCACGCCCTGGCCCTGGCCCGCGCCGCCGAGGCGGCCAAGGACTGGCCCGCCGCCGTGGCCGCCTACCGCGACGCGCGCGACCAGGGCGACCCCGGGGGGCTGGCGGCGACGCGCCTGGCGGCGATCCGGGCCGACCTGCTGCAGCGGGTCGACGAGCGCTACCGCGCCGCGCAGGAGACGCTCGCCGAGGCCGACGAGGCCGCGTTCACGCGCGACGCCAAGCTCCTCACCGAGCTGTTCAACGAGGGCCAGGGCCTGGGCGAGCGGCTCGAGGAGCTGCAGTACCGCCGCGCCCTGGCCCGCGGCGAGGAGCTCCTGCGCCAGGGCGACCTCGACCGGGCCCAGCAGGCGCTCGAGCTGGCCCGGCGCCTGCGCCCGCAGCGGCGCGAGGTCGACCCGCTGCTCCTGCGCCTCGCCGCGCGCCGCGAGCTCGTCGACGAGGAGCGCCGCGGCCGCGACGCCGAGGCGCGCCGCCGCTGGGCCGAGGCGGCCGAGTTCTACGCGCGCGCGCTCGAGCTCGCCACGCGCGAGGACGACCGCCGGCGCCTCGACGAGGCCGCCGCGCGGGCCCGCGCGGAGGGCAAGAAGGACCAGGAGCGCCAGCGCGAGGCGGCGCGCCTGACCGAGGCCGTGGCGCACCTCCGGGCCGGGCGCGCGGGCGAGGCCGCGGCGCTGCTCGAGCCCCTGGCCGCCGCCCCCGAGGCCGCGCGCCTGCTCGCGCTCGCGCGCCGGGTCGACGGCATGGTCCTCGTCCCCGGCGGCCCCTTCCGCATGGGCAGCGCCCCGGGCGACCCCGGGAGCAAGCCGCACGAGCAGCCGCAGCGCACGGTCGACGTGCCGGCCTTCTTCATCGGCCGCACCGAGGTGACCAACGCCGAGTACGCCCGCTTCGTGGCCACGGGCGAGGCGCCCCCGCCGCCGCACTGGACGCACCCCGTGCGCCAGCCCGACGGCTCGGTGCGCACCAGCTACGACCCCGCGCTCGCCGACCACCCGGTCGTCAACGTCACCTGGCGCCAGGCGCGCGCCTACGCCGAGTGGCGCGGCGGGCGGCTGCCCAGCGAGGCCCAGTGGGAGAAGGCCGCCCGCGGCACGGACGCCCGCCCGTTCCCCTGGGGCGAGGGGACGCAGGTGCGCGCGCACGTGCAGGTCGCGCCCGACCGCCTGCGCGGCCATCCGACGGCGCCCGTGGGCTCGTTCGCCGACGACACGAGCCCCTACGGCGCCCAGGACATGGCCGGCAACGTCGGCGAGTGGACCGCCGACCCGTTCGCCGCCTACCCCGGCGCGCCCGCCGGCCTCGAGTGGCCGCCCGGTCGTCGCGCGATCCGCGGCGGCGCCTGGCGCTGGCGCTTCGAGGACGCCCGCTGCGCCGCCCGCGACCGCGGCGAGGAGGACGGCTACGTCTCGCCGACGGTCGGGCTGCGCGTGGTCGTCGAGGTGCCGGCGGAGGTGCGGGAGCTGAGATAGGTCGTGGTAAAACGACGTCCCCATGCGCATCGTCATCGTCGGGGGCGGCGTCGTCGGTCAGAACCTGGCCGAGGAGCTGGCCCACGAGGACCACGACCTGACGGTCATCGACCGCGACCCGGCCGTCGTCCAGACCCTCAGCGAGCGCCTCGACGTGTTCGCCCTCGCCGGCGACGGCGGCAGCCCGCGCGTGCTCGAGGAGGCGGGCGTCCGCGACGCGGAGATGGTCGTGGCCGTCACGGACTCCGACCACCTCAACATGTTCATCTGCCTCCTCGCCGAGACCATGGGGGTGAAGAACAAGCTCGCCCGCGTGCGCAACGACGAGTACGCCCAGCCGCGCTCGCTCGAGCTCATCCGGCGCAAGCTGTCGATCGACCGGATCATCAACCCCGAGGCGCTCGTCGTCGAGCACGTGGCCAAGATCATCGCCGCGCCGGGCGCGACCGACGCGCACGAGCTGGCCGACGGGCAGATCCTCGTCCACTCGTTCAACATCCACTCGGGCGTGGCGCTGGCCGGCAAGCGGCTCAAGGAGGTCCGGCCCCTCCTCCCCGACGAGCCGTTCCTGATCGTCTCGCTGTCGCGCAACGGGCAGATGATCATCCCCGGCGGCGACGACGAGATCCTCATCGGCGACCACATCACCGTCGTCATGGGCCGCGGCGCCCTGCCCCGCTTCCTGCCGCTGGTCGAGCGGCGGCGCCTGGCGCTCGAGCGCGCCTTCGTGTTCGACGCCGGACGCCTGGGGCTGGCCGTGACGCGCATGATCGAGCGCGCCGTCCCCAACGTCGTCGTGTTCGAGCCCGACGCCAAGCGCGCCAACGACGCCGCCCTGGCCCTCGACTGGAGCCTCGTCGTCAAGGGCTCGGCCACGGAGCTCGACCTGCTGCAGGAGTACGACCTGCGCACCTGCGACCTGTTCGTGGCCGCCTCCGACGACGAGGAGGAGAACCTGCTCGCCGCCCTCCTCGCCCGCCGCCACGGGGCGCGCAAGACGATCGTCATCACCAGCCGCCACGCCAACGTCCCGCTCCTGGCCTCGACCGGGATCGACGTGGTGATCGAGCCGAAGATCCTCACCGTCTCCGAGATCCTCAGCCACGTGCGCGGCGGGCGCGTCCTGTCGGTGGCCAAGGTCGAGGGCGACGCCGAGGCGATCGAGCTCCTGGCCACGCGCCACGCGCCGCTCGTGGGCAAGCCCCTGCGCGAGGTCGACATCCCCCGCGGCGTGCTCATCGGCGCGATCATCCGCCGCGAGGCCGGCGGCCGCGTCGAGGTGCCCACGGGCGACAGCGTCGTGCAGCCGCTCGACAAGGTCATCGTCTTCACCCTGCCCGAGGCCCGCGCCCAGGCCGAGGCCCTCGTGAGCGCGGGGCAGTAACATGATGCGACGCGCCCTCGTCCTCCTGCTCGTCGTCCTGGCCGGCTGCCCGGAGGGCGGGACGAAGACGCCCGAGGACGCCTACGCCGAGGCCATCACCCAGTCTGTGGTCGGCACCGGCATCGGCCTGCGCGAGGTCGCCCGGCCGACCGTCGTCACCGCCGCCCCGGCCCTGGCCGAGATCGTATGCGCCCTGGGCGGGCTGCCGCACGTGGTCGGCGTGTCGCGCTACTGCGTCGAGCCGCCCGCCCTGCGCGCCCTGCCGCAGATCGGCGGGGCGATCGACCCGAACCTCGAGGCGATCGACGCCCTGCGGCCCGACGTCATCCTGGCGCAGGTCAAGGACGAGCGCCTGTTCGAGCTCTGCGAGCAGCGCGGCTACCGCCTCGAGCACTTCCGCATCGAGACCGTGGCCGAGGCGCTGGCGGCGACGACGCGCCTGGGCGAGCTCCTCGGCCGCCAGGACGCGGCGCGCGCCGAGGTGGCCCGCCTGGAGGCCGCCTTCGGGCGCGCGCGGGCGCAGCGGCCGGCGCGCGCGCCCAGGACGCTGGTCGTCTTCGGCCACCGGCCGGGCGACCTGGCGCAGGTCTCGGCGCCGGGCGCGGGGACGTTCGTGAGCGACCTGCTGGCGGCCGCCGGCGGCGAGAGCTGCCTCGGGGACCTGCCCGGCCTGGCCTGGCACGTCCTGTCGCTCGAGGCGGTCCTCGAGCGCGCGCCGGAGCTGATCATCGAGCTCTGCCCCGACCCCGTCGACGCCGCGAAGGCCGCCGCCCTGCGCGCCGACTGGGCCGTCCTCGGCGACGTGCCCGCCGTGCGCGACGGGCGCATCGCGATCGTCTCCGGCAGCGAGGTGCTCATCCCGGGCCCGCGCCTCGACGTGCTCCTGGGCAAGCTGGCCCGCGCCGTCGCCGGCGAGGTCGACATCGGCGTCGGCGGAGACGACGCCCGGTGACGGCCCTGCGCGTCGAGGGCGCGCGCCTGCGCTACCCCGGCGCGCGGGCGCCGGCCGTCGACGGCGTGAGCCTGGCCCTGGCCCTGGGGACGTTCACGGCCCTCGTCGGCAAGAACGGCTCGGGCAAGAGCTCGCTCCTGACCCTCCTCGGCGGCATCCGCCGCCCGGACGCCGGCGACGCCTGGGCCGGCGACGCGCGCCTGGCCGACCTGCCGCGCGACCGGGTCGCCCGGCAGGTGGCCTTCCTGCCCGCCCGCGCCGTCGCCCCGCCCGACTGCACGGGGCTCGAGGTGGCCCTGGTCGGCCGCCACCCGTTCGGGCGCGGGCTGCTCCTCGAGCGCGACGACGACGTGCGCGCGGCCGAGGCCGCCCTGGCGCGCGCCGGCGCCCTGCCCTTCCGCGACCGCCTCGCCGGGACCCTCTCGGGCGGCGAGCGCCAGCGGGTGCTCGTGGCCCGGGCCCTGTGCCAGGGGACGTCGGCCCTGCTCCTCGACGAGCCGACGAGCGCCCAGGACCCGGGGCACGCGCTGGACCTGTTCGCGCTCTTCGCCGCCCTGGCCCGCGAGGGGCGGACCGTCGTCGTGGCCACCCACGACCTCAACGCGGCCGCGCGCCACGCCGACCGCCTCGTGGCCCTCGACGCCGGCCGCGTCGTCGCCGACGGGGTCCCCGCCGACGTCCTGGCCCCGGCCCCCCTGCGGGCCGTGTTCGACGTCGAGGCCGTCGTCGGCCGCGACGGCGACGCCGTCTACGCCGTGCCCCGGCGCCGCGCCGGCGGGGGCCCGGCGTGACGACCCGCCCGACCCGCCTGCGGCCGGTCACGGCGATCGCCGGCGCCGCGCTCCTCCTGGCGCTGGCCCTCGTCGTGGCCCCGTGCATCACCGGCACGCGGGGCCTCTCGTGGACGGCGGCCAGCGCCACCCTGCACCTCCCGCGCGCGCTCCTGGGCGCCCTCGCCGGGGTGGGGCTGGCGGCGGCGGGCGTGGTCCTGCAGGCGGTGCTCAAGAACCCGCTGGCCGACCCCTACACGCTCGGGATCTCCAGCGGCGCCTCGGTGGGCGCCGCGCTGGTCATCCACACGGGCCTCCTCGCCGGCTCGGCCGCCCTGCCGGCCACGTTCGTCGGGGCGCTCGCGGGCGCGCTGGTCACGGCGGCGCTCGTCTACGCGATCGCGTCCACGCGCGAGCTGGCCGCCGAGACGCTCCTGCTCGCCGGCGTGGCCATGGCCCTCTTCGGCGGCGCGCTCATCTCGATCATGCACTTCCTGGCCGACACGATCGACCTGTTCGCCATGCTGCGCTGGACGATGGGCAGCCTGTCGACCGCCGGCTACCGGCGCGTGCGCCTCGCCGCCGGCTTCGTCGTCGTCGGCCTCGCGCTGTGCGTCATGCTCGTGCGCCGCCTCGACGTGGCCGCCCTCGACGACGACAGCGCCCGCGGCCTCGGCGTCGACCCCGTCCGCGTGCGCCGCCTGGCGTTCCTGGCCACGAGCATCATCACGGCCGGCATCGTCGCCGTCACCGGCCCGATCGGCTTCGTCGGCCTCGTCGTCCCGCACGCCGTGCGCGGCCTCGTCGGCCCGGACCCGCGCGTCGTCCTCCCCTGCGCGGCGCTGGCCGGCGGCGCCCTGCTCGTCGGGTGCGACGTGCTCGCCCGGACGCTCGTCTACCCGACCGAGCTGCCGCTGAGCGTCATCACGCACGCCTTCGGCTGCCCGGCCTTCGTGTGGATCCTCGTGCGGCGGCGCTGACGGAGCGCCCCGGAGCGCGTCCAGCGGGAGGAACGGAGCAGCCAGCGCCGACTACTCCTCGCAGCCGAGGTCCCGGGCCCGCTGCAGGTCCTCGTCGGCCTTGAGCGGGTCGCCGAGCGCCCGGTAGGCCTGCGACCGGCGCAGGAAGGCCGGCCCGAGCTCCGGATCGACCTGCAGGGCGCGGTCGCAGGCCTTCACGGCGCGCTGGGCCTCGCCGCGGAACAGGAACACGCCGGCGCGGCCGACGTGGCCCATGGCGTTGTCCGGGTCGAGGGCCAGGGCGGCCTCGAAGTCGGCGGCGGCCGAGTCGATGTCGCCCAGCTCCGAGTAGGCCTCGCCGCGGCCGACCAGGGCGTCGGTGTCCTCGGGGTCGAGGGCCACGGCGCGCGAGAAGTCGGCCAGGGCGCGGGCCGGCTCGCCGAGCTGCAGGTAGGCGAAGCCGCGGCCGCTGTGGGCGCCGGGGTCGTCCTGGTCGAGCGAGATCGCCGCGTCGAACTCGCGCCGGGCGTTCTCCTCCTCGCCGACCTCGAGGTGCACGCGCCCGCGGAACACGTAGGCCTCGGCGTGGTACGGGTCCTTGGCGATGGCCAGCGAGAAGTCCTTGCCGGCGGCCTCGAGGTCGCCGGTCTGGAAGCGGGCCCAGCCGCGGCCGACGAGGGCGCGCGAGTCGTCGGGGCTCTTCTGCGCGGCGGCCTCGAAGTCCTCGAGCGCCTCCTTGGGCTGGCCCAGCTCGAGGTGCGTCCAGCCACGCCCGTAGCGCGCCTCGGCATCGGTCGGGTCGAGGTCGACGACCTTCGTGTAGTCCTTGAGCGACTCGTCGAAGTGGCCGTCCTCGTAGCGCACCTCGGCGCGGAGGAGCCGCGCCTGGCGGTCTTCGGGGGCCAGGGCGATCGCGCGGTCGAGGTCGTCGAGGGCGTGGTCGAGCTCGCCCAGCTCCAGGAGCGCCTCGGCGCGGCGGCAGAGCGTGTCGGTGTCGTCGGGGTCGAGCTCGAGCGCGCGCGTCAGCTCGACCACGGCGCGCGTGTAGTCGCCGACCTCGCAGCACAGCGCCCCGAGCGCCGCGCGCGGGCTCGGGTCGTGCGGCTGCAGGACGGCGGCGCGCTCGAGGTCCTGCGCCGCCGCGCGCGGATCGCCCTTGGCCCAGCGGCGCCGGCCGCGGGCCTCGAGGGCCAGGGCGTACTCGCCGTCGCGCTCGACGGCGGCGTTGTAGTCGGCGAGCGCCCCCTCGAGGTCGCCGTCCTGCTCGCGCGCCAGGCCGCGCACGAAGTAGGCCTCGGCCGCGTCCGGGTGCATGGCGATGGCCTTGTCGAGGTCCTCGCGCGCGCCCGGGCCGTCGCCGCCGGCCTTGCGCACCTTGGCGCGGCCGATCAGGGCGGCCACGTTGCGCGGGTCCTGGGCCAGGGCCCGGTCGAGGTCGGCGGCGGCCTCCTCCAGGCGCCCGGCCTCGTAGCGCACGCTGGCGCGCGAGGCGAAGGTCTCGGCGCGGTCGGGCGCCAGGGCCACGGCGCGGTCGAGGTCGGCGAAGGCGCCGCGCCGGTCGCCGGTGCGCCAGCGGGCGATCCCGCGCTCGATCCGCGACAGGTAGTCGTCGGGGTCCAGGGCCACCGAGCGCTCGAAGTCGGAGAGCGCCCCGCTGGCGTCGCCGGTCGACATGCGCAGGAGCCCGCGCTCGCGCAGGGCCTCGGCCGACTCCGGCGTGAGGGCGAACACCTCGTCGAGGCACGCGCGCGCCTCGCCGAACTGCCCCTGCTCGCGGTAGGAGCCGGAGCGCATGATCAGCGACGCCGTGCGCAGCCCGGGCTGGGCGTGGGCCGCGAGCGCCAGGTCGGCGCGCCCGCCCTCGTGGTCGCCCGTGAGGCAGCGCAGCTCGCCCCGGCGCAGCAGCGCCTCGCCGTGGTCGGGGTCCTGGGCGATCGCCTGGTCGAGGTCGGCGCGGGCCCCGACCGGGTCGCCCGCGCGCAGGCGCGCCTGGGCGCGCCTGGTGCGCACGTCGACGCGCTCGGGGTCGTGGTCGAGGACGCGCGACAGGTCGTCGATCGCCGCCTGCGCCTGGCCGCGGCGCAGGTGCACGTCGGCGCGCGCGACGAGCGCCTCGCGGTCGTCCTTGGCGCAGGCCGCGTCGAGGTCGGTCAGGGCGCCCTCGAGGTCGCCCAGCTCGGCCTTGGTCCGTGCGCGGCCGACGAGGCTCGCCGACGACACGCCGCCGTTCTCCGACTCGAGCAGCAGCGCCCGGTCGTAGGCGCCGAGCGCCCCGCGCAGGTCGCCCAGGGCCGCGCGCACGGCGCCGAGCGCCGCGTGGTGGTCGGCGCCGCGCGGGTCGATCCCCGTCGCGCGCACGAACGCGTCGCGCGCGCCCACGTCGTCGCCGAGGTGGGCCAGCACCTCGCCGCGCCGGTGGTGCGCCCGCGCGTCCTGCGGCGCCGCCTCCAGCCACGCCCGCACGTCGTCCAGGGCGCCGGCCAGGTCGTGCGCCTCGAGGCGCAGGCGCGAGCGCTCCTCGCGCAGGTCCGCGCTCCTCGGGTCCTTCGCGATGGCCGTCGCCAGCGCGTCCAGCCGCTCCAGCACCTCGCGGTCGATCGGCTCCGCGCGCGCGCCGGACGGGCGCTCGTCGCCCCGCGCGCGCTTCCGCCGGACCGGCTCCTCCTTGCGTCGACGTCGCCTCATGGGCGCGATCATACCGCCGCGCGCCGGGTGCAGGCACCGGCCCGGGGGTGTCGGTGGGGCCTGACATACTCCGAACACGGGCGGAGGTGGCAGGTGGGAGCGAAGCGGTGCACGCGCTGCGGGGTGGAGAAGCCGGTCGAGGCGTTCAGCAGGCGGGGGCGCGGGAGGCAGTCGCGGTGCAAGGAGTGCGCCCAGTCCTGGGAGCGTGAGCACTACCGGGCGGATCCCGGTCGCCGCGACGCGATCGCGAAACGCAACGAGGCGCAACGGGACCTCATACGTGCTTACCTCCTTGACTACTTCAGCACGCATCCCTGCGTCGACTGCGGAGTGGCGGACCCCAGGGTGCTGGAGTTCGATCACGTCCGTGGGGTGAAGGTCGCGGCCGTCGCCGCGCTGATTGGCCGGTCGCTGGCGAGCGTGGTCGCAGAGGTGGTGAAGTGCGAGGTCCGCTGCGGGAACTGCCACCGGCGAAAGACCGCGCGCGAGCGGAACTGGTGGATCTGGCGCGCTGCGCGGGCCATGGAGGAGGGGAGGGACTGGTCGTGAGCACCAAGGCCTGCGTGATCTGCAAAGACGTGCTTGCTGCAAGGCATTTCAATCGGAAGGCCGGGAGCAAGGACGGGCTCCAGCCGCACTGCCGCGAGTGCAATCGACGAGCCTCGCGCGCCTACTACGCGCGAAATAGGGAGAAGCACAAGGACGTCGTTGCGGAGAAGTCCCGGCTCTATCTGAAGCGGAACCGCGACATCGTTCTTCGACACCTCGCGAGTCACCCCTGCGTCGACTGCGGAGAGGCTGACGTGGTGGTGCTGGAGTTCGACCACATCCGTGGCCGCAAAATCAGAGAGGTTCAGCGACTGGCGGCTCGTTGCGTGACGCCGGATGTGCTGCACGAGGAGATCGCGAAGTGCGAGGTCCGGTGTGTGAACTGCCACCGGGTCAAGACCGCCCGCCAGCAGGGATCCTGGCGGTCGCGCTTATGACATGGGGACGGCCGGTCATGATCCGGCAACCAACTGGTTAAAAGCCAGCTGCTCTACCGATTGAGCTACGTCCCCGGTCCTGCGAACTTAGCACACGACGCCCCGCCTCGGCCGTTCACGGCGCGTCCAGGAGCCCGGATCCGGGACGCCTCCGAGCGATCCGGGAATTCCGGTCTCGACCCGGCAGCTCACGGAATGGGAGGGCAAGAGGACGATGGACCTGACCCGGCTCGACGCCCCCGCGGCGGACGCGCTCGTGCGGGAGCACGGGCGGGCCCTGCGCGCCTTCATCGGCGCGCGGGTGCGCGACCGGGCGCTCGTCGACGACCTCGTGCAGGAGACGTTCGGGGCCGCGCTGGCGCGCGGCGTCCCCGACGACGGGGCCGGGCGCTGGCTGTTCGCCATCGCCAGGAACAAGGTGCTCAAGCACATGCGCGACGCGAAGGACGCCGTGGCCCTGGCCGACCCGCCCGCCGCCGAGGCCGGCCCGGGTGAGCGCCTCGAGGCCGACGAGGAGCGCGCCCGGGTGCGCGAGGCGGTCGGCCTGCTCGAGGACGACCTCAGGGAGGTGATCGTGCTCAGATACGAGGGCGGCCTCGACTACCGGGCGATCGCCGAGCGCCTCGACGTGCCCGTGTCGACCGTGCAGGGGCGGCTCAAGCGCGCCCGCGAGGCGCTCAAGGGCCGCCTGGCCCCGGGGAGGCCGGCGTGACCCGCGACGAGGTGCTCGACCTCTTGCCGCTCTACGCCGGCGGCGACCTCGACGACGGCGACCGCGAGGCGGTGCGCGCGGCGCTCGAAGCCGACCCGTCGCTCGCCGACGAGGCGCGCGCCTGGGCCGACCTCGATGGCCTCCTCGCGCGCGGCCTGACGCCCGACGAAGCACCCGACGAGGCCTCCGAGCCCGCCCCGGCCCCGCCCCGGATCACCGTGCGCCGGCGCTGCCCCTTCTGCCACGACGCCTTGCAGGCGGGTTCGATCGCCCTGTGCGCGGCCTGCGCGACCCCCCACCACGCGGCCTGCTTCGCGCAGCACCACGGGTGCTCCCTCCTCGGCTGCGGCGGCACGCGCGCGGTCGAGGTGGGCGGCGCCGAGTCGGTCGTGTGCGCCGGCTGCGAGCGCCACACCCCCGCCGGCGCGCCCTTCTGCGCCTGGTGCGGCGCGCCCGCCCGCGACGACCTCCGGCCGCGCCACGAGGCGCCGCCGGCCGCCCCGCCGCCGGCCTGGTCGCCGCGCCGCTACCTGGCCGCGGCGGCGCTCCTGCTCGCCTCGACCTTCGGCATGGGGGGCTTCTTCGGGCTGCAGCAGCTCAAGCTCCTCGAGGCCCTGGAGACGACGGGCACGCGCCTCCAGTCCGTCGACGAGCGGCTCCGCGCGCGCGACGCGGAGGCCCTCATGCCGCAGGTCCTCGAGGCGGTGCACCTGGCGCAGGACCTGCTCCGGAAGGGCCGCCTCGGCGACGGTGGGGGCGAGCTCGCGCCGGACCTCGCCGCGCTGGTGAAGGCGACGGAACGCTCCGGAATCCGTGAGCTCGCGCCGCTGCACCAGGACTGGCTCTGGCGGGGGCACTACGCGGTGACGGTTCGGCGCAGCCGGACCGCCCCGCGCGAGCGGTTCTTCGCGGTCGCGCGCCCGGAGCCCGGCTCGGGCCTGAAGACCTGGTTCGTGAGCGACGAGGGGCGCGTGCTCTGCTTCTCGCGCGACGACGTCCCGATCACGGACGAGCACTTCGACCTCGACGCCTGCCGGGTGCTCCCCACGCCGGAGCTGGCGTTCCCCCTGTCCGAACAGGCGACCGACGCGCCGGAGGAGAGGCGATGACCACGCAGGAGCGCTCAGGCGAGCGGCGCCGGGACGACACCTCGACCGAGGAGGCGCCCGCCGCGAAGGCGCCGGCCGCGCGGCCGCCCCGGCCGCTGCTGCACCCGGGGCTCGCCTTCGTCAGCGCCGGCGTGTGCGCCGCGTCGGCGGGCTACCTCGCCGCGACGGCGGCCGCCTTCCGGGCCGCGTTCGTGAGCCTTGGTGTGGAGCTCCCCTGGGTGACGGCCGCGGTCTCGGGGAACCCCGTCGCCGTTCCCGCCAGTCTGGTGGTCGCCGGCGCGGCCGCGCTGGCGCTCGGGGGCTGGCGCGTCGCCGACACGCCCGCTCTCGAGCTGCTGCGTCCCCTGGTCCACGGCTTCGCCCTGGTCGCCGGCCTCACAGCCTGCCTGTGCACGACCGCGAACGTCCTCGTGTTCTTCACCCTCCAGCGCTCGCTCCAGGACTGACCTGCGCGTGCGAAGATGGCGGCGATGAACAGCGAGCCCCTCATCCTCGGCAACCCGCAGGACGCGACCCACGACGACCCCCTGCGCCAGGGCAGCCTCTGCTTCCGCTCGCGCAAGGGCGTGCGCGCGGCCGAGCGCCTCCTGATCGAGGCGCTCCCCGCCAAGCCCCCCGGGCGCCTGCTCTGCGGCTTCGACACCGAGGGCGCGGTGGCGCTCGCCGCCGCGCGCCTGTGGGCGACCGACGCGCGGGTCGTGTGGTGGCACCTCGACGCCTACGTGGCCCAGAAGGTCCGCCGGACGTTCGCCCACAACGAGGTCACGGCGGAGGTCCGCTGCGCCGCCGACCTCCCGGGCGCCCCGGTGCCCGGCGAGGCCGCACCGGCGGCGGACGAGGGGGGCTTCGACCTCGTCGCCCTGCCCTTCCCCCGTGGCCAGGAGGCCCAGCTCGGCCGCGAGCTGCTCGAGGAGGCCCACGCGGTGCTGAAGCCGGGCGGCCGGCTGCTGGCGGCGACCGAGGACCGCCGCGGCGAGTGGCTGAACCGCGTCGTCCGCGACGTGTTCGGCAACTCGACGATCGCGCACGACGGCAAGCGCAAGGGGCTGTGCTTCGGCGCCAAGCGCACGAAGGCGAAGGCCGAGGTCCGCGACCACCGGCACCACATCACGGCCACGCTCCGCGGCCGCGAGCTGAAGCTCGAGGCCCGCCCGGGGACCTTCGGCTACTCGCACCTCGACGCCGGCACGCGCGCCCTGGCCGACGGCGTCGAGGTCCTCCCGGGCGATGCCGTGCTCGACATCGGCTGCGGCTACGGCGCCCTGGGCCTGGCCGTCGCGCCCGAGGCCCCGCGCGTCGTCCTCGTCGACTCGAACGCCCGCGCAGTCGCGCTCGCCGTGCGCAACGCGGCCGGGAACCACGCCCCCCACGCGCAAGCCCTCCTGCGCGCCGACCTCGAGGACCTCGGCGAGCCGGCCTTCGACCTCGTGGTCACCAACCCGCCCTACTACTCGAACTGGCGCATCGCGCGCTCGTTCGTCAACACCGCCGCGTCCACCCTGCGCCCCGGCGGCCGCCTGTGGCTCGTGGCCAAGGCCGCCGCGCAGCACGCCGAGCTGCTCGACGAGCGCTTCCGCGAGGTGAGGATCGTCGACACGCCGTCGGGGCACGGCCTCGTGAGCGGCGTGCTCAGGTAGGGCTCGTCGGCCCGCCCGACCGCCCCACCGGCGCCCGGGACCCGGGTCGGGCGCCCGCCCAGCCTCGGCCACCGCCGGGGTGCCCGACGAGCAGGCGGCCGTCGAGTCACGGCACGGCGCCGCTGCACGAGGCGGGGGCGCTGGTCGACCAGCCGCGGCGCCTCCTCCGCCGCCCCACGGCGCGAGTGCAGGGCGGCAGACGCACGCCTCCCGGCGCCACGACGGCTCCGCCGTCCCGTCGGGCTCTCGCGTGGGACGCTCGGGAGGCGCGCTGCGAAGGGCCTGAAAGTCAGCCCGCTCTCGTTTGCCCCCCGCTCTGCCGCGACGCCGGCCGGTCCACGGGCGCGCTCGCCCGCTGGCCCGCGAGGGCACGCCCGGTGCGCTGATCCCCGGCGGGAAGGCCACCCGCGAGACGAAAGGGGATCTCACATGAACGGACCATCGCCACGGCGAGCGGCGCGCATCGGCTCGCCGTTCCTCATCACCGGCGCCGCCCTGCTCCTGCCGGGCGGCTGCGGGACCTCTCCACCCGCGAGGGAGGAGCCCAGGGTCCGGTGCGCGGACCCGCTGGGGGTGCCGAAGCACATCCAGGAGCGGTTGCCATCCGTGCCCGCCCACCCGCATCTGATGCCCGGGCAGGTGATCGTGGGTGATGAGCGGTCCATGGGCTGCGGGACGCTGCTGCGCGACCGCGACGGCCACATCTTCGTGCTCACGAGCGAGCGCATCGTGGCCCGCCTCGCCAGCCCGGCCGCCTGGGTGTTCGCGCCGGAGCCCGCGCGGGAGGGGGATGGGGCGGCTGGCAGCGGCTGGGTGGCGTACCTCGCGACCCCGTTCGCGCCCGACGCGGAGACCGTCCGGGCGATTCACGAGGAGGCCCCCCTCGCGGAGGCGTTCGAGGCGGCCTCGCTCGAGGAGCTCCTCGCCTGGCCCGCGGAGCGCCAGGAGCGGGTCGCGCGGCTCCTCGTCCGCGAGTTCGAGCGCTGGACCCGAGGAGACCTGGCGCTGTTGCGCGTCCACGCGGGGCCGACCACGGACGGGGTCCCGACCGCGCGGCTGGCCTCGCCGCGCGACACGGAGCGCTCCGTGGCCCCAGAGGGCGTAGGAACGCTGCTCCTCCACCCGAGGCCGTCTCCTTGGTGGTCGAACCTGTGCCCGAACGAGGTGCGGAGGGCGCCCCTCGTCGGCACTCCTCCTGGCTGGTGGGAGTTGCGGCAGGGGGAAACACCGCGTAACGAGCCGCTCGAGGTCGGTCACCTCGGGAGCGGCCTCTTCGATCGGTCGGGCCGCCTCTGCGGCGTCCTGGCGCGCCCCGGGCAGGAGTCGCCGCCCTGGGAGGCGAGCTCCGCCGACGACCCGAGGCCCCGCTCCCGCGAGCTGATCGGGGCGCTGAGGGCGGCGGCCGGCCGGGGTCCGGCGGAGTGGCTTCCCTATGTCGCCGCGCTCGACGCGCTGTGGCGGCCGCACCGCGCGGGCGTCGGCATCGACGTGAACGTCGCTCGGCTCGAAGACATCCACGCCTTCCTGGAGGAGCACGGCCTCGACGTCCCTCGGTCTGCCGAGGTCCGCGCCCGTCGCCACTCGTGGTAGTGGCGACGGCGGCGCCCGGCCGGCGGGGGGGTCAGTTCCCCCGCCGCGCCTCCTGCTTCTCCACGATGAAGTTCAGGAGCAGCTGCTGCAGGGCGAAGCCGTCGCCCGACTCGCTCGTCTGGTGCTGGAAGTGCGACACGACGTGCAGTACGCGCCCGACGTGCGGCACGTCGGCCACCTCGCCCTCGCCGTCGCCCGGCTGGCGCTCGCGCGTGCCGCCGCCCGTCTGCTGGCGGCGCGGCGCGCGACGCCGCAGGTCGCCCGTGACCGGCCGCCCGTCGGGGCCGTAGGCGAAGGTCGCGGCCACGATCGTGCTGCCGTAGAGCGGCTGCAGCTCGGGCGCCTCGGCCAGCACCGTCAGCGCCGCGTTCGGCTGGAAGAACTCGGACGCGCCGTCGACGGCCCAGGTGAGCTTGCGCTGCTCCGCCTCCCAGGGGTTCAGCGGGAAGACGTCGCGCAGGAGCGGGTGGATCGAGCTCGTCTGCGGCGGGAAGATCCGCACGTTGTGCTCGGCCGAGCGCCGCCCGCCGGAGACCGCCGCCTCGGGGAACGCCTTCACGAGGAGGTTCCCCAGCTCCCAGTCCGACGTGAAGACGTAGCCGCCCTGGCACACGAACTGACGGATCCGCGCGCAGGCCGCCGGCGAGAGCGCGTCGCCGGCGCAGTTGAAGACGAGCACCTGCCGACGCGGGTGGAGCGCGACCGTCTCGATCGACGCGCGCGGGTGCACCTGGTGCGGGAGCTTGAGGCTCGCGAGCACGTTCTGCACGCGGTCGAACTCGGCCTCGAACACGAGGATCTCGTCGCGCCCCAGGCGCTCGAGCGTGCGCAGGTCGCCCGGGCGCCGCTCGCGCAGCCGGTCGATCACCGTGCGCGTGCGCGTGCCGTCGCCCCCGCCCGCCTGCCCAGCCGCCGGCGCGGCCGCGCCGCGGCCCCAGCCGCCCTTGGCCTCGGCCCACCAGCGCGACCAGGCGTCGTGGCCGCGCAGGTCCTGCCCGGCCAGGCCGCCCAGCGTCGACTCGGCCTCGCGCGCGACGCCGGCGCGCTCGCCGCGCGCGTCCTTGAGCACCTCGATCAGCGCCTCGACCGAGCGCGCGTCGCCGCGCCGCCCGAGCAGGCGCACGGCGTAGACCGCCACGCCCGGGTGCGAGTCGCCCTTGGCCGCGTCGGCCAGCGTCTTCGGCCCGATCGGGTCCTGCACCCGCGCCAGCGCGTCGAGCACGAGGAAGCGCGCCGACGGGTTGCGACGCGCCCGGCCGTAGCCGTCGGCGAGCGCCGTGAGCGCGTCGCCGTGCGCCGTGGCCAGGACCTCGACCGTGTCCTCGTAGACGCCGGCCGCGTGGATCGCCTCGCCCGCGTCCAGCACGGCCCGCACGCTGGCGGCGTCGAGCTCGCCCCGGAGCTGGCCGAGCAGCGCCCGGATGCGCGCCGCGTCCTTCGAGTCGAGCGCGTCCTTCACCTCCTTGGGCGAGGGCGCGGCGAAGGCCGTCGCGGCGACGGCGACGAGCGCCAGAGCGACCAGGGCGGGTCGGGTCACGGGGCCTCCTCGGTCCGCCGGTTGTACCACCGCGGACCGTCGGGGTCACCCCGGCAAGGCCCGCAGGGCCTCGAGCAGCGCCAGGAGCACGTGGTAGCCGGTGCTGGCCGGGGTCGTGGCGTCGAACGGCCGCAGGGCGCGGTCGACGTGCTCGACCGAGCCGCCGTCGGGCCGCAGGTAGACGTCGAGGAGCAGCCGGCCCTGCGCGCGCAGGGCCTCGAGGTCGCCCTGCGCGCCCGTGCGCCGGAGCATCACCGCGTGCGCCTTCACGCACTCGGTCAGCGGCCAGCAGCGCTTCGTCGCCTTGAGCACCTGCCCGTCGCGCGCCGAAACCTGGTCGTAGACGCCGCCGTGCGCCGGGTCGAGGCCGTCGCGCCGCGCGCGGTGGAACATGGCGTCGGCGTGGGCCAGCCCCTGGCGGTCGCCCGTGACCTCGGCGTGGCGATGCAGCAGCCAGAACCACTCGAAGTGGTGCCCCGGCTCGACGACGTCGCCGACCTCGGGGTCGGGGCGGCCCTGCTCGTCGAAGAACTCGCGCAGGACGCCGGTCGCCGGGTCGAGGAGGCGCGCCTCGAACAGGTCGACCAGCCCGCGCGCGGCGGCGCGCACCCGCGCCTCGCCCGTGGCCTCGAACAGGGCCAGGTAGGCCTCGAGCAGGTGCATGTGCGGGTTCTGCAGGAGGCGCCGGTCGTCGACCGTCCAGTCCTCGCGCGCCGCCGCCGCGTACCAGCCCTCGGCGAGGCGCAGCCGCCGCTCGACCACCTCGAAGGTCTCGAGCGCCAGGTCGCGCGCCTCGGCGTCGCCCCAGGCGAGCGCGGCGGCCGACAGGCCGAAGATCGCGAAGGCGTGCCCGTAGAGGTCCTTGGTCCGGTCGGCCGGCCGCCCATCGAGGTCCACCTTGAACCACCAGCCGCCGTGGACCGGGTCGCGCAGGCGGTCGCGCGCGAACTCGAGCGTGCGCCGCGCCAGCGCCCGGTCGCGCCCGGGCTCGCCGAACGGCCGCCCGGCCGAGAACAGGAACATCATCCGCCCGGCGACCATCACGCGCCGGAAGTCGACCGGCACGGGCGCGCGGTCGGGGCCCAGGCGTTCGTGCCAGCCGCCGCGGACCTCGTCCCAGCCCTTGCGCGCCCACAGGTCGAGGAGACGCCCGGCGTGCGCCTCGAGCCGCGCCCTCAGGTCATCGCTCATCCCAGGGGAGTCTACCGGCGATCGCTCCAGCGACGCGGGTCGTCGGGACCGTCGACGGGCCGGTCGTCGCGCGGCTCGTAGGTCACGCGGTGGGTGGCCAGGAGCACGCCCACGACCGACCCGCCGAGCGAGGCCACCGCGCGCCCCAGCCAGCCGGCGCCGGCGGCGGCGGCGACCGCCGTGCCGGCGATGCCGCCCACGCCGCTGAAGAGCATCTGCCGGAGCTGGCTCGACTCGCGGCGCTCCACGTGGAGGCCGTGCCGCCGCAGTCGGTCCTGGATCGGGTCGTCGCCGTTCATGGGTCGAGCCCCCTTCCCCGGGCGCATCCAGGGTACCAGCGGCCGATGCGCGCGTCGAGGCGCCGCCTGGCCCGGCCCGCCTCGAGCGCATACGCTCCGGGCGTGCCGGACCCGCTGCCCCGCATCGGCCTCGTGCTCCCCGGCGACGAACGCCGCGGGGTCGCGGCGTTCGAGCGGGCGCGCCGCGAAGGACCGGTCGACCTCGTCCTCGTCGGGCCCGCCCGGCCCGACGCCGGCGTCGAGCAGGTGCGCGCGGCCGGCCTCCTGCGCGACGCGCTGGCCCGCGCGCGCGAGCGCGGCGCGCCGGGCTGCGCGCTCGTCACCGACGCCGACCCGCGAGACCCGTGTGTCAGGGCGCGCTCGACGCCCTGTTCCTCGTGGGGCCGCTGCCGGCGACGATGCCGCCTGCGCCTGCGGCCGGGCGCGCGAGGGTACTCGAGCCGGCGCAGGGCGGCGACCGCGCCGGCCCGCCGGACGCCTCGACCCCCGACGCGGTCGCCCGCGCCGTGGCCGAAGGGCTGCGCGCCCTGCGCGGTCTGGGGCTGCGGCGGCCGCGGCTGGTCGCCCTGGCCACGGACGGCGATGCCCGCGAGCGAGCGCGCCTCGAGGCGGCCGTGGCCGCCGCCCGCGCGGGGGGCGCGCCGGTCGCGGGGCCGGTGGCGCCGCTCGAGGTGGTCGTCGAGCGCGCCGACGCGTTCGTCGCCGTACTCGACGGCCAGGCCGACCTGCTGCTCGCGCTCCTCGGCCAGGGCCCGACGGCCGCCCTGCTCCTCGGCCCTGACGACGCCGGCCTGCGCGTCGCCGCCGCCGACGCCGACGCGCTCCGCGCGGCGCTCGACGCCCTCGCCGCCTGGAGCCGCGCCGAGGGCGACCTCGTCGCCGCCCGCGCGCCGGCCGTGAGCATCACGCGGGCGGGGCCCGGGCCGACGAGCCGCTGCCCCTTCTGCCGCCGCGCCCTGGACGAGTCGCCGGCGGGCGAGCTCGTGCCGCCGGGACCGCCGCTCGTGTGCGAGGGGTGCGGCACGGCGCACCACCGCGACTGCCTGGCCGAGCACGGGCGCTGCACGCTCCTCGGCTGCGAGGCCACGCGCGCGCGTCGGCTGGGCGTCCTCGTGCCGCTCGCCGGCCTCGGCGTCGAGGCGCCGGCGCGGCATCCGTTCCGGGCCCTCGAGGCCGACGCCGGCCAGGCCGCGCCGATGGTCCTGCGCGTCGAGGCGCCCATCGACGACCCGGCCGCCTGCGACCGCCGCCGCCTCGACGTCGAGCTCGCGGCGGGCTCGACGCGCCGGGGCGACCTCGTCGAGGGCTTCGTCGTCGTCGCCGCGCCGCGCGCCCTGCGCGTCCGCGGCGGCGTCCTGCGCCTGCGCGCGACGCTGACCACGCGCGACCTCGCCGACCCGACGACCCCGCCGCGCGTGCAGACGATCGTCGACCGCGAGGCCCCGCTCGTCGGCGACGCGCCGGCGGGCGCCCTGGGCCGCCTGTCGGACGGCGTGGCCTCGTTCCTGGGCGCGCCCGCCGCCGGCGTGGCGATCCCGGCCGGCCTGCGCCGCTGGCCGTTCTCGTTCCGCCTCCCGGCCGACCATCCCGCGTCGGTGCGGAACCGGCGCGGGTCTCAGGAGGAGGTCGTCGAGACCACGCTCGAGGCGGTGGTCGACACCGACCGCGCGACGCGGGCCCTGACCGTCGCCTGATGCTCCGGAAACACACCGAGCCCGGGCGGCGATGCCTCCCGGGCTCGGGGCTGTCGAATCGCGCCGGAGAGGAGCTAGTCCTCCAGCACCGGCCGTGCGCGGCGGTGCGCCTCGCCCTCGGTCCGGGCGCGCGTGAGGAGGAGCCGCGCCGGCAACTGGCGCAGGCTGGCGGCCTTCGTGCGCTGCATGGCGTAGCGCGGCCGCTCCTGGGGCTCCGGGGCCTCCCAGGCGCCAAGTGACGCGGCAGCACGGAGTTCGGGCCGTTCCGTCGTCGGGTTCATGGTCGCCCTCCTCCCCCTCGAGACCCCCATGATAGACGACCCCACCGACAGGGTCGACCCTTTGGGCAAAAGATCTTACGACGCACCGAGCCAAAGCCCACCACAACGGGAGTTGACGCGCCGCGGCGCGTGGGACGTTTCCGCAAAGACGCGCCGAACGTGCGGGAGCCGCAACACACCTGGCGCCCTGAACCACCGGTGATCGGACCTTGGCTTTAGACTGCCGCCCCCGGCCGCTGAACCGGAGCGGCCGTCGCGGGGTAGGGGGGACATGCACCAGGGCGACGACCGCGGGCCGGCCGAGCCGGGGACGGGCGACGCGACCGGCGTCAGGGTGGCTGCCGTCGGCCTGGGCGCGACGGCCCTCCTGGCCGCCGTGGCCGCCGGCCTGGCCGCGGCGTTGGGGTCGTTCGTCGCCGCCGGCGCCGCGGCGCACCTGGTCGCCAGCCTGCCCGTGTGGCTCGTGCTGCTCGTGCACGAGGTCCGCGCGGCGC